>CALKVC010000127.1 GCA_937996595.1 uncultured Chitinophagaceae bacterium
ACGTGTGCTTTCCGATCTCACTATTGAGAGGGGATTGCTTATAACAAGTTACTATGAACTTTGAACTATGAACTTTGAACATCTAACCACCCCATCCTTCCCTGTCTAAACTCCTGTACTGGATGGCTTCAGCGAGGTGTTCGGGTTTGATATCGGGAGAATGGGCCAGGTCGGCGATTGTACGGCTTACTTTAATAATGCGGTCGTAAGCCCTGGCAGAAAGGTTCAGTTTTTCCATGGCTGATTTTAGCAGGCGTTGCCCTGTGTCGTTGATGATACATATCTCTTTCAGCATTTTACTGCTCATTTGCGCATTGGCGTATACGCCTTCGTGCATTAGATACCTTTGTGCCTGTAAGTTTCTTGCATTAATTACCCGTTCCCTTATTTGTTCACTTTTTTCAAATATATTTTTGGAAGACAATTCTTCAAATGCCACAGGCGTAACTTCCACATGTAAATCAATTCTGTCTAGCAGTGGCCCGGAAATTTTTCCAAGGTATTTCTGAACAATACCGGGCCCGCAACTGCATTCCTTGTCAGGATGGTTAAAATATCCGCAAGGGCATGGGTTCATACTGGCGATAAGCATGAAACTAGCCGGAAAATCAAGCGCAATCTTTGCCCGGGATATCGTAACCCTTCTTTCTTCCATCGGCTGGCGCATTACTTCAAGCACGGTTCTTTTAAATTCGGGCAACTCATCCAGGAACAACACACCATTATGTGCCAAAGAAATTTCACCCGGCTGAGGGTTACCTCCTCCACCAACGAGTGCCACATCGGAAATGGTATGATGGGGGCTCCTGAACGGGCGACGGCTTACCAACATGGCATTATCAGGCAGCTTCCCGGCTACGCTGTGAATTTTAGTGGTTTCAAGAGCTTCCTGTAAACTTAATGGTGGCAATATGGTTGGTAATCTTTTTGCCAGCATCGTTTTACCGGCACCTGGAGGCCCGATCAATATGGCATTATGACCTCCGGCAGCTGCTATTTCCAATGCCCTTTTGATGTTCTCCTGACCCTTAACATCACTGAAGTCTATTTCAAAATCCCGTTGTGCACTGGCAAAAGCTTCCTGCGTATCTACAAAAACGTGTTTCAGCAATGATTCATCCCTGAAGAAACCGATCACATCATTCAGGTGGTCTACAGCATACACTTTCAACCCGTTAACCATAGCGGCTTCATTGGCATTGGCAGATGGAACGATCAGCCCTTCAAATCCCTCCTTATGTGCCTGGATAGCGATGGGCAGCGCCCCCTTGATGGGTTTAACGGTTCCGTCAAGACTAAGTTCACCCATAATAACGTAAGCGGGTAAACGCTCCGGATTGTCAATCTGCTCTGTCGCCGCCAGGGTACCGATGGCAATGGGTAAATCGAATGCAGAACCGCTTTTCCTGATATCTGCAGGTGCCAGGTTTACCACCAGCTTTGTCCTTGGCATATAATAGTGATTGCTCTTTATGGCGCTTTCTACCCGATGCAGGCTTTCTTTTACGGCATTGTCGGGCAGGCCCACAATAAAATAATGTTGCCCTTGGTTGTTTACGTTCACTTCAACGGTAATGGTGATGGCTTCTACGCCATAAACAGCGCTGCCGAATGTTTTTACAAGCATGTGTAAAGGTTACGCCCGCCTGTTGTAATCTAAAGTGATTTATCACGCATTATTGAAAGAAAATACCCTGAATAACAGGAGAAATAAATGATACATACCGGGTGAAATAAACGATATCCATATTTTGTACCGGAAAAAATATTACGAAAATCCTTAGATTTATCTCATGCTGAAATACGTACTTTGCTGGTTTCCGATGATTCTTATCGCAATATTGAATGGTACTGCCAGAGACCTGTGGTATAAGAAACTGACTGGTGAACTGGCCGGGCATCAATTATCCACCATTACTTTAATCATTCTTCTCGGGGTTTATATCTGGTTTGTGTCCGGATGGCTTCCTTTCAGAAACAGCCAAGAAGCTGCTGTTACCGGTATTATATGGCTTGTACTGACACTTGGGTTTGAATTTGGATTCGGGCTTTACCGCGGAACTTCCTTGAACAGGTTGCTGGAAGATTATAATTTACTGAAAGGCAGAATCTGGGTATTCATTCCTCTCTGGACTGTTATTGCTCCATATCTATTTTACAGGATCAGATCAGGTAACTAATCTTTATGCTAGTCATTCATTTAAGGTTTCCTTCAAAATATCATCAATGATTGCCAGGTGATGTTTTGTATGTATCAGCAGGAACTTCTTCGCTTCCTGTAATCGTAAATCGCCAAAGACAGGATGCCTGAAATAACTTCCGGACTCAAGGGCATCGAGTTCTTTCAATTTCAATCTTGTTTTTAAAAGATGTTCCTTCAGGGAACTGGCTGATACCGGGTTCTTCGGTTTAACTATTTCAGGCGCTCTTCCTTTTCCCCTGGGTATTTTACCAAAAGCGAAAACCATCAACTTGATAATACTGTATTTGCGCTTATACTTTAATGGATCTGATGTTGATAAGGCATTGGTGATGGAGTTAAGCACCAGTAATGAATGCTCTATATGCCAGCCTACAGCAGCCGAAGATATTTTGTGTGTGGTATGATTGAATGAATGAATCCTTCTTTCAATTTCATCAAGCAATGCTTCCAGGTTTCTCAAACTGAATGGTATTTAATTTGTTAATGGATCTGTCAATTATACAAGTCAGATTGATTTATAACCTCTCTGCCATTCCATTGTAAATATTAATTTAAAAAAATGTAGCATCACCCTGTTTGCATTTATCCAATCTTATCAGGTTAAAGGTAACGGTTCTACAAAATACATATCGATATCCCCTTTACCTTTTGCCGATATTTTACCACGGTGTACGCAATGGTAGCGGTCTTTCACCAACGCATAGGTGCTGGAACTGATATTCACCCTGCCGGTTTCCCCGCTGCTTTCCATCCTGGATGCCGTATTCACCGTATCGCCCCAGATATCATAAGCAAATTTCTTTACACCTACAATACCCGCCACAACTGGTCCGGAATGCACACCAATCCTGATTTCAAGGCCCGGCTTTCCTTCAGCCTCTTTCTTCCTTTTATGTTCAGCCATAAAATGCTGGATTTCCAAAGCGGCATCCACAACATCAGCGGCATGTGTCAAATTGGGTGTGGGTAGCCCGCCTGCCGCCATATAGGCATCCCCGATGGTTTTTATCTTTTCAACACCGTGCTTCTGCATGATATGGTCAAACGCAGAAAAACACTCATTGATCTCGGCAACCAGTTCTTTTGGGGTCAGCTTTTCAGAAAGCTGGGTGAACCCTTTGAAATCCGTAAACAGTACGGTAACCTCGTCTATTGACTGGGCTTCTGAACTCCCCTTCATCTTCAGTTCTTCGGCCACTTCTGCTGGCAATATATTCAATAACAGTTCATCGCTCCTTTTTTTCTCCCGGTTAACCCTGTTCCGCTGGCGGAAAACAATGGTTGAAAACACCATCAGGCCTGCAATTCCTAACAGGGATGAATAAAGGATATTCCGTTGCCTTTTCAGTTGTTCTTTGTTTAGGGCGTCCTTCTTTTCCTGCTCCAGCTTTGCCAGTGCCTCTTTTTGCCTGCGTTCCTGTTCCTGCTGCTGCTGCAAAGCTTCTGCCCTGGCCATTTTTTGGGCATATTCATTTTCTATCTGCTGCTCTTTCAGCTTTTGTTCATAGATTAGTTGTTGTTTCTCTTTTTCCGTTTTAGCTGCTGCCTGTTTCTTTTCAAATTCATACCGGATAGCCTTTAATTCAATCTCCTTTTGCAGGGCCAGTTGTTTTTTGTCGCTTTCCATTTTAAGTGAATCTTCCTTTTTAGCAAACTCGTAATTGAGGGCGGTTTGGGTAAGTTTTTTCTCATTCTCCTTATTATAAACCGAATCATTCAGTTCATTGAAGCGTACATAAGAGGAATAAGCATTTTGATAATCGCCCTGCAAGACCTGTATTTCACTAAGCTGTTTGTATGCACCGAACAGCGCTTCCAGGTTACCTGATTGCCTGAATACAGCTATGGCGCTGTCTGTATAATTCCTTGCTATATTCAACGCCTGTAATTGCGTATATCCGTAAGTGGTAGCTATATCACTCCCCTTTTCCATGGCAATCCCCTTGTAGATCTCCCCTAAAATTGTCATGTTATATCCGGTGGATTCAAAATACTTTTTCCTTTTTGAAATAGCCAGTGCGGTATTCGAATATTCAAGGGCCTTATCAAACTCTTTTTTGTTGCTGTACAATGATCCGAGGTTACTGAGGTTACGTTCTATTCCTGTGCTGTCTTTTATTTCACGGTACATGCCCAGCGACCTGTTTACATAAACAATGGCGCTGTCGTATTCTTTCTGCCGCGTGAAAACATCCCCGATATTTCCAATTGCCATGGCCTTGCCGGGTTTATATTTGAAAGATTCATACATATCATACCCCTTTTGCAGGTACTCACGTTGCTTTGCATATTCCTTTTGTATGCCAAAAATGCTGGCAATATTCGTATAGCAGTTTGCCATCCCGTTCTTAATGCCCAGTATACTGCCAGGTGTTGCTTCTTTTCGGGCCTGTTCAAAATAGGTAAGTGATGAAAATAAACATTCCAATGCACGGGGATAATTGGAAAGCGCCTGGTATGTTGCACCCAGGTTATTCAGAACGGTAGCGATGCCTTCTTTGTTGCCTCCTTCCTTTTCCAGTGCCAGGGATACCAGGTAATGCCTAATGGCTGCTGAATCATTTCCTTCTTCATGGTAGAGATTACCGAGTAAATATGAAAGCGTTGAAATGGTATCTTTTTTATGCAGTTTCTTGGCCAGTTCCACTGCTTGTTCATTATATAAAGCAGCCTTCTGGATATCTACTTGTATATACAAATTACCCAGGTTTACCAGCATATTTAACCTGGTTGAATCACTTGATACAGTCGGCAGTTTTGCCAGTAAAGAATCAATTTTTGCCTGCCTTTTTCCCTGCTGGGCATAAACCGTACCCAAAAAGCTGAATATCATCAGCACGATGAATATTGACTTTTTCATGTAAACATGATTTTTGCTTTTATTCAAAATAACTCATTTACAAATGTCGTACAGGTGCATTAACAGGTAACAGCGGTAGAAGGATATTGAATTGAATATATACGCCAGGCGTTGGCATACAGCTTCAAACCGGGGATTGAAGTTGACATATATTTTCAATACACGGCAGGATCACAAATCAGGTAACCAGCAAACTCACAGAACCCATTTTATAGAAATATCATTTCAGGCTATCGGCCGAAACAGGCAGTGGTACCAGGTTCTTCACAGGTTTAATGCTTTTCAGATAGGCAAAAATACTGCTCACTTCCTTATCGGTCAGTTTGGTGTAATTGAACCAGGGCATGGGCGGTAACAGTGGCCGGCTTCCATCAATCCCTTTCCATTTACCTTCCCTGATTGCTTTTGCAAACTGCTGCTCCGTCCACCCGCCGATACCTGTTTCATCCGGCGTTAAATTGCCGGCAAAAGAAATGCCCCATGGGCCGGCTGCTCCTGTAAGATCAGGGTAAAAAACAGAAAATCCGGATTGCAGTAATTTTTTATCAAATGTGGCAACCGGCCTGTCAGAAGGATACCCAGACAGCATCAGTTCAGGAATGATTTCAGGTCCATTTGGCCCCATCCTTTTTGGTGAATGGCAATCATTACAACCCATGATCTGAACGAGGTGTTCACCTTGTTTTATAGGGTCTTCCCCTGAAGTGGATTCCGCAGTTTTACTTATTTCACCTGCCTTATTTTCAGCGTCAGAGCAAGATAAAAACGTTAATGAAGATAAAATTGAAAATAATAATATGGTTCTTTTCATTAGAAAAAATTTTCAGTTGAAAAATTGTTTTACAATCTTTACAATATATATAATTTTTCGAACATATACTACAGCGAAGTAAAAAATTAATTTACCACATATCCTCTTTTAGCTTGACAGAAGGGTAAAAATGAATGCTTTGTAAAGTGGTATTATTAATTGGTAGATTTCTGTTGATTGATATTAGTTAATTGGGTATATAGAAATATTCATTGATAGATTTATCCAGCCTTTCTGAAATCCCCTGGTAGTTTTTTTCAGACGGTTTAATTCTTACGTATTTTTCTATAATGCTGCTTTGTTTGTAAATATGAAATGTTCTTTCTGCATCCTGAATAAACTTATTCATATTTATTTCTAAATTTCATCAAAAAAAGACGTGAAAAATGTTAGCCCCACATTAGCCAACTTCAGTTTTTTACCAATTTACTTTACTGTTTTTCCAATGATGTACTTGTTACAAACAGGCAATTACCTCTTAATTACGTATCGACAAAAAAATAGTATTCATTCTGAATACCTTATATACGTTATTTCTCAAGTTCATTAAACTTCACCAGCTCATATGCCGGTGAGCACTCAAACAACCATTTCAGGATGGCAATATGCCCGGCTCCGAATAAAACCAGGAGCCGGTCATTCTCATTGGCTTTAATACGCTGGATATTCCTGAATATACGCAGATTCCTGTTCATCCAGAACATGGATAATGCATCCGGGCCTTCCTGATTTTCTGATATAAACTGGCCTCCAGCAATATATGCGCCAAAATACCTGTTTAGCACTTTATCAGAATTCAAATACTTAAATCCAGACAAAAGCGTATTGCCTAACTGGAATTCGTCTTCATAATTATAAAACATATTATATCTCTGACTGAACTCATCTTTACCTCCGAAATAATGCCTGTTTGCAATTGTATCCAGATATCCAATGCCTTTGATTGATGAATCATTAACCAGGTCCATCAGGAGCGCACCTGCATTTACACCATAAATGGTATCCAGGTTGAACTTTTCCACCAGCCGCATCCCAATCTGGCTTCTTTCACTGGCATATAATCGCTCACGTCCTGCTTTCCATTCATTGAAATTATATACCAGGTACCCTGTAATGGGTCCAGATTCAACCATTATCTTAGTGGGTTTGAATTTAGCCAGGTAATCAATGAGATCTAATAATTGACGTTGCCTTTCCGGTGAATAAATATTGATCCTGTTATCCGATTCTGTTTTATATGCATCAAGCCCGGGATAATCAAAATGCCAGGAGCCCACAAGCAATACTTTAGGAATTTTCTTTCCTTTAAGTAATATTTCATCCGGGTTAATCTGGCAAAATAAGTATTGCGTACTGTATAATATCACACTCAAAAACAGTATGGTTGCTTTCTTTTTCATTTCTATTACTATTAAATAATTAATCTCTTTTATTCACCTGCATTTCTGCTAAGGTTTAATGTTGGTTCAATATCTACGGGTGGAATCAGGTATATATCATACCCTTTAAAGATGTTAAGAATCAGTTCTTCCAGCTTGTATTCCCTGGAGTAAAATACCCTGTACTTCAAGGGCCGCAAATCAATAAGCGTCCATTTGTCTCTTTTTCCCATTTGCAAAAAAGGCTTTAACCTGTAGCCATAAGATGTTGTATCTGACAATTCATCTATTTCTATCTCTTTGTCAACATAAAACCTTGAATTGATACTGATGTGCAATGATTTATTCCCATGATACGCTGCCAGTTCGCTGATTGTATTTCCAATTTCATATAAACTTAATGGACTGAAACCCCTTCCTGAATGAACCGATCCCATTTTCAAAAACATTTTGTCATGCTTGCAGTCATACTTATTTCCAGAGATATAATTTGCCAGGTTTTCTTTCATATAAGATACCCTTTCTGTGTTCTGTTCCAGGTATTGTTTTTTAACGGATTTCAAATAAATGGATGTTGTTTTTCGCAATGCATCAGCTATTTTTTTGTTTGTTTTGTTCCGGTATGAGGAAAGTTCCAGGTAATTGTAAAAATCAACTGATTCAGATAATGTTTCCTGAATTTCCTTTCCACCGTCATTTTCTGTTTTATATGCTTCCTTAATTACTCTCTGTGCTTTTAGATATGCTTCAGTGAGCTGCTGTTTCTGTTTATCGCCCAGGTTAGTTTGCATTTTCTCCAGTAAAGGCAGGTACGAAATGATAAACTCCTGGTCAAGCCCGATGAGATTCCAGTTATACTTTGCTAATTCTTTCAAAAAAGCTGCATCTTCTGTATTTTCAAAAAAAGGGATCGGTACATAAATGCTGCTATCCAGAATTACATGATATTTCGTGTTGAATGCATGCAGGTTCCCTGCTACTTTTTCCGGGACTTTGGAAAGTTCTTTCAGGATTTTTACTGATTCCGGCCCAACCTCCAGGGCCATGCTCCTGTAACCAGCATTATGCAACACAGGAATCAATGCTCCGGTCAATTTGGAAATCTGATAAGAATGATGATATTCCCCCAGTAACAGGTATTGGCTTGACTTCATTTCTTTCACCAGGTAATCAGCTCCTTCGCCAACAAGTTTCCCATCTTCAATGGCAAAATAACGGGTGCACTTCATAATATCGTTTTCAATGGATCTTTGCTTGCTTTGTGCTGCTGCGTGTACACAAAAGAACCCGGAAATAATAAGTACTATCGTTCTCATGATTCTGTTTTCCTCAAAACTACCAATCACAAAATGCCAATATTCATTTATTCTGCAAACGAAATAACAATTCTGCAAAAAAGCTTTGCAGACGAAAATCCCCTTTTTGCAGACAAACCGGTTTATTCAGGCTTAGCTGCAAATAATAACAAGTCTAATTTCATAATTTTAACTATGCCATGTAAACTCAAGAAACTATTTTACTACTTCCTGATATTTAATTTCATTTGGGGGCTATCTGCTGAAATGAATACTACCGGCATTGCCGGATATTTCAAAGGTATTTTCAAAAGCACTACAAGTATTGGTTTGGAAATAACAACAACGGCAGCTTTCTTCCTGTATGCTTTGTCGGCGTATTGTTTCCTGTGGTATTTTTCAAAACAAAAAAGACAGTTGCTGGCATATCTGTTCATTCTTGCTTTTATCCCGGTCATCATTTTGTTCCGGTATGTACTTGAAGAAATTTTCTGCCCGGCTGTATTTGGTTTCCATAATTACAATACCGGCATAACCATGACAGGTTACTTGTTAGATAACAAGTATTTTTCTATACCATATACCGCATTCGGTATCATATTTTACTATGTGCAAAGCAATAAATATAAGGAAAGTGAAAAAATGGAATTGCAACTGGAAAAAAGGCAGGCCGAACTATACTACCTGAAGTCACAGATTAATCCTCATTTCCTGTTAAACAACCTAAATAACATTTATTCACTCATTTACCACAAATCAGACAAATCATTATTTGCAGTAGAACAACTTTGTTCATTATTACAATATATGCTTTATGAAAAAAATGACCTGGTAATGCTTTCTGATGAATTAAGGTACCTTGACAATTTCATCTCATTGCAGAAATTACGTTATAATTTCGAATTACCGCTTGACGTTTCGATTGATACAAAGGATGAAAATATCAAAATAGCTCCATTTTTACTGATTCCGCTGGTAGAAAATGCTTTCAAGCACAGCACGCTCAATGATCATACAATTCCACTTACCATTCATTTATCAGCAAACAGTAAAAGGCTGCTATTCAAGGTTGAAAACAAGAAAGCTGATTTTCACAAAGACAGCACTTCCGGAATCGGCATAACCAATGTTAAAAGAAGACTGGATCTCTTGTATACAGACCGGCACACTTTTAGTATTGAGGAAAATGATACCAGGTATAAAACTACGTTAACCATAAATCTGGAAAGATGAGCAGCCTTATCAGTTGTATAATCGTAGATGATGAACCTTTAGCTGTTGCATTGCTGGAGAGTTATGCCAGGAAATGCCATGGCATTCAACTACTTAATTCATTCACAAATCCTTTTGCGGCTTTGCAATTCCTGGAAAAAAGAAATGTTGACTTCTTACTCCTGGATATACAGATGCCGGAGCTTACGGGCATTCAGTTTATGAAAATAATCAATAAAAAATGTGACATAGTATTAACCACAGCATATCCGGAATACGCAGTAAACGCATTTGACCTTGATGTAGTGGATTACCTGCTTAAGCCAATCACATATGAAAGGTTCAAGCAAGCGGTAAACAAAGTGAGGGAAAAGAGGTATTCTCGTTCGTATTCCGAAAATGTAAATCCCCTGCCGGATTATATACTTGTTAAATCCGACTATAGGCAGGTTAAGGTTTCTTTGAAGGATATAAGATACCTGGAAGGTTTGAGAGATTATGTAGCCGTACACACCAATCAACATAAACTGCTAACTTTACAAAGTATGAAACGTTTTGAAGAAACTTTACCTGCTAATTTCATACGTGTACACAAGTCTTTTATCATCAATAGCGATGCAATAACCAGTTTCAAGAACAACATGCTTTTCCTGGATAAGACGGTTATTCCGATAGGTGCCGTTTATGCCCAAAACCTGAAGAACATTTTTTTGAAATTTGAAAATTGAAGGATATATTCTTACCTAAAAAAATACTTAAGCTTACATAATTATCCTGCATTTTTCAATTTCACTATATTTGCAATGCAAGACTTTTCTTTATTTAAATATACTATTTATGTTATCAAAAACAATGCAGGAAGCCCTAAACAAACAGGTTAAGCTGGAAGCTGCTTCTTCCCACGCCTACCTGGCTATGGCCAGTTGGTGCGACATACAACCCGGGCTTGATAATGTAGCGGATTATTTTTTCCAGCAAAGTGAAGAAGAACGGATTCATATGTTAAAACTCATGCGTTTCATCAATGAACGCGGAGGTTTTGCGTTGGTGCCTGCCCTGGAACAACCCATCATCACGCATAAAGGATTAAAAAGCCTCTTTGAAGATTTTTTAAAGCATGAAATTGCTGTTTCAGAAAGCATTAATGAACTGGTTGACCTTGCTTTGAAGGAAAAAGATTATGCCACCCATAATTTCCTGCAATGGTATGTGAGTGAACAGATTGAAGAAGAGAAATCGGCCCGTGTGCTCAATGACAAGATGGAACTGATAGGTGAAGATAAGAGTGGGCTGTATTTGTTCGACAGGGACATCATGGCTACCAGGCAGGAAGCAAAAGCCAATTAGTATCCATAAAAATAATGGTTATTTTTTCTAATGATGTATACCGGCATATGGGTTATTACGCCTAACCCAATGGCTGCAAATGAATCCGTCATGCATGTATTATTGCATGAAATTTACAATTCTTCCAGCATCTTAACCACACCTTCCTTTTTCATGATCAGGTAACCGAAACGGTCGTTGCTGATTCCTTTTTTAAGATGATAACTGAATAAGAGCTGATCGTCTTTTACGGTGGTTTCAAAATAATTAAATATGATATTGGAATGCACCTGCAGCGGTTCAGCTATTTCGTACAAATGTGTTGAAAGGATAAACAGCGAATTCCTTATTTTTAGCAACCCCTCTATTACCGCTGTGCTGCATTTCATGGCATCCTGCACATTGGTCCCCTTAAACAATTCATCTATCAGTATGAGCCATTTGCGGCCATCATTCACTTTTTGTATGGTGGCTTTGATGCGTTGCACTTCATTAAAGAAATAACTTTCCCCTTTCGTGATATTATCCATCACATTTATATTGCTTAACATGCCATCAAACACACTCAGTTCCATTTTACCTGCAGGAACCGCCATGCCAATATGGGCGAGGAATACCGATATGCCCACCGCCTTAATGAACGTGCTTTTACCGGCCATGTTGGCACCGGTTAAAAAAAGGAAATTGGTGTGACGGTTCATGGTTACATCATAAGAAACGGCATTGGTTAACAGCGGATGATACAGTCCCGTCACTTCTATAAAAGGTTGTTCCGAGGGTTTACAAACCGGAAAAACAAGATGATGCTTTTGTACCGCCATAGCCATACCGTACCAGGCATCCAATTGAGCATGTATCTGCAACAGGGTATGCATACCCTGTTTAAACCTGTATAAGATATAATGCGCCAGTTGCAGCATCTGCTGAATGGGTAAATCTTTTGCTGATTTATTCAACCTTACCGTGGAAAACACTTCCTGAGCCATTAAACGGCCGGCTACTTCCAGCAATTTATGCAATGGAGACGGGCAGCCATCCTTTAAAAACAGATCAACCAGTTGCTGCATCCCTTTGATGAAATCAAAACAATGTGTTACCGAGTACTTTATCAGTGAATAATCAGGGGCATGCAGTAATTTATAACTATATGCATTGGTAGCGGATACATTGGCCGGTATCATATCTACCCTTGCATCATAGAACCTTTCAATCACCATTACCGAACCGTTACTGATCTGGCCCGGCCAGTCTTTCTGCTTCAGTAAAATAAGTTTAAGTGTTTGCTGTATGCCATTGATTTCATCCGGTGTTTGCAATGGCGTTTGCAGGTTTATCTTCAACTGCTCCTTACCGTTAGTAGTTGTTGTATGGTCAAGATAATCAAATATCGAAAACGCTTCCTCTGCATTAAATACTGACAGGTCGTTCAGTGTTGTCTTATCAATTTCCATGCTGTTAATATTGTTTAGCCGGTGACGGTTTTCCTTACCTTAATTGCATTTTATCTGTTCATACTGCTGCTTACCTGTCAAATACCAGCCTGCGCCCACACTCAGATTCAATGATGGCTCCGTTTCCATAAACCATGTTCCCGTTTACAAATGTATTGCATACAGTGGCAGGAAACGACATGCCTTCCAGCGGGCTCCAGCCGCATTTATATAAAATGTTTTCCTGCGAAACCCTGAAAGGTTTTGAGAGGTCGGTTACAACCAGGTCGGCATAATACCCTTCCCGTATATATCCCCTTTCCTTTATGTTGAAACAATCAGCCACCGCATGGCTCATCTTTTCTGCTATTTTTTCAAGAGATATATAACCCTGGTTGTTGTAATACAGCATCATCAACAACGGATGCTGAATCAGCGGCAGCCCCGCATGCACCTGTTCATAAGGAGCCGATTTCTCAGAAAGCAAATGAGGGGCATGGTCTGTGGCTATTACATCCAGGCGGTCGTTCAGCAATGCTTCCCACAATGCGGCTTTATTATGGGCGGCTTTTATGGCAGGGTTGCATTTTATTTTATACCCCAGTTGGGTATAATCATCCGCCGTAAAATGCAAATGATGCACACATACTTCTGCCGTTATCCTTTTTTCTTTTAGCGGAAGCATATTGCCGAATAATTGCAATTCCTTTTCAGTGCTGATATGCAGGATATGCAGGCGGCTGTTGTACTTTTTTGCAAACTGTACGGCAACCAGGGATGATTCAAAACAGGCTTCCTCATTCCTTACCAACGGATGGTCGGCCGGCGACAATTCACCCTTACCTGCTTTCAGTTGTTCATAATTATTTCGTATGATCCTTTCATCTTCACAATGTGTGGCAATCAGCATGTCGCACTCTGCAAAAATGCGGTTAAGTGTGGCATGGTTATCTACCAGCATGTTACCTGTACTGCTTCCCATGAAAATCTTGATGCCGCAAATATTTTTCCTGTTTTCAGCAGCCCGCAGCACTTCCTCTGTATTGCTGTTACTAACACCCATGTAAAAAGAATAATTGGCTAATGAGCTTTTTTCCGCAATGCCGTATTTATCTTCCAGCAATGGTATGGTAAGCGCATTGGGAATGGTGTTGGGCATTTCCATAAAAGAGGTAACGCCGCCAGCAACTGCAGCCCGGCTTTCAGAATGGATATCCGCCTTATGGGTTAACCCCGGTTCCCGGAAATGAACCTGGTCGTCTATTACACCCGGAAACAGGTGCTTATGTTCTCCATTAATTTCTGTAACCCTTCGGGCTACATCTATCTGCCTGTCAATTTTTTCAATACGTTCCCCATGGGTCAACACGTCGCAGCGTATAATTTTCCCTTCATTTACAACCTGTATGTTTTTAAACAGATAACTTTGCATATCTTGAAATTAAGATTGTTTATCAAATTCCAATTCAATGCAAATTATTAAAAGCTTAATCAAACTGTTTGTTTTTATTTGTCCGGTTACCGCTTTTTCCCAATCTACTTACCTGATGCAGGGAACCAAAGAATACCATTTTATAGACAGGCTGGAAATAAAACAGCAAAAGAATACCGATCTTAATTTTTCAAGCCTCAAGCCATATAACCGGAAAGCCATTGTAGAGCAGGCACAACTGATAGACAGTGCCCGCACGGCCAGGTTTACCAAAGTGGACGAATACAACCTCCAAAGCCTGTTTATGAACAACAGCGAGTGGGTAAGCAGGCCGGCAGATTATTTTAAAAGTAAAAGGCCGGTGCTTAAAACATTCTACAAAACAAAACCGAACCTGTTTGAAGTGAATACAAAAGATTTCTTCCTGGTTGTAAACCCGGTGCTGCAGTTACAATATGGCAAGGAATCGGATAACGATGCCACCCAGTACCTCAACAGCAGGGGTGTAACCATCCGCGGACGCATAGCTAATAAGATCGGCTTTTCGTCTACCATCATTGAAAACCAGGAACGCGGGCCAGCTTATTTCCAGGATCGGGTTAATTCAGTTAAAGCTGTACCGGGTGTTGGTTTTTACAAGCCATTTAAAACTACCGGCTTTGATTACTTTGATGCAAGGGGTTATATCACGTTCAACGCCACCAAATACATCGATATCCAGTTTGGTTACGATAAGAATTTCATCGGCAACGGCTATCGCAGCCTGCTACTCAGCGACTGGGGCAACAGTTACCTGTTTGCCAAACTGAATACCAAGATCTGGAAAATCAATTACCAGAACATATTCATGGAATTGGTGCCACAATTCAAGAAGCGGTCAGATTCGCTGCTTTCACGGAAATATGCCGCTGTTCATCACCTAAGCATGAACGTTACCAAATGGCTGAATGTAGGCCTGTTTGAAGGTATCATTTTCGGCAGAAGAGACCATTATGATTTCCAGTACCTGAACCCGATCATCTTTTACAGGCATATTGAAGGAACCATTGGAAGCCCCGACAATGCCCTGGCAGGTTTTGACTTTAAAGCGAATATTGCCCGCAGGTTCCAGTTATACGGGCAGTTCCTGCTGGATGAATTCATATTATCAAAAGTGAAGAATAATCCCAGCAACTGGGTGAATAAATGGGCCATCCAGGCAGGTGTGAAATATATAGATGCATTCGGGTTGAAGAATCTCGATTTACAGTTTGAAGCAAACAGGGTACGGCCATTTACCTATTCGCACAACGATACCGTTGCCAATTACACGCATTACAATCAACCGATGGCACATCCGCTGGGAGCCAATTTCCAGGAATTCATCGGAATATTGAACTATCAGCCAACCCCCAGATGGCGGGTAAATGCCCGGATCATCTATTATAACCAGGGGCTTGACAGTGCCGGTATCAACTACGGCGCAAACCCATTGAGGGACTATACAACCAGGACGATGGAAGAAGGATATAATATAGGCAGCGGCAACAAAGCCACCTGTTTTAACGGCACCCTGAATGTTTCCTACGAATTGCGAGAAAACCTGTTTCTGGAAGCTACCCTGCAGCAGCGAAATTATAAGCTGGAAAGCTTACCGGGCACCATCAATTCAACTTTCGTATCGGCAGGCATCCGCTTAAACATGTTTAAACGGGCGTACGATTTCTAAATTACGGCTATTGATTACAATTCTGAGCCCACGGAAAATTACAGGGCCAACAATATTTTCGTTTATCCAACATCGTTATATAGTTGGATTATTCAACTGTAAGGGAGAAGGTGATCGTACGTGAATTGATTTTGTCGATGGTATTTGAAAATTTCAGGTTCTCATCGCGGCTATGCAGGTTACTGAAACCCCAGCCTATCTTCAATTCGGGGCTTAGCACGAAGTATGGAAAATAGAAATGGAAGCCGATTCCTGCATCAAGCCCGAAGTCAAATGGTTTCAGCTTGATGAGTTCTTCCGCTTTTTTTGCTCCGGCATTGGCAGCCATATCATATTCTATCCGGCCACCGGCCATCATGAACACCTTAAAATTATTAATCCGGTCGCTGGTGAATTTTAAATGTGCCGGAAGGGCCAGGGTGATGCCCTGTACTTTTTTAAGCGTTACCAAATCTTCACCGGCCGGCCTGTTCGGGTATTTTAAATGATACTGAAAAGATTTTTCAGTAAACACCAGGCTCAATGGGTAGGTTTTAAGGTCGAAATGCTCGCCAAGCCTGATATTGACCAGCCAGGCCAGGTTGATACCGGAATTGCTAAGGCTTTCAATAACCAATACGCTGTCGCGTTGTAAAAATTCGGGATGGTGTGTAAAACTGAAATGCGCCCTGTTTACACCCAGGAAGATTCCGAAATGAAATGATTTTTCATCATGATCTTCCAGGTTCAGGGTTGTGCGTAACTGCGTAAATGCAATGGCAGGCAACAGTAAAACCGGTATGATGATATGTATTATTTTGTTCCGCAATAGATGCTGCATATTCCTAAGCTCAGAGATTTAAAATAGGTAGATTTATATTCCAGTTTATCAAGGATAGCAATAAACTGTTTTCCTTCCGGGAATTTCCTGATTGATTCATCAAGGTATTTATATGCATCCCGGTTCCTGGAAAACAATTTTCCCATACGTGGTGTTACCATTTTCATATAAAGATCATACAAGGAACGAACAAATGGCATGTTGGGTTTACTGAATTCAAGTACCACCAGTTTTCCTCCTGGTTTAAGAACCCGTTTCATTTCCAGCAAACCGGTTTCCAGGTGTTGAAAATTACGTACGCCAAATGCCACAGTTATAGCGTCAAACGTATTGTCATTAAAGCTTATTGCTTCACTGTCACCATTTAACAATTCTATATTTCCCTGCAGGCCAAGTTTGTTAATTTTTTTCCTGCCAACATCCAGCATGCCATCGCTGATATCTATGCCGGTTATCTTTTCAGGTTTCAGCATATTATAAGCCATGATGGCCACATCAGCTGTACCGGTAGCAACATCCAGCATATTTTTAGGATTAAGGTTTCTAAGCTGGGCGATGGCTTTTTTCCGCCAGGCAATATCTGTTCCTGCGCTTAAAAAACGGTTAAGGAAGTCGTATTTGCCCGATATATCATCAAACATGCCGGCAACCTGCTGCTTCTTGCTCAATTCCGATTCCTTATAAGGTACCACTTTGTCGTGCGCAAATTCTGTCATACTGTTTGCAAAGATAAGCGTTTGGCTTATTTACGTGTCGGGCGACTGTATTTCATGGTAAACTGATGTACTTTCGCAACTCAATACTTCAATATGCGTATCAGGAAATCAACATATATTATCAGTAGCCCGGATTACCAGAAATGCCCGTTACCGGATAAACCGGAATATGCGTTCATAGGGCGGAGCAATGTGGGAAAATCGTCGCTGATCAATATGCTTTGTGATAATGAAAAGCTTGCAAAAACATCTTCATCACCGGGGAAAACACAACTAATCAATCATTTTGAAATTGAGAGCAGCCTGGATGAATCGGAAGGCAAGTTAAAACTGAATACGTTCAAATGGTACCTGGTAGATCTGCCGGGATATGGGTTTGCCAAAGTGAGCATCAGCAGCCGGCGAAGATGGGAACAGATGATTGAAAATTACCTGCGTAAACGCGAAAACCTCACCATGGTTTTCGTGCTGATAGACGCCCGGCACAGCCCGCAAAAAATAGACCTATCCTTCCTGGAAAGCCTGAAGGTATGGCAGGTGCCTTTTTGCCTGGTATTCACAAAGTCTGATAAGGAGAACCAACGCATAGTGAGTAAAAATGTAAAGGGTTTCCTGGAAGCCATGAAAAAAACCTGGCAGTTTCTGCCCCAGCATTTTGTATCCAGTGCGGTAAAAAAAACAGGGAAAACAAAAATCCTTTCATTCATCAATGAAACGAATGAAACATTGAAAAACAGGAACACTGTCAGGTAACCGTGTATTACATTCCCTGTTAATTGACGGCTTTGTTAGCGCAGCTACTGCTGGCAAAAGCTTCGGGTTTGGCCTTGAATGCAAACCCCATGCCCAGGATATAACCCATTGCCTCACGCAATGCTTCATTGCTTTTAAAATGGGGATTGGTGTTTATGTCTGCATGCACTTCCATGTCTACATCATAATCGGTGAACAGGTTACAGAGTTCATAAGCTATTTCGATGCTTTTGGCCACTTCTACCAGCATCCTTTCCTTGATACTGTATTTGAACTGGTTTTTTTCATTGTGAATGAACATGAAGCCACCTCGGCCTTCCCTTAAAAAAACGATAACGGTGGCAAACTCTGTTTCTTTGCCTTTTACCTGGCTATCTGTTCCAATACAAACTTTCAGCTTATGCCCGGCATCGGTTTCCCGTTTGATGGCTTCTTCTACTGCTTCTTTGATTGGCAGGTGAATGGGATCACCATTGAATTTTCTCCATAACATAAAATGAGGTTTTTTAAAGTTACTGAAAAATAACTGATAAGCTGCCCTGGTAAAATGATATGATTGTTAAGATTTGTGGAAATGTGGAAATGTTATACAGCAATTGGAAAATACCGGTACAAT
>CALKVC010000128.1 GCA_937996595.1 uncultured Chitinophagaceae bacterium
TACAAAAAATGTAAACGCATTTACAATAGTGGGAGGAAACCCGGCAAGATTTATAAAAGACAGGTAGTTTTCTTTACAAAAAATAATCAGCATTTTCAATGATCCTGGACAGAATAAGGAAATCAAAAAATATAAAAGATGGTCTTGGTTTTCTTGGAACAGGAGTTGCATCGCAGGTTATCATTTTTCTTTCAAGCATTTTTGTCATCAGAGCTTTGGGCCCCGAATTAAGAGGGTATTATACTTTCCTGGGAATACTTGGTTTTTTTCTTATTCCCATTTTTTCATTTGGGTTTCTTGCGGGTATGGGGTATTATATCTCTTCTAAAAAATACGACCCTAAGGAGATAACGAAAACGGTGATTGTAATTGCATTGTTGCGGAGTGCAGTAATTATTATTGTTGTACTGTTGCTGAAATTTTTCAACTTGCTGGGCCTTACGGGTAATAATTTATCTGTTTGGTTTTTGTTGCCTGTTTTACTTACGTTCCCGTTGAATATGATAAAGGAATCATTTCACAGGATATTATTATCAGATTCGCAGTATGCAAAAGCAAATAAACTGAGCATATTTTATTCAGTTGTTTCTCCTCTGATTGTTTTTTTGCTTGTAGTGATATTCAAACTCGATTTTATTGGTGTTGTGATCGCTATAGTAATTTCCAACATCATCAATTTTTTTCTTACAATAATCATGGTGAACAGGATTTATACTGTAACGGATCTTTCCAAACCATATAATAAACTATTTGTAAAAGAGGTTTTCAGTTATGGCATCAAAGGATGGATAGGCGACATTGCCGTTACTACCAACAATAAGGTAGACCAGCTCATTCTTAGTTATTTCCTGCCTCCGGCAGCGCTGGGAATATATTCAATCTGTGGAAGTATCGGCCAGATGCTTTGGATATTGCCTGGTTCCATCAGGCAGATCTTATTCAATAACAATGCTGCATTAAAGGAAGAATCAGACAGAAAAAAACTTACTGCCAGGTACCATGCTTTCTTTATGGTAACAGGTATTGCCATCACAGTGGTTTTTATTTTCCTGTCTGAATATATTATCAGGATCCTTTACGGTATTGAGTTTTTGCCTGCAGTGGTTCCCATGCAGATATACCTTGCAGGAACAGGAATATATATCGGAACCATGATACTTACTAAATATTTTGTAGGTACAAAACAGGTTATATACAATTCATATATCCAGCTTTTTTCTGCGGCTATTGGATTGTTAACAGCTTTGTTATTTATAAAAGAGTATGGAATTATAGGTGCTGCTGTATCAAGTACTATTTCATATATAGCATCTTATTTGCTGGCAGTTTATTATTTTAAAGATTACAGGGAACTGGCAAACGGGTTTGTTCTTTTCCTGAAAAAGGGATACAAATTCTGATACAGCCTGCAGGCAGGTTGTTTGATTGATCATATTGACCTAACATTATATTTTTATGAAAAAAGCGCTCGTATGCGGTGCAGGTGGATTCATAGGCGGCCACCTGGTTAACCGGTTAAAATCTGAAGGATATTGGGTAAGAGGTGTAGACCTCAGGGAGAATGAATATTTCAGCAATGTAGCTGATGAATTCATCCTGGGCGACCTGCGTGACCCTGGGTTTACCAATACAGTACTTAAAGGCATAGACGAAGTTTACCAGCTTGCTGCTGATATGGGCGGAGCAGGTTATATCTTCACCGGTTTTCATGACGCAGATGTTATGCATAATTCTGCCATGTGCAACCTGAATGTGCTGGAAGCCATGAAAGTGAACAACGTAAAAAAGGTATTCTATTCCAGTTCAGCCTGTATTTATCCCGAATACAACCAACTGGACCCCGATAACCCGAATTGTGCGGAAAGTTCCGCATACCCTGCCGCTCCGGATAGCG
>CALKVC010000129.1 GCA_937996595.1 uncultured Chitinophagaceae bacterium
CCTGTTGAAAATGGGAGCAAGGTTCATTTTGTGATAAAGAACTTTGGTATGCGTACTGGCGGCGATTTCAGTGGTTTGAAAGGTTCTATCAGGTTCAACCTGTCTGATATCAGTGCATGGAGTTTTGATGTAACAGTTGACGCATCAACCATTGATACGGATAACAATACCAGGGATGGACATCTCCGGAAAGCGGAATATTTTGATGTGGAAAAATTTCCTGTAATCAGGATGGTTAGTTCAAAGGTTCAGGCAACTGCCAATGCGGGAACTTATCTTTTCACAGGCAACCTTATCATTAAGGGCATTACGAAACCGGTGCAGTTCCCTTTCAGGGTTAACCGGTCGGGGGAAGGATACCTGTTTGCCGGAGAATTCAGTATCAACCGCAGAGATTTCGGCGTGGGAAGCAGCAGTGTATCATTGTCGGATAACCTGAAAGTATCCCTCAGTATCCTGGCTAAATAACTTTCCCCTTAATTACTTTCGGGTAACATCCATTTACCCTGAAACCTTTTTTATCTTTGATGCATGCCTAAATTACTCGTGGTGTTTTTTTGGGGCCTGGTCATCAGTTTCCTTGGTTCATTGCCCCTGGGTACCCTCAATATTGCTGCCATGCAGATCGGTATTCAGGAAAGCATACTGAATGCCATTTATTTTTCTATTGGCAGCCTGCTTGTTGAAATGGTCTATGTGCGGATATCACTGGTAGGCATAGACTGGGTAAGGAAGCAGGAACGCATCATGAAAGCGATGGAATGGATCACATTTTTCATCATTGCTGCACTGGCTGCCGGAAGCTTTATAGCAGCAGCGCAAAACGGAGGGGAAAGCAAGAATGTGCTGCTTAATAACAATATGCACCGGCTGTTTCTTGGTATGTTCCTTTGTGCCATCAACCCGGTACAAATTCCTTTCTGGTTTGGATGGAGCACGGTTCTTTTCTCAAAAAAGATTCTGGAACCGGTACGGTCACAATACAATATCTATATACTTGGCATAGGATTGGGCACTTTACTGGGTAATTGCGTGTTTATCTTTGGCGGAAAATGGCTTGTTCAGCGTATTACTAACAGTGAACAATACCTGAACTGGGTGATAGGAGGCATATTCACGCTTACAGCGCTTATCCAGCTATGGAAAATAATCACGCATAAGGATGCAGTGGAAAAAATTCATAATATAAGGGAAGAAGATATTGTGAGGGAAGAACATACGTAGATATTAGGTGTATCTAATGCTGTATACTTCCGTAAATTGATCTTAACTGTTCTCTAATTCTGCAGCCCACTTGTCCCTTTCATCCGGACTGAATTTCCACGGGGCGAAATTGTTTTCAATATTACTGAACATCCCATTCCATTCCTGTGGTGCATTGCTGTCTTCCATGATCAGGCTCCTGCGCAGTTCGGTGATAATTTCGAGCGGGTTTATGCTAACCGGGCATTCTTCCACACAGGCATTACAGGTGGTGCAAGCCCGTAATTCCTCCACGGAAATATAATCATGCAGCAATGTTTTGCCATCCTGAACAAAGGAACCGTTCTTGTTAATATTTTTTCCAATTTCTTCCGCACGGTCCCTGGTAGCCATCATGATCTTCCTGGGGCTTAATAATTTCCCAGTACTGTTTGCCGGGCATGCAGCAGAACAGCGGCCACATTCGGTACAGCTATAAGCATCCAGCAGGTTCTTCCAACTCAGGTCGGTAATGTCCTTGGCTCCGAATTTCATAGCTGCGGCTTCACCGGCTGGGGCCAGTTCGGGCTGCATCATGTATTTCACTTCATTTTGAACGTTTTCCATATTTTGCATCTGGCCTTTTGGCACCAGCCTGGCATAATATGCATTGGGGAAAGCGAAAAGGATATGCAAATGCTTGCTGTAGGGCAGGTAGTTTAAAAATGCAAAAATACCGATGATATGTATCCACCAGCAGCCACGTTCAATTAATACCAGCTGTGCGCTTGACAAGTTTTCAAAAGCCGGAACCAGTAAACCGGAAATAATAAAATTCCCCGTATCAATATAATGCGGATCAGGGTACTGTAATTGCAAGGAACGGTCTGCTGCATTCATGATAAGGAAAAGCGACATCAGGATGATTTCTGAAATAAGTATGTAATTGGCATCACTTCGCGGCCATCCGTTAAGATCACGGCTGATGAACCTTTTAAGCTTCAGCATATTTCTTCTTGCCAGGAAAGCGATACATACGATAATCACAGACAAGGCAAGTAATTCAAAAAAGTTGATTACAAATCCATAAAATGCTCCCAGCGGTTTGCTGAACAGGCGGTGTGTGCCCAGGATGCCATCCAGTGCAATTTACAGCA
>CALKVC010000130.1 GCA_937996595.1 uncultured Chitinophagaceae bacterium
ATAAATGAAGCGGACAGCAATTGGAGATTGAGCTGGCTGTAGTAGGAAAAACTGCTTGTAAGCACAACAGTAGGCACTTTCCCATTCTCGATTTCGGCATCCACCACCAGTACATTGGGGGATTCCTTCAGATCAAAATCAATATTCTTTTCACAGGAAAAAAACAAAAATGAGAAACAGAGCAGGATCAGTCTATTCATGATGCAAATTTACTTAATTAAATATAAGAACATACTTCATCGAATAACATCATTCTGTACATGAATGTTGGAAAAATAATATAAAAGAAAAGAGCAACCAATTGGCTGCCCTAATCATTGTATGAAAAAGAAAGGCTTATTGCAAAATGACACGCTGGGTGCTGTTGATGGATGCAGACCTTACCTGGATGAAATAGACTGATTTAGGGTACTTCCCAAGGTCTATACTTACCGGCTGGTTGATTGTTTCTCCCAAGGTAAACTGATTCATCACTATGCCCGCCGCATTACTGATATTGATCACTTTAGATTCTTTTTGAACATGTTCCGGCAGATCTATAAACAGTATACCATTTGTAGGGTTCGGATAGTATTTAACAACACCGGTTCCTTTAGCATCAAACTGTACCAGCCTCGCAGGTGTAAAAATATACCGGCCATCCAGGTCAACCTGCCTGAGCCTGTAATAATTATATCCTGTAACCGGGTTATAATCGGTAAAGAAATATTCAATCGCTGAAGATGAATTTCCCGTTGCATCTACCCGGCCGATACTATGGAAATGAACGGCATCTTCGCTTCTTTGTACCTCATAATAATCGGCATTCATTTCCTGGGCGGTTTTCCAGGTTAACAGCGACGCATTTTCACCTGATTTTCTTGCATTGAAATACATGAAATGGACCGGTATGGGGCCTTGGGGACGGTACGTACTGGCCCATCCGTCTCCTTCGCCACCAGTAAACAATGCATCTATGAATGGTCTTGTTGTTTGTATCCTGAACCAGCCATCCCCAAAACCGCCGCTGAATAAATCATCTGTGCCCGGCCGGTTTGTTTTTAATGTACTCCATCCATCATTATTTCCCCCGGCAAAGATGGTATCAGCATTTCCCCTTTCAGTCTGAAGCTTTGTCCACCCATCTCCAAAACCGCCGTTAAAAATCCGGTCAGACATTGCAGGAGCACTTTGAACGCTGGCTTGCCCATCACCTGATCCACCTCCGTAAATGCTGTTTATGCTTTGCAAATAGATTGACTTTGATTGGCCATCTCCCGAACCGCCATTAAAAATGGGGTTGTTTTGTGCCATTGTAATCAACTGGGTAACACCAAGCAGGCAAATAAAAGTAGCTTTTCTTAATACTATTTTCATCACGTATTAATTGTACTGCTGAAAAATTTGATTTCGGGTAATAATAAAGGTATCTATTCAAATAGGACTAAATTCAAGTTACTCAGCCGTACGAACCAGCCTGAATCCAATATTCCAGTTGTTCTGATCAATCCATCCAACATTTGAATAGTACCTGTCGGAAACAGTACAAAAAACGGGACTTCCCACATTATTCCAGCCACTGCCGCGAATGGTAAAAGTTGAGTTCAGCCAGGCGTCTATGTCAGTGTACCCGGAAGCATCTAGGTTTCCATCACCATGAACTGCAGAAGAAAATGCGATATTACCTGCTGAATTGTATACTCCGATCACTTTTTCCCAAACATTTCCGGCCATCTCCATAACACCATAATAGGTTGCACCTGCACTGTCGCGATATGCTCCCAGGCCGGGCCGGGCGAATATGCCGCATCGCATGGAAACACTGGTATTGTTAAAATTGCAATTTCCGTACGGTACATCCTGCGTTTCATTTGATTGTCCCTGATTGATCAAAGCACTAACTCCTACAATAGTGGTATTTCCCCATGGGTATTCATTGGGAAGCGGCGTGATGTTTGCCCCACGGCATGCTTTTTCAAATTCAAATTCTGTCATAGGCCGCATGGCACCCCAGTCAGCCCAGTCACGGGCACCAGTCGTTGACACCCCGTAGGCCCTTTCCGGCTGGGGTGCAACCAGGTTTGGGTGCGTACCTGTAAATCCACCACCATTGTTATTTGTAGCTCGTGCGAGGTCCATATTATTCAGGAAATCAACATACTGTTGCTGGCTGCACTCATATTTCATGATCCAGAATGCAGCGAATCCTTTAGGATATGTGGCTGGAATGGTAAAAACATTACCGGCATTCTGTCCATACCCTGCAGCAAAAAGTTTTCCGGTTGTATAACCGAAGTTTAATGTTCCTTCAGAAGTTACAAGGTATGGGCTGGCTGAAGTGCTGTCCTGGAAGTGATAGTATTCACTTCCACCGCTGCCCAGGTAATAGGCTCCCTGCGGGATATATACCATTTCAACGGCAAAAACCCGGATCTCCACACTGTCCGTATCCAGCACACCGTTGCTTCCATAGTTCCATATCACTTTACCGCCGGTATAATTCACATCCCCGATCTGGTTTGCGGCTGCATATATCCAGAATCCTTTCTGGTCGGCGCTTACCTTAATTGTACTGCCACCCGGCGCTGTGAAGCCTGCCGTATTCAATGAGCAGTGCTGCCAGAGACTGGTGTTCACTTTCCTGAATTTCACAAAGAGCCATGCCCCGTCGTAATTATTTTCATTGGTACTCGTGCGCCAGCTGTTCTTCCAGCTTACATCAAACTTTACCTCCACCGTGTTTGCCGTGGTGTTCTGGTTGGTTAGGCCGGTATTGGCTAACTGGATATCATTGGCCTTTACAGTTGAAAATACCAGTGAAACGAGCAATAAGAAAGCTAATCTTTTCATAAAAAATGTTTTATATATTTTGCACACAAAAATAACCGTTAGGCATACCTGTAAAATACCCGCTTCTGGGTATTTTAATAAAAAAAACGCCCCGCCCGGAACAACCCGGGGCGACCATATAATCTAATGTAGTTTATTATCCCAAATACGCTTTCAAAGCTCCGCTGTACCTTGCTTTCTGCAGGCGCTTGATGGCCCTTTCCTTTATCTGGCGTATACGCTCCTTCGTTAGGTCATATTTCTGGCCGATCTGTTCAATGGTAACACCGTTTTCGCCATCAAGCCCGAAATAGGCATTTACGATTTCAGCTTCACGCGGGCTTAAGGATTTCAGCACACGGCGTATCTCGTTTTTCAATGAATCGTGCATCACATCTTCATCTGTTTCCGCACCGCCTTTCAGCAGGTCGCCCATGGCTACGTCTTCCGCTTCGTGCACCGGCGCATCCAGTGAAGTATGGCGGGTGTTGCTCTGGAAGATATTGTTTAT
>CALKVC010000131.1 GCA_937996595.1 uncultured Chitinophagaceae bacterium
CATCCGGTAACGGTATTGGTGGCAAGTATATTAAATGTGGTTGTTGATGATAATGGTCCGGTTGGTAAACTGATGGTTCCGCCGGTACCATTTACCGGGCTTCCGATATTGTTATAGCTTGCATCCCTCAGCTGGTACCTGATACCATTTTCTGATAACGCAATATTAATGTTTGAACTGCTGCCTGCACAAATGGTTGCAGGAACTGCGGTAACTGTTTTACCAATTGATGCGGGGTTTAATGAAACCGTAACAGTGAAAGAACAGCTGGAGCTGTTTCCTGCTGCATCAGTACCTGAATATGAAACCGTGCTTGTTCCCAGCGGGAAAGAACTTCCACTGGAAAGGCCTGCTGTTAACACGGGCGTAATGCAACTTTTTTTAAGGATAAAGTTACCACTTGATCCTGCACCGATATCGTTCCATAAACCGGATGCGTACACCTGTACATAATCTTCATTCCCTATATTATTGGGCTCACCGCTGTTCCAGTTGAAATAACTGATGGCTTCACCTGAACCGCCAACAAATGTTCCCTCCAAAGCCACATCATTCACACCAATGATATAATTGCCGGTAAAACCATTTGTATTAGCAGCACTTCTTACAAAACTGTTTTCAGCAGCGCTATTGATCGTTGCCACCTGTCCGCCAGATGCAGATGCTGCTGTAAAAGCTGCAGACGCAGTGGTTGTTGAATTTGAAATATAATATGCAAAGCCGTTATAAACTCCCAATACAGTGTAACCTGTTATGGGAGCTGCCGTTGTACAGGTGCTGCAATTATCCAAAACCATTGGTAAATTATAATTAACCACGGCATTGCATACTCCTGCATTGGCATTTACAGCAATGTTTGCCGGGCATATAATTGTTGGTGCGGTAACATCATTCACTGTAACAGTGAATGAACAGCTGCTGCTATTGCCTGAATTATCTGTAGCTGTATAACTTACCGTTGTTGTACCAACAGGAAACAATGAACCGCTTTCAAAGCCTGCTGTCATTGATGTGCTCACACAATCAAACTCTATTATGGCAGGATAATTACCAGTACCTGCTATATCATTCCATCCGCCAGCAACACTATAGTTCACATGCATATAATCTTCGTTGCCTGAATTATTGGGTTCACCAGCATTCCAGTTAGTATAGGTTACCGGTTCACCATTCAGCCAAACCCATGTTCCTTCTGTTGCCGCATCCGACATATTTGTCCATGAAACACCTGCCGAGCTGAGAAAAGAATTTTCAGCAGCACTGGTTATGGTTACCAGGTGAGCTCCCAGTGCCAGTGCGTTGGTATTTGCCGTAGTCCAGCTGGTACTGGTATTTGAACGAAAATAGGTATGACCATTGAGTGAACCGAGCAATGTGTAGCCTGGTATAGAAACAGGAGCACAAAAACTGGAGCAGTTATCCGTTGCTGTTACTGTGTAATTTACTACAGCACCGCATGTTGCCGGATTTGCATTTACCGTAATATTTGCCGGGCATGAAATTACCGGTCCGGTTACATCTGCCTTGGTTAAAGTAAAATTACAATTAGCAGCATTTCCTGATGCATCAGTTGCTGTAATGGTGACTGTTATATTACCGGGTGTGTTGAGCGCAGATCCTGCAGCAGGTGACTGCACCAGTACTATAGATCCTGTTGGAGTGCAATTATCGCTCACCGTTACCATGGTAGTATAATCAGGCATAACTGCATTGCAGGAAACATCAAGGTTAACAGTGGCATTGCCTGGGCAGGTAATCACCGGGGCAATATTGTCCATTGATACCGTTACCAATGAGGTTAACTGGCGGGTACAGCCTGCTGTACTTGTTGCAAGAATATTAAATGTAGTTGTAGCTGTTAAATTTCCTGTGGGCAAATTGATTGTGCCGCCGGTGCCTGCAACAGGGCTCCCTATCAGCACGTTACCGCTGTTATTTCTGAGTTGATAATCTACCCCGGATTGTGAGCTGGCTATTACAATATTTGTGGATGATCCTGAACAAACCGTTGCTGATGCAGCTGATGCAGTAACATTGTTTGGCAAAGGATTTACTGTAACAGATGCAGTTGCCCTGCTACAGCCGGTTGATGTTTGTGTGAATGTAAATGTTACTGTTCCTATTGCCACACCTGTTACAACACCTGCATTGGTTACCGTAGCAATGGATGCATTGCTGCTTACCCAGGTGCCACCACTTGTTGGTGAAAGTGTAGCAGTACTTCCAACACATACATTAGATGGAGCGGTTACAACAGGTAAAGGATTTACCGTTACAGTGGCAGTATTGGTTAATGGATAATTACATCCGGTAACGGTATTGGTGGCAAGTATATTAAATGTGGTTGTTGATGATAATGTACCTGTTGGTAAACTGATGGTTCCGCCGGTACCAAAAACCGGGCTTCCTATATTGTTGTAACCTGCATCCCTCAGCTGGTACCTGATGCCGTTTTCCGACAATGCAATATTAATATTTGAACTGCTGCCTGCACAAATGGTTGCAGGAGATGCGGTAACCGTTTTACCAATAGATGCTGGATTTAATGAAACTGTTACCGTAAAGGAACAGTTTGAGCTATTGCCTGCTAAATCTGTTGCCGTGTAAGTTACAGTAGTTGTTCCAATCGGAAAAGCGCTTCCGCTTGCCAGTCCGGCTGTGAGAACAGGAGTTATACAGCTCTTTTTCAATATATAATTACCGGTTGAACCGGCACCGATATCATTCCATGCACCTGATGTATACACATGTACATAATCTTCATTGCCTGAATTATTAGGTTCCCCGCCGTTCCAGTTAAAATAACTGATGGCCTCACCTGATCCGCCAACAAATGCTCCTTCCACAGCCAAATCATTGATCCCGATATAGTAGCTTACTCCATACCCCGCTGCAGTAGCTGCTGTTCTTACAAAACTATTTTCGGCTGCACTTTTAATGGTTGCAACCTGGCCGCCCAACGCAGCGGCTGCTGTAAACGCAGCAGCAGGTGACATAGCTGCATTTGATATATAATATGCAAAACCACCGTATACCCCTAATGAAGTATAACCAGCTATAGCTGGTGTTGTTGCACATCCGCTGCAATTATCAGTTACCATCGTTAACCCATAATTTACGATTGCGCTGCATTCAGATGCATTTGCCGAAACAACAATATTTGAAGTACAACTAATTGTTGGCGGAGTTACATCCGGCGAACATTGGGCATGTATCTCACTCGCTAAACCTGTAAAAACAAACAATAAAGTGATTAGAAGTGACTGAAAGAAATTTTGCCGTGGAAAACAGGATCTTCGATGATGCTTTGTTTTAGCGGATTGTTTTGCAGAAATGCACAATGTAGTACAAAGCTTTTGGTTTAGCCTGGACATGTTTACGATTATTGGATTGAGATACCATAACGGTAAGTATTTGATAATTATTATGTTACTACCTGTATTTTTTTAAAATATTTTCTCCTTTGATTTAGTATTAAAAAAAATTCAAAAAGTAATAGTAGGTAAAAACCAATATCTGCAGGTATTTTTTAGGATCCTTTGTAGTAAGCGGTTCCTCCCGAATTATGGAGAAAATGCTTCCAACAAATGAGCTATAGGAGGAAATGATTTGATTAATCTGCGTGTTTCCGGAGGTTCAAAACCTGGCATCAGTTATTGAAAATAAAAAAAGCCAACATATATGTTGACTTTTTCTGCTCCCCCTGCTGGACTTGAACCAGCGACCCTCTGATTAACAGTCAGATGCTCTAACCAACTGAGCTAAGGAGGAATATTACTATATTTTCGTTCCCCTAACCAATCCTGATTTCGTTCCTCATCGGGACCTTGTTTTTTCTCAACTCCTCCGTCGTTGGAAAAACTACGGCTGAGCTAAGGAGGAATATTATTTTTTATTTAAACTGAGTCCCGATTTTATCGGGATCTTGTTTTTTAGTCTCTCCTGCGTCGAAACAAAAAACTACGACTAAGGAGGAATACACCCCAAAGGGGACGCAAAAATAGGGTTTTTTAGTTTTTACTGAAAAAATAATCGGAACTATTTTAACCAATTCATCAGCCCGCCAGCCTCAAAACCGATAAAAATGCCGTTTTCGGTTTGCTTTACCGGGTATGTTTTTAAAAAATAACCTTCCCCGCTGCTATTATACCCATTTTGCAGGTTAAACCGGTAGCGGTGAAGGGGGCAAACAATGTTACCCAACCCATCGGTAAACCCTTCTGATAATTTACCTCCGGCATGCGGGCAACGGGCCGCACAGGCATGCAATTGCCCTTTGTACATGCTTACACATATCTTTTTACCCCCCAGCTCTGTTTCCAGCAACCCTCCGCCTTCCGGAAAAGATAATTCACCGATATTTTCTACCAGCTTGTGCCAGGTATAGTTTTTTTCTTTCATTTAATTAAGTAAAATATGTAATGTGATTTTTCCTGGCAACCGGCAGGTTCAGTAAAAAAATTCTGCCTTGTAAGGATACCGTATCCGGTACATATCACGCACTTTATACAGGATCGTTTGCCGTAAGCCGTCGAGATTGCGTTTTTCCGTTGCCGAAACAAAAACACAGTTCCCCTTAGTCTCTTCCTGCCAGCGCTCCTTCAATTCCCTGAGTATATCCTGTTTCACATCGTCTTCCAGCCATTCGTCGAACACATGCTTTTCATACAGGTCCATCTTGTTGAAAATAGTAATCGTAGGCTTTTCGGCAGACCCAAGTTCAGCCAGCGTCTTATTAACCACGGTAAGCTGCTCTTCGTATTGCGGATGGGAGATATCTACAACATGTAATAAGATATCGGCTTCCCTCACTTCATCCAGCGTACTCTTGAAACTCTCTACCAGGTGATGCGGCAGCTTGCGGATAAAACCAACCGTGTCGCTTAACAGGAAGGGTGTTTGCTCAAACACCACTTTACGTGTGGTGGTATCCAGCGTGGCAAACAGCTTGTTTTCGGCAAACACATCGCTCTTGCTCAGGATGTTCATCAGGGTAGACTTCCCCACATTCGTATATCCAACCAGGGCAACCCGTATGAACTCGCCCCGCTCTTTACGCTGGGTAAACGCCTGCTTGTCAATTTCGGCTAACCGTTTACGTAATAAGCTGATCTTATCTTTCACGATACGCCTGTCGGTTTCTATTTCCGTTTCACCGGGGCCCCTTGTTCCCACGCCGCCACCCTGCCTTTCCAGGTGCTTCCACATGCCTTTCAGCCGGGGCAGTATGTACTGGTATTGCGCCAGTTCAACCTGCGTTTTTGCCTGTGCCGTTTTGGCCCGGCGTGCGAAAATATCCAGTATCAGGTCACTGCGGTCGATGGTTTTAATACCCAGCTCCTTTTCTATATTAATGATCTGTGAACCGGTTAACTCGTCATCAAATATTACAATGCTGATATTTCCCTTCAGTTGGATAAACTTCCTTATCTCTTCCAGCTTGCCTTTACCTACAAAGGTCTTGCTATCCGGGTGCTGCATCTTCTGCATATAACGTTTAACCGTAACCGCCCCGGCTGTTTCTGCCAGGAACGCCAGTTCGTCCAGGTATTCATTCACCTGTTCCTCTGTCTGGTCTTTCTGTATTAACCCTACAAGCACCGCCTGCTCATCACCGGCAATCTGGTTCTTTTTTTCTATCATAATTCACTATACTTCGCTGCATACATGCCATATGCGCTTATCAACAACAAAGCGGATGTATCATAACATCCGCCTGCCAAATTAACTCATTTTACCGAATCATTTTTTTCCGGTTGAATTGGATGCTTCAATCCATTTCTGCATCACTTTGCAATCTTTGTACTCATCGTCAACCTGTATATGGTAGGTCTTTATTTTATTGTTGAACCATTTTTCCAGCACGTCTTCTTTCTTTTCTTCCAGTGCCCGCTGTGCTATTTTACTGTAATCGTCTTTCAGGTTTTCGCGGTGCGGTTCGGTACGGGTTTTCAGGTATACGATGCGTACAGCCCGCTTACCCCTTTCATCGGTATATTCAACCGGTTTGGAAAATTCTCCCACTTTCAGGTTTTGCATCATGGCCACCATGTCTTTATCCAGCTGGTCGATGGTTAAAAACGTTCCGTTTCTTCCCTGTATCATACCTGCCGTGAACTTACTGCCTTCGTCTTCACTGTATTTTGCCACTGCCGTACCAAATACCAATGTACCTGCAATCAGCTTTGCCCGTACCGAATCCAGCTTGTCAAATCCATCCTTCATTTCATACTGAGTAACCTGGGGTATCTTTAAGATATGGCGCACTACAGCGTCATCGCCTGCACGGCTTACCAGTTGTATGATATGGTACCCGAATTTTGATTTAAACGGATTTGACACCTGGCCTTCCTTCAGGGTAAATGCCTTGGATAACCAGGTTGGATCAAGGTCTTTCTGGTTCCTGTTTATTTCATACTGGCCGCCCCTGTCCTTGCTTCCCGGATCATCGGAACCGATGGCAGCCAGGTTGGCGAAACTTTTTTTCCCTGATTCTATCTGCCGCTTATATTCATTTAATTGTTCAATGCAGTATTCTTCTGCATCACGGCTGGCTTTTGGATACACTACAATTTGCCCCACTTCCACTTCTGATTCGTATAACAAGAGGCTGTCGGTTGGTATTTTTTCAAAAAAATGCTTTACTTCGTTCGGGGTGATCTTTACATCTTCCACAATCTTGTTTCGCATGGCCGATGCCAGTTTACGGTCGCGGAATCCCTCTTTAAAATCTTCCTTTAACTGGTAAACAGATTTGCCGGCCACTTTTTCCAGTTCATCCTTAGATCCATACTGGCTTATGAAATAACGTATCTGGTTGTCAATATCGGTTTCCACTTCTTCATCGGTAACGGGTATGGAATCCTTTTCAGCCTGCAACACCAGCGCTTTAACGCCCATGCTTTGCTCAAGGGTAAGGCAATGGGCATCCGGCGGCAGTTCCATGCCCTGGCGCTGCATGTCTAACAAGCTGTTTTCAATATCGCTTTTCAGCACCACTTTATTACCAACAACCCCAACAATCTTATCGGCTAACACTTTTTTGGGTTGTGCCCACGCTGCAGTAAAAAAAATGGTTGAAACAATGACCGGTAAAAATATTTTCTTCATCTTGATTATCCTTCTGAGATCCTTAATAACAGTTGAATGGCAGTAAAATTAAACCTTGTATATTCAAGAGCCTGTTTTGTTATTTCATTTAACAAAATATTGTAGGGCAGCGGTTGAAGGGTTTAAAGATTTATATATAAGAAGCAAGCTTCCCAACCCTTAAACCTTTAAACCATTAAACTATTTTATAACGTCCTCTTCACCTCCGTTTCTTCAAATGCCTCTACTATATCTCCTGGTTTAATGTCATTATAGTTCCTTATCACGAGGCCGCATTCCATATTGGATGAAACTTCTTTTGCATCGTCCCTGTAACGCTTCAGGCTTGCCAGCTCACCGGTGAAGATCACAATACCGTCCCTTACCAGCCTGATGCGGTTGTTGCGGGCAATTTTTCCGTCAAGCACATAACAACCTGCCACCGTGGCTTTGTCAAACTTGTATGTTTCCCTTATCTCCACATTGGCCAGTATCTTATCTTCCACACCCGGTTCAAGCATACCTTCCATGGCGCTCTTGATTTCTTCAATGGCATTATAGATGATGGAGTATAGTTTTATTTCGATTGACTCCGCTTCTGCCAGCCTGTTTGCCTGCATAGACGGACGAACATTGAAACCGATGATGATCGCATCAGAAGCGTTGGCAAGTGTTACATCACTTTCCGTGATGGCACCAACAGCCTTGTGTATCACTTTTATCACAATCTCTTCCGTACTCAGTTTCTGCAATGAATCGCTCAAAGCTTCCACAGAGCCATCCACATCGCCCTTGATAATCACATTGAGTTCTTTAAAGTTACCCAGTGCCAGCCTGCGTCCGATTTCATCAAGTGTAATATGCTTCTTGGCGCGTATACCCTGTTCACGCAATATCTGGCCGCGTTTATTTGCCATGGCCCTTGCATCTGATTCATTTTCAAATACCCTGAAAGTTTCACCGGCCTGTGGCGCACCGCTTAAACCAAGTATCAAAACCGGTGTTGACGGCGGCGCTATATCTACACGCTGGTTACGTTCGTTGTACATGGCTTTCACCTTACCGAAGTACTGGCCGGAAACGATCATGTCGCCCTGGCGCAGGGTTCCGTTCTGAACTAAAATGGTTGCCACATATCCGCGGCCCTTATCAAGCGAGGCTTCAATAACGGTACCGCTTGCATGCTTGTCGGGATTTGCCTTCAGTTCCAGAATATCTGTTTCCAGCAAAATCTTTTCCAGCAGCAGGTCAACGTTCATCCCTTTCTTGGCGCTTATTTCCTGGCTTTGGTATTTACCTCCCCAGCTCTCCACCAATATGTTCATACCGGCAAGCTGTTCTTTAATTTTTTCCGGGTTTGCACCATCTTTATCCATTTTGTTGATGGCAAATATCATGGGAACACTGGCCGCCTGCGAGTGAGAAATGGCTTCCCTTGTTTGCGGCATCACCGCATCGTCAGCCGCCACCACAATCACAGCAATGTCAGTTACCTTGGCACCACGGGCACGCATAGCTAGATCGGAAGAGCACACGTCTGAACTCCAGTCACCAGATCTGATCTCGTA
>CALKVC010000132.1 GCA_937996595.1 uncultured Chitinophagaceae bacterium
CTTTACAACACTTCGTAACCTGATCCTGGTAACTCTACTATCTGTTTCTTTTTCAACTGCTTTTGCTCAAACAGCTACAAACGAAAACCCTTCAATCAGTAATGTAAAAGCTACTGTTGTTAATAATAATATTGTACTTAACTGGAATGTAACAAACGAACTGGCTTCTTCAATCTGCGAAGTACAAGCCAGCAAGGATGGTAAAAATTTCACATCTATCGGAATCGTAATGGGAGCTGACCCTAAGCAAACCAATAACGGATTTGCATTCAAACAGAATCTTTCTAAAATGAAAAGCGGAATGGTATACTACCGCATCGTAACCGTTGGCGCCAATGCTAACAGCAGCACTACCGTTAAAGCTGCTATCTAATTCATCCTCACAGAATTATCATAGTTTCCAACCAATTCTTTATCGAATTTCTTCACTGTTGCTGATTCAAGTTTCTTATAAAGCAATAGTAAATAATAAGTTGTCTTTGCACATGTTAAATCTGAACAATCTTCCTGGTTATTTTTCTTTCAAAATTAACCGGGTAAACATAAAATATTAAAGAAGTTTTCTTTGGGGGTTACAGAATCATTTGATTCTTAACAAGAGCTGCATTTCCATGCGGCTCTTTTTTATTTTCAATTGCTTCTTTTTACTATACTAAATATTAAAAATAAAGTATATGCATTTCGAAAAGTAGATGACTATTTTCCGAATAGTGATTAGTCAATACATTTTTTTTATTCATATACCCGGATTAACAAATAATAAATTAACAATATTAACGTTTGTCCTTAATTAAAGGCAGTAATGCACAACCAGTTATGCGATGGGAAACAATTAAAGACCTTAACGTATAACAATTTAAAATCCTTTTACATGAAACTAACCAGAGATAATGATAATGTGTTTAATAAGAATCTGCGGCCTGTTAATCCCGTAAACTTTCCAATTACATATATAATTAAATCACTAAACATAAAGCCACCTCTATAATCAGTACAGCAATCCAACTATCCAATTCGATATCCAAACTATTCATAATGAAACACTATTTTACTTTTCCGCAACCGTTGAAAAATTGGTACCTGTCCCTTTTAATAGGGATATGTGTGTTTATGGCAGGTACACCTGCATTTGCACAATTGGGTGTATATACTTTCACCGGAACTGATGATTGCCCATTACCCAATCCGATGGTAGCATCACAACCAGCCAATGCTGTTTTCAGCAATTTTGTAAATGTAAATGCAACTTGCGACCCTATAGAGAATGCATTTCAAAATAAAGACTGGAATAGCGGAACTGCTATTGATTTGAATGAGTATCATGAATTCAGTGTAAAAGCAGCACCAGGGTTCTCTCTTAACCTTAGCTCTTTTTCATTTAAGCAATATGTAAATAACCTAACCGGATTAGGCGTTACCACCTGGGTATTACGATCGAGCAGGGATAATTATACCAGTAACCTGGGGTCTGGGTTGGCAACATTACTTGCCCAAACGCCTGTTGTTCCCTTTCCAGCAGATTTTGCAAATATTGATGCCGTTACTTTTCGTATATACTTAATTAATGTGAACAGCAACGGAACCCGTTGGGTGGTGGATGATGTAACTATTAACGGTTTAGTAAACGCTACAACTACTGTTTTACCGGTTGCACCACCAGACCCGGAATCAGATTCACCGCAATGCGAAGACCAGGGCGTAACATTACGGTTTTCTGCTGCAGTACCTGCCGGTATAACCTGGTATTGGCAGACAAGTGAAACCGGAACAAATATGGATAACTCCTCATCTTCTTACAGGGTTAATAGTTCAGGTAACTATTACCTGAGGGCAAGAGATAATACATCAGAGCAATGGAGTATAGGAGCCGGTAAAATAACAGTAACGGTTATGCCCAGGGTAGGTACACCCGTTTTTGAAACAGGCCTGCCCGCCAGGAGGTGTGCTGCTGATGAAACAATCCGTTTTGCAGCAACGGCAGCAAATAATACCGGAATAACCTATAGCCTGGATGCTGCCAGTGTTACAGCCGGTAACAGTATCAACCCGGTTACCGGTGAAGTGAGATTCATTGCTTCCTGGAATGGTACATCTACCATCACTGCAATTGCAGATGGTTGTAATGGCCCAACATCAGCAACACATCAAATCGTTTCAGAAAATACGCTCGGTACTCCATTGTTTAATAATGGCACTAGTTCTACCCGGTGCCAGTTAAACGGAAATGTTCTATATACAGCCAATGCGGTAAACAGTACTGGATTAATTTATAGTCTGGATTCAGCAAGTTTGGCTGCCGGAATTACGATTAATTCAACAAATGGATTGGTAAATTTTGTTGCCAATTGGGTAGGTACAACCATAATTACTGCCACTGCAACAGGTTGCGGGGCACCAACCAAGGCCACGCATACAGTAGTTTCAACCGCTTCAGTAGGTACGCCGGTATTTGCACTGGGGGCAACTTCATCCCGCTGCTTTGGTGCAGGTTCAGTTGTATATGCAGCTACTGCAGATGGATCTACTTCCATTTCATATAGCTTAAACGGAGGAAGCCTGGTTGCAGGAAATACCATTAATGCAACAACCGGTGAAGTTACTTTTGTAAGTGGCTGGTCTGGTTTATCCGTTATAACTGCTACCGCTTATGGTTGTAATGGCCCCAAATCATCTTCTCATGTGGTAACAACCAATGCCGCTGTTGCAGCTCCTGTATTTTCATGGGGAGCAACATCAACAAGATGCCAGGGTGCAAATACAGTTAATTATACTGCAACTGCTGTAAACAGTTCATCCATTTCATATAGCCTGGATGCCGCAAGCCTGGCAGCAGGAAATACAATTAACAACGCAACCGGTGCAGTTACGTATGTAGCAGCCTGGACAGGTACTTCTGTTATTACAGCCACTGCTGCAGGTTGCGAAGGCCCAGTTGAATCAAGTCATACAGTAACCATCAATGAATCTGTTGTAATACCAGTATTTGCTTTGGGGGCAACCTCATCACGTTGTATTGGCAGCGGAACAGAAACATATTCCGCAACTGCAACAAACGCCACTGCTATTGTTTATACGCTGAATGCCGCCGGTACTTCAGGAGGAAATACAATAAACGCTGCTACCGGAGAAGTTAGCTTTGCCGCCAACTATACAGGTTCATTTGTAATTACAGCAACCGCTTCAGGTTGTAACGGCCCGGTAATAGCCATGCATACCGTTACGGTGAACCCGGTTGTTTCCACACCTGTTTTTGCATTTGGCGCCACTTCTGTCAGGTGCCAGGGAGCCGATACTATGAGGTATTCGGCTACTGCAACTGCAAGTACTTCCATCACTTATAGCCTGGATGCAGCCAGTATTTCAGGAGGAAACCGTATCAATGAAACAACAGGCGAAATAATATTTGATGCAGCATGGGATGCCACAACCATTGTAACAGCTACAGCGTCAGGTTGTAACGGCCCGGTTTCGTCTACCCATACCATTAATACCACATCAACAGTAGGTACCCCGGTATTTGCATTGGGCGCTTCTTCTACACGTTGTGCGGGTAGCACCAATATAACATATTCTGCCACGGCAAGTGATGCAACAGATATTTCTTATACACTGGATGCAGCCAGCGTAACAGCCGGTAACAGCATAAACATCAATACCGGTGAACTTGATTTCGTAAACGGCTGGAATGGCGTTTCGGTAATAACGGTAACGGCTAATGGCTGTAATGGCCCGTCAACAGCCACCCATACGGTAACCACCATTGAAAATGTGGGTACACCTGTTTTTGTTATGGGTGCCACGTCAACCAGGTGCCAGGGTGCAGGAACAGTAACCTACACAGCAGCGGCAGTTGCATCTACAGATATCGTTTATTCACTGGATGCAGCAAGTGTATCGGCTGGTAACAGTATCAATGCTGCCACCGGAGAAGTGATTTTCATTAACGGATGGAACGGAGTGGCTTCCATTACTGCAACAGCTTCTGGCTGTAACGGTCCTAAAACAGCCACCCACCAGATTACGGTAACGCCTCTTGTTGGTACACCGGTATTTCAGCACGGGCTTGAATCGGTACGTACACAGGGCGCATCAACAGTCACTTATACGGCAACAGCCTCAAACGGTTCTTCCATATCGTATAGCCTGTATGCTTCCAGCCTGGCCGCAGGAAATACGATTAATGCTGCAACCGGAGCAGTAACCTGGGTAGCAAGCTGGAACGGCACGTCTTTGATTACTGCTAACGCATCCGGTTGCGGTGTTTCAGAGGCTCCGCATATTGTTACCACCAATGCCAGTATTGTACAGGCTCCACTGTACCTCGCATCACCGGGGCAAATACTCAGCAGGGTAGACCCGGTTGCAACCGGCATTACAAGCACTGTACAAACGGCTACCCTGTCATCTACAGGTACAACCAATACCAGTTTTACACAAAGCCAGGCTTTGTGCAGCAACCTTACCATTAAAGCGCAAACGATTTCCGTGCTTACTTATGTAAGTATCGTTAGCGGTACTATGCCGGCCAATCCGGCTATCACCGCACAGATAAAATACGGAACTAATAATATTATCAGTTTTAGCAATCCGGTGTATAATGCATCAACCGGTTTACTTACCTGGTCGGGTGTGTTGGGTACCGATGTTACGGTTCCTTCAGGCAATATGATCACGCTGCAGATAACCACTGCTCAAAGCGGTGTGTCATTCAAGATCAGTTATAACAGCAATACGAAACCATCGCGAATAAGCCTGCTGCCGGTTTCCACTTTCGTGGATATATCATCATTCAGTATTTATGATGCGCCGTATCCTGCAGGTAACCAGATAACCAGCTCAAATTCAAATACGAACGTGTATGCCAGGGCGGTAGTAACTAACCCGTTTGGTTACAGGGATATCACCGGGCTTGACATAAGCATCATTTACCCGGTAACCCAGGGTACAACGGTATGCGTAGATTCTTCAACCTGCAGCCGTACATACCAGTTTGCCTGGACAACGCCTTCAGCTACCGGCATTTATAACCTGCTGGCAACAGCCAGGCAGGGCTATGAAAGCGTAATAACCAATTCAAGCACCATACCGTTTGATGTATGTAACATGTGCCCGCCGGTTACAGTTACCGATTCAGCAACCGGTGCAAGTGCATCACCATTGATTTTAGACGTGTTGGCAAATGATTTTGACCCTAACGGGAATATAAACAATAGCAGCCTCTCAATAGCTGTGCAACCTAATAACGGTACCGCTTACCTGTCGAACGGCAAACTGGTTTACCTGCCAAACGGGTCATATGAAGGACGTGATACGATCATATACAACATATGCGACAATTCAAGCCTGTGCAGCAATGGTATGGCAATTGTTACAATAAATCCGTTGTTCTTTGATCCATGTTCTGAAGCAACGCAATCGCATGTATATTACCTGCCTTTTGCTGAAAATGAAGCAAGGATTGCACTTGACAGCTCAACCAACCAATCGTTCCCCAGCAACAATATACGCACCATCGTGAGTATGAAAATGCCTTACCCGGGCATGGTGATCGTTTGGGACCATTGGGAAGACGGTTATGAAGCCAATGCGCTTAACCCGGTACAGGCTACCACAAAAGTATGGGGCGACGGGAATCCGTATAACGGAATAGCACCCGGTTATGCCAATGATATCATTCCGGCAGGAGGCAGCATTGTGCTTGATAATACCATTCCAACCAATCCAAGGGTATCATCAAATATATTCTATGACGGAAGGGATAAGATATCATCCAGCGGGCAGTTAACCGTTACCCAGGTTGTTGGGGAACCATCCATCATGTCGATGCAGTGTATGAAAACCAATGTTTCTGCAACCTTAGATTACGGAACGTTGTTTACCATTCCGGCCGGGCAGGATTTCCCAAGCAGGGATTTCAGGTATACTTCTTTGTTCATACGGGCCGCACAAAACAATACAACGGTACAAATTGATAAAGACAACAACGGCACCCTT
>CALKVC010000133.1 GCA_937996595.1 uncultured Chitinophagaceae bacterium
ACGGTGCCGCCGGCGCCCAGCGTGACCGGCGCGATCAGCACGCAGTTGCTGCCCACATGCACATCGGCCTCGATCACGGTGCGGTGCTTGTTGGCGCCATCGTAGTTGGCGGTGATGCTGCCGGCGCCGTAGTTGACCCGCTCGCCGACGCTGGCGTCGCCCAGGTAGGCCAGGTGGTTGGCCTTGGCGCCACGCGCCAGCGTGGAGTTCTTGACCTCGACGAAGTTGCCGATGTGCACCTCGCGGCCGAGTTGTGCGCCGGGCCGCAGGCGGGCGAACGGACCGACCAGCGCGCCCTCGCCGACCTCGACCGGCGAGGCGTCGCCTTCGATGTGCGTGAAGGGGTGGATAACGGCACCGGCGGCTATGGCGGCGTTCTTGATCACGCAGTGCGCGCCGATCTGCACGCCGTCGCCCAGCTGCACCTCGCCCTCGAACACGCAGCCGACGTCGATCTGCACGTCGCTGCCGTGGCGCAGCACGCCCCGCAGGTCGAAGCGCGCCGGATCGAGCAGGCGCACGCCGGCGCGCATCAGCGCGTCGGCCTGCTGGCGCTGGAAGCGGCGTTCCAGGTCGGCGAGCTGCAGCGGGTCGTTGACGCCCAGCACCTCGGCCTCGCTGGCGGCCTGGGTGGCCACCACGGGCATGCCTTCGGCCACCGCCATGGCGACGATGTCGGTCAGGTAGTACTCGCCCTGGGCGTTGTCGTTGCGCAGCTGCGCCAGCCAGCGGCGCAGCGCGGCCGTCGGGGCGGCCATCATGCCGGTGTAGCCCTCGCGGATCTCGCGCTCGGCCGCGCTGGCGTCCTTGTGCTCGCGGATGCCCAGCACGCCGCCGCTGGCGTCGCGCAGGATGCGGCCGTAGCCGCTCGGGTCGGCCAGCAGCACGGTCAGCAGCGCCAGCCGCGTGCCACCGCAGGCCGCGGCCAGGGCCTCGGCCGTCTCGCGGCGCACCAGCGGGGTGTCGCCGTTCAGGATCAGGGTGGTGCCGGCCTCGTCGTCCAGCAAGGGCAGCGCCTGCTGCACGGCGTGACCGGTGCCGAGTTGCGGCTGCTGGCGCGCGAAGTGCAGGTCGGTGCCATGGACCCGCTGCTCCACCCACTCGGCGCCGTGGCCGGTGATGACGATGGTGCGCAAGGCCGGCAGCGGCGCCACCGCGTCCAGCACGTGTTGCGCCAGGGGCTTGCCGGCCAGCGGGTGCAGCACCTTGGGCAGGGCCGACTTCATGCGCGTGCCCTTGCCGGCGGCCATCACCACGATGTTGAGCGACATGCTTGCACCCCTGTTCGACAAAGCCGCAGATGATACGAAGCCGCAGCGAGCCATCGCCCCCCGCCCCGGGGGCGCGCGATCAGGGGGAGGGCGGCAGGGTGACCGATACCTCGTGCGACTGCGGTCGGGCCTGCGGGAAGTCGCCCAGCGCGGCCTCGAAGAGCGCGGCGATCAGTCGGTCGTCGCCGCGCGTCGCGCCGTCGAGGCTGGCGCGCGCTTCGTAGAGCGCGCTGCCGCTGGCGCGGTCGCGCAGCAGCACGCCGACCTCGCGCTCGTAGCGCCGTTCGATGAACATCGGGTGCGCGCGCGGCGGCAGGCCGAAGCGCCAGTGGTAAAGCGGGGCGTTCCAGCGGTACCAGAGCGGATCGGCCCAGGGGTCGGCGTCACTCACGCCGACGCGCACGCCCAGCGAGACGATCAGATCGGGCGCGCTGCCGGCGCTCGCCGGCTTGAGCCCGGCCTTGGCCAGCGCCGGCGCGGCGAGTTGCTCCCACTCGGCCGCACGGCTCAGCGGCTGGTCCTGGCTGGGCAGGCGGATTTTTTCGACGGTGCGCATCCAGCGAAAGTTCTTAAACGCCGGGTCGGGAAAGTCGCCTTTGTCTTCCTTGATGCCGCTGTCGTCGGTAAAGCCATCGACGATAAAGTTATTTTCCAGGTCACCCAGCTGCTGCCGAACCAAGAAGGTGGCCTGCGTCATCAGTCGTGCATGCTGGCTGGCGCGCAAGCTACGCGAGACCGACAGAGACAGTCCCATCAGCGAAATCGCCAGGATCGATACGGCGATCATGACCTCTAGCAGCGTAAAGCCGGACTGAGCGCGCGTAGCGATAGGGCGTCGGGTCGTGCCGCGAGCGCGAAGCTGCTGGGTGAGCCGCAAGACTTGCTGGCGCATCACTGGGCTCCTTTCAGCGTGCTGGGGCTGTCGCCGACAAAATCGGGGGGCGGTGGCACGCGACCCGGCAGTACCTCGACGCGACCGGTAAGGCCGTAGACGATGAGCGTGTACTGATCCGAGTCCTCGACCTCGGTGCCCATGTGGATCACGGCGCGCTCGGTGTGGCCGTCCGGGAAGAAGTGCAGGTAGGCGTGCCCCTTGGTGTAGGGCTCCGGCTGGCGCGCGGTGTAGATGGACAGGATGCGCACCCGCTTCAGCTTGATCTCCGGCAGCGTGGTGTCCTTGAACTCCTCGAAGCGCGCCCGCCTGGGCGAGGGCGGCGGCAGCAGCTCCGGGGGCAGGCCCTGGTTGGTGCCGTAGCGCTGCGCCTCGTCGGCCTCCTTGCGCGCGGCCTCCTTGTCCTGGTCCAGGCCCACGCCGTCGCGGCCGGCGCGCTCCTTCTCGCGCGTCAGGAGCACGCGATCCTTGGCGCTCTCCAGCTTGTAGCTCTGCTCCTCCAGGTCGAAGTGCAGGCGGTAGAAGGCGCCGGTGCTGACGGCGCGGTCGTAGCTGTAGCGGATGGCCGCCGCGAGCGTGGATTTGCCCGAGATCGCGGTGAGTTGCAGGACCAGCCAGACCTCCAGATCGTTGAAAACCGGGGCGGCATGCGCCTTGCGAAGCGCGAGGCGGACGTCCGGTGGTGAACCTCTGGCCTCTTTCTCGACGACGTAGAGTTGCGCAATCCGGCTGATGGCTTCCTCGGCGATGGCCTCGCCCACGAGCTCGGCCGCGATCCGGCCCTGATACATGACCAGGACGCGGTCGCAGAGGTTCACGAGCTCGGGTATCTCGGTCGAGTAGAGCAGGATGGCACCCCCTGCATCGGCCAGGCGCCGCATCAGGTACGGGTACCACTGCGTGCCGTACGGCACGTACACCCGCATGCGATAGCCCTCGCGCACGATCTGGTCCTGCAGGTCGCCATCAATCAGTATTACCTGGCTGCCGGTACATCTTTCAAGCCCGGCAAAAAATGCAAGTTGGTGGCCGAAATTCCTGCTGAAACTGATATATTTCACCGATGGGTCTTCTGAAGCCAGTTTTTCAATGGCATACAGCGTGTTGTCCTTGCTGCCGTCATCAACCAGTATGATCTCATATGTGCAATGCAACCTGTTTAACGTATCCTTAATCCTGTTATACAGTTCATATACGTTCTTCTCTTCATTCAGCAGGGGAGCAATTACAGAAACATCAACCGGCATGCATCATTTGTTTGGATAAATATAGAACAAAAGGCGCAGGAAATTATTTTTCGGGAAGTTTTAGTATCAGCAGCATTTGCGATAATGGGGCAAATGGTTGTCGCAAAAAATCGAACAGGGCTGCCAGTATGCTTATAAAACCGAATGCGGGATGATACACGAGCGGGGCAGATGCATCCGCCTTCATCAGTTTCCATTTCCTGAGTGTGTGCAGGATGCTTACCGCCCAGAATGCCGCTCCCTGGGTATAACGGAACTGATGTACCTGTAATCCGCATCTGTGTACCAGGGAAAGGAAACTTTGTTTGCTGAAAATGATCCAGTGCCTGGGACAATGCAGCCCGCCCCAATATGAATTCCTGAACAGGCGGGCATCAAAGCTTCTGTGATTGGGCGTTTGAATGATGATGATGCCGTTGGGTGACAATAATTCTTTTGCTTTGAGTAAAACGGCTTGCGGGTTCGCCACATGTTCCACAAGGTTTAGCATGAGAATAACGTCATATTTCCTGTTTGTTTCAAATTGTTCTATAAGCCCGCAGAAAAACAGGTGCCCTTTCTGGTTTGCTCTTTCTTGTGCATCACGGTCAATATCCACAATTTGTGTTTCAATCACGCGGGGGTCGGCCTTTTTTATGATGTCGCATAACCAGCCTGTTCCGCCGCCAATATCCAGTACATGCAACTCTTTTTGAGAAAGGGTTGCCAGTTTCTTTTTCAGGAATAACCTGTCCAGCCGGTATTTTACCCGGAATGAAAAGCCCTTCGGGTTGTCGGTAAATGAATAATAGTTTTTGGGATAGATCGTATCCAGTGTATTTAACGGCAACGGGTAGATGAAGATTACATCACAGTCATCACAGTGGTAGAAATCATATTCCTCTTTGCCTGTGAAATACTCCATATCCGCCGTTTTCGTGTAATGGGTATGGTTATGCGACTGGCAGTTGCTGCAGGCGATATGGCTGTTTCCGGCTGCTGTCACCTGCCGATAAGCTTTTTGAGGATGCTGAAATAGGTTGACTGCTGTTTTTTCAGCGGAGCGGACAGGGGGCTGTCTTCCAGGAACGTTTCCAGGTCAACCAGGCGTGTATACGATACCGTTGGTTCCAGGTGATGGAGCAGGTGCCTGTTGAAACCCGCAGAACCGAATGTACGGTCGATGAATGAATCGCCGAAAAGCCTGTTCGTCTTGCCATGGTCTGTTACACAATAATCAGTTTCCGGCCCGGCGGTTTCCGACCGGTGTTCTATCAGTTGCCTCAGCCTGTTGAAGAAAGGGTAGAAGCTGCCGGTGGCCAGTATCCAAACCGCTGTAAGCCCATATTGCGCAGTAAGGCTGAAGTATGTTATCAGCAAACCATGAAATACAAGTGCGGCAGCCAGCATGAAATATTTTTCCGCCCTGCTGTTTTTTGCCCTGGCCTGCTGTTTACCGTTAGTAAAGGCAGCCCTTTTTAAGAAAAAGCTGATGGCGCTGATACCTGAAAGTGAAAGAAAACAGAACCGCAGGTTAAGGCTTTCGAAGTAACTCCTTTCCGTATCTGCCGTTGTTCCCAGGGCCGCATGGTGCTGCCAGTGTACAAGCCGGTAGTTTTTAATGCCCTGCCCGATAAGTATGCCTATGAACAGGTTGGCCAGCAAATCGTTCAGTGTTTTATTGCCTGATATGTTATGATGGGCGGCTTCATGAAAAAAATTTACCAGACCGGCCATGATATAGCCCAGCATGGCTGATGCCGGAATGACCAGCAGTATGGAAATAACGGTGTTGCTTATCCGAAATATAAACCCTGAAATGAAAAGGACGGCAATGATACCGGCCCACGCAATGGAAATGTCGCGCCAAACGATGTTGTATTTGGGTTTCAGCGTTTTTTTGAATTCGGTGTAAGCGGTTCCGGTACTGTCTGTTAATCCGGCCTTCAATATATGGAACTGCTGTTCATCCAGCGGATTTTCCATAAAATTGATATGGCTATTGGAAACAGGCATGGTTCAGGAGTTTTGAAGCTGGCTGATGCGGTTTACATATTTGCCGATTACGTCAAATTCCAGGTTCACCGTATCGCCCGTTTTCAGTTGCTGCATGTTGGTATGTTCAAATGTATAGGGGATGATGGCAACCGTGAAACCATCTTTTTTTATATTGAAAATGGTGAGGCTGATGCCGTTGAGGGAAACGGATCCTTTTTCAATAACCAGGGAAGCAAAGCGGTCATCGAAATGGAAATCGTATTCCCAACTGCCGTTTTTGTCTGTTATTCGGGTACAGGTAGCGGTGCAGTCTACATGGCCCTGAACCATATGTCCATCCAGCCTGCCATTCAGGGGCATACATCTTTCCAGGTTTATCATGGTACCAGGCTGCCAGAGGCCCAGGTTGGTTTTTTCCAGTGTTTCCTTAACAGCGGTTACCCGGTGCATGCCCTGCCCCAGTTGGTCTACTGTAAGGCAAACACCGTTATGGCTCAGGCTTTGGTCTACCTGTAACGCATCGGCCAGGGCCGATTTTACCCAAAAATGCAGGTTTGATCCGGTATGTTCTATCGCATGAAGTATACCGGTCTGTTCTATGATTCCTGTAAACATGGGTCAAATTTCGTATTTTTAAGCAGAATAATTTTTTATTTGGATATTTCTGCTATCTTTGCGCCCCTGCCTGCAGAAAAGGCAGTAAATTAATTCACCTAAAGGAGGTATAAAAATGCTGATTATTGATTCTAAAGATTGCGAAAACATAGACAAGGCGCTTAAGAAGTACAAGAAGAAATTCGAAAAGAGCCGTGTATTATTGCAGTTAAGGGAAAGGCAGGCTTTCATCAAGCCATCTGTAAGGCGCCGTACAGAAGTTCTGAAGGCGGTGTACAAGCAACAGCTTACTACAGGCAAATTCGATAAATAAGAAATTTAAACCGGCAATATTCAGACTGGTAACAAGGTTATAGTTAACTTTGGTTACCAGTTTTTTTATGCACGATATTCATGGAAAATATACCAGTGATTTCCTGGACTACCTGAAATTCCAGAAACGCTATTCCCAGCATACCATCATATCTTACCGGAACGACCTGGAAGCCTTTTTCGGGTTTCTGCAGGTTCAGTTCGGAGAAATTGTGCTTCCGGAAATAAAACCAACCTATATCAGGTCGTGGCTGGCCGATTTAAAAAGCGGAGGAATAACATCCAAAACCATTAACCGGAAGATTTCAGCCTTAAAATCATTCTTTAAATATTGTTTAAAGCAGGGTATGGTTAACACAAGCCCCATGGCTACTATTATTACCCCAAAAATGGGTAAAAAACTGCCCCAGTTTGTAGACAGGAAAGACATTGAAGTGTTATTCACCGAAACGGTATTTTCTGAAGGCTGGAAAGGGGTAACGGAAAAGTTGTCATTGCTTATACTTTATAATACGGGTATACGTCAGGCAGAACTGATAAACCTGAAAGAAAACCAGGCCGACCTGGGCAATGCCGCCATAAAAGTGCTGGGAAAGGGGAATAAGGAACGGGTGATTCCGGTAAGCCGGGCGTTGTCGGATGATATCCGGGGTTATATGATTGAAAAGAAAAGGTTATTCGGCGATACCGGCCACGGGTTCCTGCTGGTTAATGAAAAAGGGAAGAAATTGTATCCAAAATACCTATATAACCTGGTAAATAAATACCTGTCGCAGGTTACCACAATAGAACACAGGAGCCCGCATGTATTAAGGCATACGTTTGCAACTCATCTTACCAACAACGGCGCCGAACTGAATGCGGTAAAAGAGCTATTGGGCCATAGCAGCCTGGCAGCAACGCAGATTTACACGCATAATACCATTGAAAAGTTAAAGGATGTTTTCAAAAAGGCACACCCGAAAGCCTGATGTTTACTGTATCATGTTAAATTGACCGTTCATGAAATTTTTTTTTGAAAACAGCGTTTCATAAATTAACTTACGGGTGCATGATGGGCTTTTAAACATACCCGCAACCATATTATATTATATGCTATTATTGCTACCTAATTTTTTATTCTTCACTAAAATCAGATGATATGAACGTAAAAATCCAAACTGTGCATTTTGATGCAGATTCAAAACTGATCACTTACATAGAAAAGAAGATATCAAAACTGGCACAATACCACGACAGGATTACGAATGTGGATGTATACCTGAAACTGGACAATATCGTACACACGATTAAAGATAAAGTGGCTGAGATAAAAGTGATGGTACCCCGTCATGAATTTTTTGTAAAACAATCATCCAAATCATTTGAGGAAAGTTTTGACGAAGCGATGGATGCCGTTATAACACAGATCAAAAGAAAGAAAGAGAAGGAAGCGGCCTGATGACAGGAAAAAAATGTTACTAAAAGTCCCCCGGAATTACGGGGGATTTTTAGTTTTGAAAAAATCGTTAAAAAAAACTTTTACAAAGATTTTTGTATTAATCATTTTCACTTACCTTTGCCTTCCCAAAAAATAGGGTGCCTTGTTATGGGCTCAATGTAAGGGGAAAGTTCTTTAAAAGGTATAATGGTTTAAATGTTTTAAGGTTTACAGGGGGTAAGTCAACCCTTAAACTCTTAAACCCTTTAACATTTTCAACCCTTAAACGACGATAAGCCGAAATAGCTCAGTTGGTAGAGCAACTGATTTGTAATCAGTAGGTCGCTGGTTCGACTCCAGTTTTCGGCTCAGGTTTTAGATCTGATGTACAGATGATCAGATTCACTCCGGTCAGGTAACATCACCTGGTTGGGTCAGGGGCAGATGGCCGAGCGGTTAAAGGCGACAGACTGTAAATCTGTTCACGTAAGTGTACGTAGGTTCGAACCCTACTCT
>CALKVC010000134.1 GCA_937996595.1 uncultured Chitinophagaceae bacterium
GGTAGGTGGCATCGGCATCGCCCCCGGCGCCAACATCAATTACCTCACCGGCCACGCCGTTTTCGAAGCCACGCATGGCACAGCACCAAGGTTTGCCAATACCAATACCATGAACCCGTCGTCTGTTATTCTTAGCGGTGTGATGATGCTGGAATATATGGGTTGGCGTGATGCTGTTGAACTGATTACCAACGCTGTTGGAAAAACCATACGCAATAAAACGGTTACGATAGATTTTTATAACCTGATGAAAGATGCTACCCTGTTGAAGACGAGTGAATTTGGGGATGAGATTATTAAGAATTTGTGATTGAGATGGGGGAAGCGGGATGCGGGATACAAGATACAGGATATCGTTCTTTGCTATTTACCTGACAGGTATTCATTATGATGATTTTCTACCGCTTTAAGAAACGAGATTAATTTTTTATTTAGCAGAATCATTTTTTTAAGCATGTTTTAAAATAAAAGTTGATCATTCAAAGAACCTGTTTCTGCCAGTGTTTCCAAATGATCAATGGTTTCATCTAAGGAAGAAATAGAAAAAATGAGGAATCTGATAAATTCCATTTTATACTTTCTCCGGCCATACCCTTCAACAATATTGCTTTTAACAGATTTCATGGAACGTCTTATCTGTTACGCTTCTTCAAATTGCTCAACTGTTGGGAACTGGAATGTCATTTTATGTAATTCAATGACCAGTTCTCTTGACAAAACCCAAACACCCAGTTTTTTATAACTCATATTGATATATTAAAACTTCAAGTTTATAATCATTGAAATAAATCGGGAAAATCAACCAATAATTACGTTTTATCATAAAGATTTTAAGATGTTTTTCATATTTGCAGTATCTTACCTCCTCCATCCTGCTACTGCTACTGCTACTGCTACTGCTACTGCTACTGCTACTGCTACTGCTACTGCCACTGCCACTGCTACTGCTACTGCAACTGCCACTGCAACTGCCCCTGCAACTGCATCTTGTATCCGTTATCCCGCATTTCCCTTAATTTCGCCATTCTTAAATACCACTTATGAACAAAATAAAAGTAACCAATCCCGTAGTTGAACTTGACGGCGACGAAATGACCCGCATCATCTGGAAATTCATCAAAGACAAACTGATCATCCCATATATAGATGTTCCCATTCGATATTACGACCTGGGCATGGAATACCGTGATGAAACCAATGACCAGGTTACCATTGATGCGGCCAATGCCATAAAAGAATGCGGTGTGGGTATAAAATGCGCCACCATTACACCGGATGAGGCCAGGGTGAAGGAATTTAACCTGAAGCAGATGTGGAAAAGCCCTAACGGCACCATCAGGAATATACTGGACGGTACCGTATTCCGTGAGCCTATTGTAATGAACAATGTTCCCAGGCTGGTAACCAACTGGACAGCCCCGATCATTGTAGGCCGCCATGCTTTTGGCGACCAGTACCGGGCAACTGATACCGTTATTAAGGGTAAAGGAAAACTTACCATGACTTTTACACCTGAATCGGGTGGCGAACCACAAGTGTTCGAAGTATTTAATTTTAAGGGAGACGGCGTTGCCATGAGCATGTACAATACAGATGAAAGCATCATGGGATTTGCCAGGAGTTGTTTCAATATGGCGCTTAGCAAAAAATGGCCATTATACCTGTCAACCAAGAATACCATCTTAAAAAAATATGACGGCCGTTTCAAGGATATTTTTGAAAGCATTTACCAGGCTGAATTCAAGCAACAATTTGATTCAGCCGGAATCGTTTACGAGCATCGGCTGATAGATGATATGGTGGCCAGTGCCCTTAAATGGAATGGCAATTTTGTTTGGGCCTGTAAAAATTATGACGGAGACGTACAAAGCGATACGGTAGCCCAGGGATTTGGAAGCCTTGGCCTGATGACTTCCGTTTTGGTTACGCCCGATGGAAAAACCATGGAAGCAGAAGCTGCTCATGGTACGGTTACCCGCCATTACCGCGACCACCAGGCAGGAAAACCAACCAGTACCAACCCAATAGCCTCCATTTTTGCCTGGACAAGGGGCCTGGCTTTCCGAGGAAAACTGGATAACAACCAGCCTTTAATTGATTTTTGCAATAGCCTGGAAGCTGTTTGTATTGAAACGGTGGAAAGCGGCAAAATGACAAAGGACCTGGCCGTATGTATACATGGAAATAAGGTAAATCATGGAGAACATTACCTGTATACGGAAGAATTCCTGGATGCCATTGATGAAAACCTGAAAAAGAAAATGGCTTCATAAATCAGATAATTTTTGATAGAAACGGGATGGCTTTCAATAAGCTGTCCCTTTTTTATTTTCCCCCAAATTGTTCGATTTTGAACGATTTTAATGCATTTTTGAAGCTTTTTTAGCATATTTTGGCTATTTTTCTGATAATTTGAGATTTTATTATTGTTTAAATGAATAATCATTTCCTATCTTAGCTTCCCGTTTATTTATCCAACTTAACCATTTAAAATCACTACATGGACATCAAACAAATTCAGGAACTTGTTAAACTGATTAACAAGACTTCCATTGGAGAAATAACTATAGAAGAGGACGGAAGAAAAATAACCATAAAACAAAAGAAAGACCCGGTACAGAACATCGTGGCTACAACTTCTACCCAGTCGTTCACCCCACAAGCTGCTGCAACACCTGCTGCAGCCCCGGCAGCAGCTGCACCTGCTGCCCCGAAAGCAGAACCGGCACCAAAACAGGAAAACCTGTTAACCATCAAAAGCCCGATGATCGGTACTTTCTACCGGCAACCCGGCCCTGATAAGCCAATTTTTGTAAATGTGGGTGATGATGTTAGTCCGGGTAAAGTGGTATGTATCATTGAGGCAATGAAACTGTTCAATGAAATTGAGAGTGAAGTGAAAGGAAAAATTGTTAAGGTTTTGGTGGAAGATGCCAGCCCGGTTGAATATGATCAGCCATTGTTCCTGGTAGACCCCAGCTAGTCAATCAGCATTGAGTTTATCTGAAATAATGAAGATGAAAATCCCTTTACAAAATTTTCGTCTTCAAATAGTAACATTTTAGGGATTCTATTTTCAAAAAACGATTGTTTCCAAATCTTCAAATCTAATAGATGTTCAAGAAAATACTAATTGCCAACAGAGGAGAGATTGCACTTCGCATTTTGCGTACCTGCAAGGAGATGGGAATTAAGACGGTTGCCGTTTATTCTACTGCAGATAAAGACAGTTTGCATGTAAAATTTGCTGATGAGGCTGTTTGCATAGGTAAACCTGCCAGTGTGGATAGTTACCTGAACATGGCCCATATTATGGCGGCTGCAGAAATAACCAATGCTGATGCCATACACCCGGGATATGGCTTCCTGGCCGAAAACAGCAAGTTTGCCAAAATTTGCGGTGACCACGGCATCAAGTTTATTGGCCCAACGCCTGAGATGATCAATTCGATGGGAGATAAAATTACCGCGAAAGAAACGATGATTAAAGCCGGTGTACCTGTGGTTCCGGGTGTGGAGGGATTACTCGAAGGTGTTGATCATGCTAAAAAATCGGCCAAAGAAATTGGATACCCGGTGATATTAAAAGCAACAGCTGGTGGTGGAGGTAAAGGCATGCGGGTGGTTTGGGAAGAGAGTGAAATTGAAAAAGCTTTTGAAAATGCAAAAACAGAAGCTGCCGCCTCTTTCAAGAATGATGGCATCTATATGGAAAAATTTGTGGAAGAACCCCGCCACATTGAAATACAGGTAGCAGGCGACCAATATGGCAATGTATGCCATTTGAGTGAAAGGGATTGTTCCATCCAGCGCCGCCATCAGAAACTGGTGGAAGAATCGCCATCACCGTTTATGACGGATGAATTGAGGGAAAGAATGGGCGCAGCCGCTATCAAGGCAGCCCAGGCAATCAATTATGAAAGTGTGGGTACGATAGAATTCCTGGTAGACAAGCACCGGAACTTTTATTTCATGGAAATGAATACAAGGATCCAGGTTGAGCATTGTGTTACCGAGGAGGTTATCAACTACGACCTCATTAAAGAACAGATAAAGATTGCAGCAGGAGAAAAAATTGTTGGCAAGGCCTATTTTCCGCAGATGCATGCTATAGAATGCAGGATCAATGCCGAAGACCCTTACAATGACTTCAGGCCATCACCCGGAAAAATTACGGTATTACACCAACCGGGCGGGCATGGTGTTAGGGTTGACAGCCACGTATATGCCGGTTATGTGATACCTCCTTATTATGACAGTATGATTGGTAAACTCATTGCCGTGGCTCAAACCCGGGAAGAAGCCATTGATACCATGAGCAGGGCGCTGAGCGAATATGTTATTGAAGGAGTTAAGACAACGATACCATTCCATCTTCAACTAATGAAGGATGAGAATTTTAAAGCAGGTAATTTCACCACAAAATTCCTGGAAACATTTAAAATGCAGTGATATTTGCCCGTAAGGTTACAATAAGTTCTTGTTTTTTCTTAAAAAATTTACCAGGTCTTTCCTTGATGAAGAACAAAGGAGAGACTTTTTTATGCCGGCCTAATTCAAACAGGTGCATGCATTACAAATCAAACCTGATGAAAAACTTATAATTTAAAAAATTAAAAAAAACTAACACATACAGGCAAATCATGAAAGTCATCTTTTATTTATATCTCAACATACAACAAACTAAATTTACCTTAACATCTCAGATCTGAGATCTGAGATGTAAGATCTAAGGATAGAACATGAAGCATTTTTTAACTTCTTCCTACATATCATGGCAGTAGAAACAGAAATATTATTAAAAGCATACCGGTTAATGTGCACTGCTAAAGCGATGGCGGAAACATACGAATCTAACCGGGCCATCTGTAAATATGTTCACAGTACATCCCGGGGCCATGAAGCCATTCAACTGGCTACTGCATTCCATTTATTACCCTGTGATTATATAAGCCCCTATTACCGTGATGAAAGCATTATGTTAGGCCTTGGTTTTACACCCTATCAACTGATGTTGCAACTGCTCGCCAAAGCAGATGACATATTTACCGGCGGCCGTGAATACTACAACCATCCCAATTACAGGGGAAAAGACAAACCAACCATCATTCATCAAAGCAGTGCTACGGGTATGCAGGCGATACCTACGACCGGTGTTGCACAGGCCATAAAATATGTAACTGAAACAAATTCTCCTTTACTGGTAAAGGGCGAAGGTGGCGAAATGCCGGTAGTGATCTGTTGTTTAGGCGACGCTTCCGTTACTGAGGGTGAAGTAAGTGAGGCTTTCCAGTTTGCAGCATTGAAGCAATTGCCTGTCATTTACCTGGTAGAGGATAATGATTGGGGAATCAGTGTTACATCTGCCGAAGCACGCACAACAAATGCTTATGAATTTATTACCGGCTTTAGTGGCATTGACAGGATAAGTATTGACGGAAGTGATTTTGTGGAAAGTTACCTGGCCATGCAACAAGTAATAAAAGATGCCAGGATTAACCGGAAGCCGGTGCTGGTTCATGCACGTGTGCCGCTACTCGGGCATCATACCAGTGGTGTACGCAAGGAATTTTACAGAACAGAAGCCGATCTGATCAAACATACGGCGGATGACCCTGGCCCAAAACTAAAAATTGTTTTACAGCAATTAGGATTCCTGCCAGATGAATTGGAACAAATTGAAAAGGAAACCGCTTTATTTGTTAAGCATGAATTTGAAAAAGCTTCAAGTGCCGCTGAACCAGATCCAAACACAGTGGAAACACATGTTTTTGCACCTACTCCCGTAATGGAAGAAAAAGGTGAAAGGAACCCGGCCGGAAAAGAAAAAGTGCTGATGGTTGATGCGGCTTTATTTGCCATCAGGGAAATCATGGAAGCATATCCTGAATCTGTTTTATACGGCCAGGATGTAGGCAGGCGGCTCGGAGGTGTATTCAGGGAAGCAGCCACATTGGCTGAGCAATTTGGCGACCACCGGGTATTTAACACGGCCATACAGGAAGCATATATCATTGGTTCTACAGTAGGCATGAGTGCTGTTGGATTGAAACCAATAGTAGAGGTTCAATTTGCCGATTACATTTATCCCGGTTTGAACCAGTTAGTAACTGAAATTTCAAAAAGTTGTTACCTCAGTTGCGGAAAATTTCCTGTTCAAACACTCATACGGGTACCAATAGGTGCATATGGCGGCGGTGGCCCGTATCATAGCGGAAGTGTGGAAAGTACTTTACTTAGCATCAAAGGGATAAAAGTTGTTTATCCTTCCAATGCTGCAGACATGAAAGGGTTGCTGAAGGCAGCATTTCTTGATCCGAACCCTGTAGTGATGCTGGAACATAAAGGCCTTTACTGGAGCAAGGTTCCGGGAACTGAAGATGCAAAGATGACGGAACCTTCCAGGGATTATATCATTCCGCTGGGAAAAGGCATGGTAGCATTACCGTCATCGGCCGAATGTGTTGCTGCCGGTGATAGTTGCTGCATCATTACATATGGCATGGGTGTTTATTGGTCAAAAGCAGCAGCAGCTAATTTTCCGGGGCAGGTTGAAATAATTGACCTGCGAACCTTGTTTCCGTTAGATGAAAGCCTGGTTATTTCAACTGTAAAAAAGCATGGGAAATGCCTGATAGTAACGGAAGAACAACAAAACAATTCTTTTGCAGAAGCGTTGGCCGGAAGAATATCAAATACATGTTTTAAAAGCCTGGATGCGGCGGTTGAGGTACTGGGAGCGCTTAACCTGCCAGCAGTTCCAATGAATATCATACTGGAGCAGGCCATGTTGCCTAATGCTGAAAAAGTTTCAGCCAGGTTAGAGAAATTATTAAAAAGCTAATTCAACATAACTTAAGCTGCCACAGCATTAATAATTTATTATGTTTGAAACATGTTTCCGTCTTTCATATGTAAAACCCGGTCGCTCATGGCAGCCAGTTCTTCATTATGGGTCACTATCAGAAAAGTCTGTTTAAACTGATCCCGCAGGTTTATAAAAAGTTTGTGTAACTCTTTGGCATTGGCTGAGTCGAGATTACCGGTTGGCTCATCAGCCATTATGATAGATGGCTTATTTATCAATGCCCTTGCTACTGCTACCCGTTGTTGTTCTCCTCCGGATAACTGGCCGGGTTTATGCTGAACCCGGTCATTCAAACCCAGTATTTGTAAAAGTTCAGTCCCCCTTTTTTCAATGTCATTTTTCTTAGAACCGGCTATCCAGCCAGGTATACAAACATTTTCAAGAGCAGTAAATTCCGGTAATAAGTGGTGAAACTGGAAAATGAATCCTATATGCTTATTTCTGAATTTTGACAATGAATTACCGGTAAGTTTATCAATACGTTGGCCATGCATCAGGATTTCACCTTTATCAGGCTTATCCAATGTACCCAGAATGTGTAACAACGTACTTTTCCCGGCGCCCGAAGACCCTACGATACTTACAATTTCAGCCTGGCTTATATCCATATTGACTGATTTAAGTACGTGGAGGGATCCATAATGTTTATCAATATTCCTGGCGCTTAACATCTGCCGAAAATAACCAAATATTACAACAATCCTGAGTTAAGCGCGATTTTTGTCATTTGACAACCAGTGCTTTCCGTAGGAGTTTTTTCATTAAAAGTTGTTATAAACATTTTTAACCAAGCTTTTTGAAAACACATTTGGTTATTTCGTACGAACGTATACATTTGCAAAAAAATAAACCTTTTTCATACAATGTTTTGGACACTGGAATTAGCCTCGCATCTGGAAGATGCTCCCTGGCCGGCAACTAAAGACGAACTGATTGATTACAGCATCAGAAGTGGCGCGCCCATAGAAGTAATTGAAAACCTTCAGGAATTGGATGATGAAGGAGATTTGTATGAAGGGCTGGATGATATCTGGCCAGATTATCCCAGCCAGGAAGACTTCTTTTTTAATGAAGACGAATATTAAAGCCGTTACCCTGAATTAATTATTTTAACTTATAAGGGGTAAGGTTCATAATAGAGTTAAGACCGGTCTTTATAACGACCGGTTTTTTATTGGTAAACTGCCTGCAAAAAAGAGATGTCATCTTCCAAAAACCGTTGTAACGATTTGATTATGTTGATTTTACAAGAACGCGAAATGAGATGTCATCTTATTTTTTAAAACTAAACTTAAAATAAACCAACAGCAATGAAAGAAAGCAGATAATTCCATTACAGATTATCACAGGTAACAGATGCAATCTAATACCATAAACCAACCATATTATCGTACTGGAAAAAACAATCAGCAACATGGCCAGGTTAAGGTCGGCTACACGCTTAGTCTTCCAGGCCTGGTATACCTGCGGCATAAACGTTATACTGCTTAACGCGGAACCAAAATGGCCAATTATTTCTGTCCAGTTCATTTATTAATTTCTCCGTTTACTTCTCCATTTGTTCTATAACCGGCCCTGTAACTCCCGTAAATGAAAACCCGCCATCATGAAACAGGTTCTGCATGGTAACCATCTTGGTAAGGTCGCTGAACATGCTAACAATATAGTTGGCACAATCAGCTGCACTGGCATTGCCCAGCGGGCTCATTTTTTCGGCATAATGTATAAAACCGTCAAAACCTTTTACACCACTACCGGCTGTTGTCCTGGTAGGTGACTGTGATATTGTATTTACCCTGACATGTTTCTTTACGCCATAATGATATCCAAAGCTCCTGGCAATACTTTCAAGCAATGCTTTTGCGTCTGCCATCTCGCTGTAATCTGGGAAAACACGCTGGGCAGCAATATAAGTAAGGGCAATTACACTACCCCATTCATTGAGTGCATCCTTTTTCATACAGGCTGCTAAAACGCGGTGAAGGCTAACTGCAGATATATCATTCGTCTTTACATTAAAACCATAGTCAATCTCTGTATAATGCTTCCCTTTCCTAACATTTACACCCATACCTATCGAATGAAGAATAAAATCAAATGAACCGCCGAAATGTTCCATTGCTTTTGTAATCAGGTTTTCCACATCCTCATTGCTGCTTACATCGCAGGGAATAACCGGTGCATTTACCTGGCCCGCCAGCTTATTGATCTCACCCATACGCATGGCTACAGGTGCATTGCTTAAAATGATTTCAGCACCTTCTTCAAAACACCGGATAGCTGAAATCCATGCTATGGACTTTTCATCCAGTGCGCCAAAAATGATTCCTTTCTTTCCTTTAAGCAGGTTGTACGACATGTTACTTGTTTATTAAGTGATTAATTAATATTTGGTAAAAATAACCAGTTATTTCAAATTGGCGGTATCAGCCATTTTGTAAATTAAAAAACTGACTGCAAAAACCATCAGGAAAATAATTACAAAATGCAGGAACATATACAGCATAAAATTCAAAAACGACAGCCTGGGATCAACAAGTGATTTAATCAGGCGATGCAAACCAATTGTTCCGGAAATTGCCGCTAACAATAAAAAAACGACCAATGATTTTTGCCACATCGCTAAGAATTACCTGTCAGTAAATAATTTCAGTGCAACTCCTTTATACCAGCTTTCAGTTTTCAACCATTTCCCTTGCATTTTCCAACGCTGCACTGCTTGGTTTCTCTCCGCCAAGCATTTTAGCAATAGCGGTTATGCGTTCTTCCTCCGACAACCTGCGTATACCGGTTACCACGCGCCCACCCCTGTTTTCTTTAAACACATAATAATGTGCAGATGCTCGTGCTGCAATTTGCGGCTGATGCGTAATGGCAATCAATTGATGGCTACCTGCCAGCCCCTTCATTATGATGGCTACCTGCCTGGCCGCTTCTCCGCTTATACCCGAATCAATTTCATCAAAGATCAATGTAGGCAATTCCAGTTTTTGAGCTACCAGCGACTTGATACTTAGCATCAGCCTGCTAAGCTCACCCCCACTGGCTACTTTTTCTAACGGCTCAAACCGCTTGCTCTTATTGGCATCAAATAAAAACTGTATTTCATCAATCCCATTTATCCCAAGGTCTTTCTTACTTGCTTCAATCTTAAGTATAGCATTCGGCATACCAACCTGAACCAATAACTTGTTAACCTTCTCTGCCAGGGGCTTCCGGTGCTTATCCCTGTTTTCTGCTATCTTTTCCGCCAAAACCATACAACTGGCAAGCTGCTGCCCGGCAACCTGTTCCATTTTTTCAATAGCAGATGACATATTGAATATATCATCCAGTTTCTCCTGCAATCGCTGCTGTATTGCCAGTAGACTTGCAGTATCATTAACAGCATGCTTTTTCAGCAATTTATAACCGGCCGATAGCCTGTCATTGACAACCCCGATCCTTTCCGGGTTGTAACTGATTGCATTTTCAATTCCTTCAAGTTCATCAGCTATATCCTTAAGGTCAATAACGATACCGGATAAACGCTGTACTTGCGGGGCTATTCCTTTATGATATGCCTGTTGCAATTCCAGCTTATTGCGTATCAGCTTCAACTGTTGAATCAATGGCAGTTCAGAATCATTCAGATCATAACAGATTGCAGAAAGCTGCTGCTTGATAGTTTCTGCATTAGCAAGCAATTTCAACTCGGCGTCAAGTTCTTCCAGTTCATTTTCCTTTAATGCCAGTTCATTAAGCTCATCAAACAGGAATTTGTTATAATCATATTCCTTATCGGCTTCTTTTTGCTGCACCTGTAATGCTTCAAGCGTTTTCCTCGTTTTCGTATACTCCAGGAATTTTTCCTTCAACTGTATCAGCCAGGCTGCGTTACCGGCAAAAGCATCCAGGATATTCCGTTGAAAATCTTCCGTTCCCAGGTCCTGTGTATCAAACTGCTGGTTAAGATCCACCATCATCATGCTCAATAACCTCAACTGCGCCAGGTTAACCGGCGTATCGTTTATAAAACAACGCGATTTACCCGCAGGAGAAACCTCCCGCCTTATCATAACCTCCTTTTCAAAATCAAGGTCATTCATGTCAAAGAATTCTTTCAGCCTCCCGCTTTCCTTTACTGTAAAAATACCTTCTACAATGCATTTCTTGTCTGCATGAAGAAAAACAGCACTACCGGCCCGCTCACCCAGTATCAGGTTCAGCGCACCCATCAAAATACTTTTCCCCGCACCTGTTTCCCCGGTTATTATATTCAAACCCGGTTGAAAATCTATCTGGAGTTCATCAATGATAGCATAATTATGTATGTTCAGTCTTTGTAACATGGGAATGGCAAATTAGTGAAAATGCAGCAATAACCGGAAAGAGAAACCTATAAGTTCCAACCGTTTCCTGCCGGCAAAACAAAACCTGTTTATTGCAGTAAATATTATTCAGCTACCACTTCATCCAACAATAAAAAACCCATTCAATACAGAATGGGCAATAATGTAAACAAACTTACCGGCGATCAATAAATTTTAATCAGTTACTTAACAACAACTGAATCATTTAAATCAGCATCCACCAGTATACGTCCGCAATTTTCACAAACCATCACTTTCTTGCGCAACTTTATCTCACTTTGTTTTTGTGGAGGAATGGCGTGAAAACAACCACCGCAACTGTCCCTTTCTACCGGTACCACGGCTAGCCCGTTGCGAAAATTCTTACGGATCCTGTCGTAACTGTGCAAAAGCCGCTCATCCACATGGCCCCTTGCTTCTTCCGCAATCTTATTGTAATGCTTTTCTTCTTTCTCAGTTTCTTTAATAATCTTCTCCAGTTCACCCTTTTTCCCACTCAGGTTCGCTTCCTTGGTACTCACGGCTTTTTTGGCAAACTCAAGCTGTTTGGCCTTTTCTGCAATCTCTTCTGTGGCGTCTTTGATATGTTTCTCACAAAGTTTTTCTTCAAGCTGCTGCATTTCTATCTCTTTGTTAATTGCCTCAAACTCCCGGTTGTTCTTTACATTTTCACTTTGCTTCTCATATTTCTTTATCAGCGCCTGCGCTTCTTTAATGCCTTCCTTTTTCTGTTCGATGAATTCCTGGATACCATTGATTTCCTCCTCTACTCTTGTCTGGCGGGCATGCAACCCTTCAATTTCATCTTCCAGGTCCTTCACTTCCATTGGCAACTCACCTTTCAAAATCTGGATCTCATCCAGTTTGCTGTCAATCTTCTGCAACATTACCATGGCAGATAATTTTTCCTCTACCGAAAATTCTTTTACTGAAGCCATATTTGCGTTTTTTTGTTTATCAGGCAGCCGGTACCTAAAAATAATTAACCGGGTTGGTATTCCTGCCTGTTTTAAGGACCGCAAACTTAGGGAAATTTTTCTGTATTAGATCAAAAAGCAGGTCAATGGTAAACTGCTCGCTTTCGTAATGCCCGATATCGGCCAGCAGCATCCGGCCATCCGCATCAAAAAACTCATGATACTTTACATCTGAAGTAATATACACATCGGCTCCCGATGCTATGGCTGCACCGGTAAGAAAACTTCCTGCCCCGCCACATAATGCCACTTTTTTAACCTTACGTCCGGTAAAAGCAGTATGTCGTATTAAAGAAATATTAAATGTTTTCTTAAGCAATTCTAGGAAAGGCCGCTCATCCATTTCCTCCGCCAGTTCAGCTACCAACCCGCTCCCCGTTTGCTCATACCCGTTTTCAAGGGTGTACAGGTCAAAAGCCACTTCTTCATATGGATGCGCTGTTTTCATGGCAGCTAACACCTGCTTCTTTAACCAGGCGGGAAAAATCACTTCAACCCTTTCTTCTTTTTCATAATGCCGCTCACCGGCCTTCCCCACATACGGATTACTGCCAGTGCCTCCCTTAAAACTTCCGGTACCTGAACCCGAAAAACTGCATTCACTGTAGTTGCCAATATTCCCGGCACCGGCTGTAAATAAAGCTTCCATTAAATGTGCTTTCCCGGCTTCAGGCACATATACAACCAACTTTTGCAATAACTGTTCTTTGGGAATTAATACCGACCGGTTTATCAAACCGATCTTATCCGCCATCCTTCCATTTACGCCATTAATAACATTATCCAGGTTGGTATGGATGGCATAAATAGCAATATCATTTTTAATAGCAGCAATGATTGCCCGTTCTACATAGGTTTTACCGGTAATTTTTTTAAGGCCTTTAAAAACGATCGGGTGATGGGCTATAACCAGGTTGCAGCCTTTACTGATGGCTTCCGTAATAATTTCTTCAGTAGCATCCAGGCAAATTAACGCTCCGCTGCATTCCCAGGAATTGTTTCCCGTAATCAGTCCTGCGTTGTCATAATTTTCCTGCAGGCTTACAGGTGCTGTTTTTTCCAGAAAACTTGTAATATCTTGAATGTTCATATAAGCTGCTTTATTTAATGAATGCACACAAACTGTACGAAGACTATAAAACAAAGATGCAAAAAATTGCCGATGTAAAATATGCATCGGCGGTTTTGCAATGGGACCAGGAAACTTATCTTCCACCCAAAGGCGCTTACTGCAGGGGACGGCAGCTGGCCACCCTTTCAGAATTGGCCCATGAACTTTTTACAGATGAAAAATTAGGGGCGTTACTGCATGAACTCATGTCAAAAAATGATCTCTCCTCAACAGAAAAAAGAAATGTTGAACTAACCCTGGATGATTACAACAGGAATAAAAAACTCAGCCCGGCTTTTGTACGAAGCATGAGTGAAGCGGTTAACAGGAGTTTCCATGCCTGGATGAAAGCCCGAAAGGAAAATTCTTTTTCGGCCTTTGAACAACCCCTGCATGAAGTAATTGAACTGAAAAAACAGGAAGCAGCCTTACTGGGTTATTCATCACACCCGTATGATGCACTGATGAATGACTATGACAAAGGCCTTACTGTTGCTACCGTTGATGAACTATTCAATACCCTTCGGCCGCAATTAAGCAGCCTGCTTGAAATGATTAACCGGAATCCAACAGTTGAAGATAAATTTCTCAGGCAACATTTTGACAAAGACATCCAATGGAAATTCGGAATAGAAATGCTCAAAAGAATACATTTTAATTTTGAAGCAGGCAGGCAGGATATCAGCGAACATCCTTTCACCATCAATTTCAACAGCAACGATGTTAGGATAACTACCCGGATTGATGAAAATGATTTTGGCAACATGACCTGGAGCTGCCTGCACGAAGGAGGGCATGCCCTTTACGAACAGGGACTCCCCGAAACTGAATATGGTTTGCCATTGGGAGAATATGGAAGTGTAAGCATACATGAAAGCCAAAGCAGGCTCTGGGAAAACGGCATCGGCAGGTCAAAGGAATTCTGGATGTTCAATTACCCCTTATTACAGGAGTATTTCTCCAACCCGTTTAAACATATTTCATTAGATGATTTCTACAAAGCAATCAATAAAATACAGCCATCCCTTATTCGTACAGAAGCTGATGAACTCACCTATCATTTTCATGTGATGATTCGGTACGAACTGGAAAAACGGCTGATTGATGGCAGCATTTATGCAAAAGACATTCCTGCTTACTGGAATGAACTTTACCAAAAATACCTGGGTATACAGGTACCGGATGACAAACAAGGCTGCCTGCAGGATGTACACTGGAGCCATGGCAGTTTTGGCTATTTTCCAACTTACAGCCTCGGAAGCCTGTATGCAGCACAATTATATAAGGCCATAGAAAAATCGAACCCTGCCGTAAAAGAACATATAAAACAGGGGAATAATATCCCTGTTTTAAACTGGCTAAAACAACATATTTACCAATACGGACGTTATTATACGTCAGAAGAATTATGCCTGAAAGCTACAGGTGAAATATTAAGAAGCCAGTATTTTATTAATTATGCTACAAAAAAATATTCCGATATTTATACAAAATAAACTCGGTGATATGCCAAACCATGCATTCAGGTCAAGGTATTTTATAGCTGTTTTGATTGCACTTATCCTGTTAGCAACCAGTTGCAAGAAAGTTAAAGATGAAATTACAAGAGACATCCTTCAGGAGTATTTCGATAACAATATCCTTAACCGCGATTTTATAGTAAAACTGGCTAAAGATACTGCCAACGACATTACATCTCAATATACAGGCCAGGTTTTCCGCCTCTTAAAAAACACTAATTACGATGGTGAAATGACGGGGATTAAAAACGGCATAACCTACCGTGGCACCTGGAATTGCAATGAAGATTTCAGCAAACTCACCATCAATATCACAACGCCGGCTCCACCTGCTGAATTTACGTTCCTTAACAGGTCATGGAAATTCACCAAAAAGGCGGTTCCGGTGATGGAACTGGCTCCATGGGGTACATTGGACCCCAAAGTGTTACATATGGAACGCCTCTGATTTCCCCTTTTTGCACAATAATCACCCTGTTTTTCTGTTATATAACCTGAATATCCAATTCCCTAGGTTTTTTAAAACAGAAAAACAATCCTATGTCTACCTTAAAACATCTGGTTAAAACCGGATTTATCATGCTACTGCTGGCCTTTATGGCTAAACCTGGACAGGCCCAGTTACATGCCAATTTTTCAGCCACTCCCACATCTGGTTGTTCGCCCCTGGTTGTAAACTTTACAGACTCGTCAACAGGCAATCCTACTCAATGGAGGTGGGACCTGGGTAACGGAACTATTTCATTCCTTCAAAATCCTTCGGCAACCTATTTTACACCGGGACAGTATACGGTTAAACTGGTTATTCAAAAAGCAGGTGGAATAGATTCTATCGTTAAAACCAATTATATTACCATATACCCACAGCCGGCAATTGAATTCACCGCATCACCAAGATCAGGATGCTTTCCTTTGCCCGTGCAGTTTACCGATCAAAGTACAACACCCAGCGGTACCATTTCACAATGGCAATGGGATTTCGGCGATGGTACATTTGGCAATACGCAAAATCCGGTGCACACATATACAGCCGGAGGAAACTATAACGTGTCTTTGGTTGTAACCAATAGTCACGGTTGCTTTAAAAGCATGTCTAAAAACCAGTTTGTACAGGTTGCACAAGGTGTAACAGCCGATTTCAGCAATAACCTGCCTAACAGTTGTGTACCACCGGTTAATATCAATTTCCAGAACTTATCAACCGGCCTTGGCACGTTAAACTATCAATGGAATTTTGGTGATGGTAATACGTCTTCACAACCGGCACCTTCGCATGTATATACTACCCCGGGCAGTTATACGGTACAGTTGATTGTTACAAACAGTACCGGTTGCAGCGATACCATCATTAAACCCAATGCAGTTACCATCGGTAATACCGTTACCTCTTTTACTTCACCTGATACGGTATGTGCGGGTGTAAATATTACATTCAACAACACATCAACACCACCACCGGCAAGTGCATCCTGGACTTTTGGAGACGGATCAACATCCACATCCATCAGCCCTGTAAAATCATATATCCTCCCGGGATCTTACCAGGTGAAACTGATAAATAACTTTGGCGCCTGTGTTGATTCAACAACCAGGAACATCGTTGTTTCTCCGTTGCCATCGGTTAATTTCTTTACTACTGATACCTTATCGTGTAATGCCCCATATACAGTCAGGTTTACCAGTAATTGCCCGGGAGCAGTTACTTACCAGTGGTTATTTGGTGATGGCACAACATCCAGTGACCCTAACCCGGTTCACACATATACCACAGCTGGCAATTTTACCGTAAGGCTTATATGTACCAATATTTATGGATGTTCCAACAATACCATCAAACAGGATTATATTAAGATTCAATTGCCGGTTGCCAGCATCAGTAACCTGCCACAACAGGGTTGTGCTCCTTTTGAATGGACATTCTCATCCACTGTAAATTCGATTGAACCCATTACCGGTTATTTCTGGGATTTTGGTGACGGGGGCACTTCAACATTGGCCAACCCGACGCATATTTTCGGGCCGGGCACATTTACAATAAAACTGATTGTTACAACAGCCAGCGGATGTACCGATACGGTTACCGTTGGGAATGGAATAAGGACAGGCACAAAACCGGTTACCGGTTTCAGCGCTACTCCCCGTGATGTTTGTGCCAATGTAACCGTTAATTTCTCTGACCTTTCAACCGGTAACGTTGACCAATGGCATTGGGATTTTGGTGATGGCAGCACATCAAACGTACAAAACCCGAATCACGTTTATAACGATACCGGTTACTTTAATGTACAGCTTATAGTATGGAATAATGGATGCCCCGACACTTTAGAAGTGCAGAACTACATCCATGTTAAACCTCCGATTGCGAACTATACCGTAGCATCTGATTGCAGTGAAAGGTTAAAACGTACTTTCACCGATACGTCCATTGGCGCAGATGAATGGAACTGGGATTTTGGCGATGGCAATACATCAACCGTACAACATCCGGTGCATGTATATGCCGCTTCCGGTACATATACAGTATCACTCACCGTAGGTAATTTTTCTACAGGCTGCACATATACGCATACCAGTACCGTAAGGGTGATAAGTGAAGCACCCGGCTTTACAGTAACGGATACGGTTATATGCAGAAATAATACGGTCACATTTACTTCAGCTGGCTCAAACCCGGCCAATATAGGCGCATACCAATGGAATTTTGGCGATGGCGCTACAGCCACCGGCCAGTCTGTTACCCATACTTATACGGTTTCCGGACTTTATGATATTACCATGATCATGGTAGACTGGAATGGTTGCAGGGATACCATTGTTAAGCAACACTTCATACTGGTTAACGGCCCTACTGCTAATTTCAGCGCATCACCCAGGGAATCCTGCCTGCTTAATACAGTAACTTTTGCCGACAGCTCTTTGTCAGACGGCGTACATCCGATCACGCAATGGATTTGGAATTACGGAGATGGTGTTATTGACACCCTTAGTTCCGGCCCGTTTCAGCATACTTATACAACGCCCGGTATGTACACAGTTACACTTACCGTAATGGATGACAATGGTTGCAGGGATTCGTTGTCACTGTCAAATTACCTCACCATCTCAAGGCCTGTAGCCGATTTCAATGCAGATACATTGTCTTGCCCCGGAACGGTTATCCAGTTCCTCAACAGCTCAACAGGCACAGGATTATTATACAACTGGGATTTTGGCGATGGCGCCATCAGCATCAATGCGAACCCTGTACATGCTTATGCGGCTAACGGCTATTATACGGTGCGGTTAGTGATACACGACCAGTTCGGTTGCAGTGATACGATCACTAAAACAAACTATATACATATAGTGACCCCTTTTGCAGATTTCACAGTAAGCGATTCGGTAGGCACATGCCCGCCATTGATCGTATCTTTCACCAATACATCGCAATATTACAATTCAATCAGCTGGGATTTTGGTGACGGCACATCAACAACCAATCCAAACCCTTCACATTTTTATAATACTGCCGGAACATTTATTGCCAAACTTACCATAACAGGTGCCGGCGGATGTACTTCAACTAAAGAACAAACCATTACCGTACGGGGACCTTCAGGAACCTTTACGTACGATCCGTTATCCGGTTGCAGCCCCACTACGGTTAGCTTCAGGGCTACTACTCAGGGCAGGATCTCTTTCATCTGGGATTTTGCAGACGGTAATACGATGGCTACCAATGATTCAATTGTTACCCATACCTACTCTATCGTAGGTTCATATGTTCCAAAAATGATTCTCCAGGATATCAGCGGCTGTACAGTTGCAGTAACCGGCCTGGATACCATCAGGATACACGGAGTGAATGCAGATTTCAACTTCACGCCACCGATAGTATGCAACTCAGGTTCCGTGCAATTCAACAATACATCAACCAGTGCAGATGCCATATCCGCATATGAATGGAACTTCGGCGACGGCAATACATCTGCTTCTGCTAATCCGGTTCATTTCTACAGCGCGCCGGGTTTATACTTCCCTTCACTGAAAGTTACAACAGCATTCGGTTGCAGCGATTCCATCACCAGCTCTGTTCCGGTAAGGATAGTTGCTTCACCACAGGGCCAGTTAACACAAACCGCCAACGGATGTACACCAGTTACGGTCACTTTCAGTGGTTCACTGGCTGTACCGGATACATCATCCGTTACATGGCAATGGAATTTTGGAAACGGCAATAATTCTGCTTTACAAAATCCTCCGGCTCAAACATATGCTGTTGCAGGAACATACCCCGTTACCCTTTTTGTAACAAACAGTTCGGGATGTGTTGATACCGTTACAACCAGCGTACAGGCATATGCGTTACCTAATGTTCAGGCCGGTTCCGACATGCTGGTATGTAAAGGTACCGGCAGAAACCTGCAGGCTACAGGTGCAGCCAGTTATACCTGGTCGCCCGCCACCGGCTTAAGTTGCACAAACTGTGCAAACCCGGTAGCTAACCCCGATTCAGCCATCACCTATACAGTTACCGGTACAAGCACCGAAGGATGTATACAGTCTGATGAAATAAGGGTTACTGTACAATATCCTTTTGATATGAGCAGCAGTATCGGCGACACCATTTGTAAAGGCAGTTCTTTGCGGTTATTCGCATCAGGCGCCCATACTTATACCTGGAGCCCGTCAACAGGATTAAATAGCGCTACCAGCGCAACGCCTACGGCCACGCCGCTGGTAACTACCCTGTACACCGTTATTGGAAAAGACGATAAGAATTGCTTCTCAGATACGGCATATATACCTGTAACCGTGTATAATATCCCAACCGTGGAAGCCGGGGAAGATAAGACCATCAATGTTGGTTCTGTATTAGACCTTATTCCGGCTATTTCCGCTGATGTTCGCGAAGTGAACTGGAGCCCAACTGGAAGCATTTTCAGGAACAGTTTCCCGGCTATCAGCATCAAACCGAAAGAAACAACCACCTTTACCGTGGAAGTGAAGAATGAAGGCGGTTGCACGGCCAGGGACAATGTTACCGTATATGTGTTATGCAACGATGCCAATGTATTCATACCAAATACGTTCTCACCTAATGGAGATGGAGCCAACGATGTGTTCTATCCACGTGGCAAGGGCCTGTTCAGGATCAAATCTGCCCGTGTTTTCAACCGCTGGGGTGAAGTGGTTTATGAAAGAGGCGAATTCGCCCCCAATGATGTTTCATCAGGATGGGACGGCACATACAAAGGCAGGAAATTGAACGCAGACGTATTCATCTATATGATTGAAATATTGTGTGATAATAACACCGTTCTTGTTTACAAAGGCAATGTAGCCCTGATAAACTGATAAGTTCTTCGGTAACCAATAAACAGGAAACGGGAATGCAAAGCTGTGAAAGACAGGCATTCATTCCTGTAACGGAAAAAACAACAGTACATAACAAGATACATAACAGTTGGCGGTAACGGCAGTAAAACCAACTGTTATGTATCCTAAATAAATTTAACTATGAATAGAAAATAAAGAATAAATAAATACTAAAAACACCCCGGATTCGTTTATATACCAGTACAATTGCACAGAATCTAAAACACCTCTACCCAAACCTATGAAAACAAAATTACACCAGTTCCTGGTTGTAACACTACTTATGTGTGCAATACAGGGCCAATCCCAAGACATCCACTTTTCCCAGATTTTTGAAACGCCTTTATTGCGCAATCCAGCATTGGCCGGCCTTTTTACCGGAGATGTAAGGATTCAGTCTGTTTACAGGTCGCAATGGAACAGCGTAACCGATGCATACAAAACCGGTTCCCTCAATGGTGAATTCAAATTAAAAGTTGGCCAGGCCGACGATTTCATTACCATTGGCGGACAAATTCTGTATGATAAAGCCGGTACAGTTGCGCTTTCATCAACACATATATTACCTGCTTTAAATTATCATAAGTCGTTAAGTGCCGACAGGAACAGTTACCTCTCCCTGGGTGTTATGGGCGGATGGGTTCAACGCAGCATCGACCGGAGCAAGATGACAACCAATAGCCAATTTGACGGATCTGGCTACAATGGAACCTTATCAACCGGCGAAAACTTCAACAAATCATCTTATTCATATTTTGATGGCAGTGTGGGAATGAGTTTCAATAACCAGTTGGGGGAGAATGAAGACAATAACATATTTGTAGGCTTGGCTTATCATCATTTCAACAGGCCTTCCAAATTATCATTTTACAGCACCAACAAATATGAGATGATGGCCAAATGGGTGGGTTCTGCGGGCATTCGCATGAACATGACAGATAATTCGTTTTTCACCATCCAGGCCGACTATAGTAAACAGGGAGTATATTCAGAAACAGTAGCCGGCGCTTTATACAGCTTAAAGCTGGGCGATGACGAAAACCCGCGATACCGTATTCACGGTGGCGCCTACCTGAGGTGGAAAGATGCCCTGATCCCTGTTGTAAAACTTGAATTCAACCCCATTGCTGTAGCATTCAGCTATGATGCCAATATTTCACAATTAAAAACCGCCAGTACCGGGCGCGGAGGTTATGAAGTTTCATTAACCTACCAGAAATTTGCCGACCGTTTCAACAGCAGTAAAGAATCTATCAGGTGCCCGAGGTTTTGATGACTAAATAAAATTTACCATTCCAAATGTCCAGTGCCAGCTAACAATCGAAGATTTTTGTTTTTATGGATTGTTTGGATAACGGAGGCCCGCCGCAAGGTGGGCCTTACCGTTTTATACAGAGCCTGGCAGAAAAATGGCCGGCTACTGAACTTTTTTATTTCTATTTTGTTTTGCTACAACATAAAATTTAAAAAACAGAACCATGCAACAAATTGACCAGCAGGCACCGGATTTTACACTATACGATTCCGATAAAAATAAAGTAACCCTTTCTGCATTCATAGGAAATCAAAACGTATTGCTCTTATTTTTCCCGTTGGCATTTACCGGCGTTTGCACCCGTGAACTATGCTCGGTAAGGGATGATATTGGCCGGTATGATGATGCAAATGCCAGGGTACTGGGTATATCTGTAGACTCTGTATATTCCCTGGCAAAATTTAAGGAAGAACAGGCCATCAATTTCCCACTACTCAGCGATTTTAATAAAGAAGTATCTACAGCTTTTGGATGTATCTATGATTCCTTTACAGATATGCATTTAAAGGGAGTTAGCAAACGATCTGCATTTATTATTGATAAAGAAGGAGTTATAAAATATGCCGAGGTACTGGAAAATGCCGGTCAACTGCCGGATTTTACAGCTATCAACAATATCCTGGCCTCTTTAGCCTGAATGAACTGATATTATTTCAATAATCAGCTTTTTTTGCATTTTTTTAAATTTTTGGCAATATTTTTATCGCCATAAATACTTATAATTCAAAATATTTGTATTATTTTTACTTCATTGAAGAAAACTATATACATATTAACCCTTTTATTGGTAACCGGTTTCACTTCGTTTGCACAGGTAAAACCTGAATCAGACAGGCTGGCCCAGGTGAGGATGATTAAATTTTATCCCAATCCTGCCACATCCGTTATCAATTTCGATTTTCAAAAAGGGATTGATAAAAATTACTCATTGCAGATATTCAATTTCATGGGTAAAAAAGTATATGAATTGAAATCCCTTCCTGCTTCCAGGATCAACCTGGAATTGAATGATTTTTATCGTGGCATTTATATTTTCCAACTCAGGGATAAAAATGGCTCCATCGTTGAATCCGGTAAATTCCAGGTTAATAAGTAACTGATTCCCCCTCTACCCCGCTTTTTCCATCCTTTTTCAATGTCAATTTGGCTGTAAATAAGCCTTGGCAAAATGTTTGACTGTTGTACCTTTGCACACATTTCAAATTCAATAAAAAAGTTATGGAAGAGAATAACAACCATCCTGCAGATCAGACAACAATAGACATTAACTCAGATTCAGATATACCCGGAAATACCCATCTAAGCAATCCGGAAGCTGAATTGGCCACCGAAACAGAAAAATTATCTGCAGCCTTGAATGAACAAAAAGACAAGTACCTGCGGTTGTCTGCTGAATTTGATAATTATAAAAGACGAACAGCCCGCGAAAGGAATGAAATGTCGCAGACTGCCGGAAAAGAAATCATTTCGTCCCTGCTGGAAGTACTGGATGATAGCGAAAGAGCAGAAAAACAACTGCAGCAAAGCAATGATATAACCCAGATTAAAGAAGGTAACCTGCTTATATTCAATAAACTGAAAGCTATCCTGCAGCAAAAAGGACTAAAACCGATGACAAGTATCGGCGAAGATTTTGATGCTGAAAAACATGAAGCCATCACAGAAATGGAAGCAGGTGAAAAACTGAAAGGTAAAGTGGTAGATGAAGTTGAAAAAGGGTATTACCTCAACGACAAGATCATACGTTTTGCTAAAGTGGTGGTCGGAAAATAATTCTTGTACAGGTTTTCTAATACAGAACTGACGGTCAGGCTTATAAAAAAAGCAATCTTGTTTCAGATTTCAATTGCAGATATTAATGACAAACAAAAGAGATTATTACGAAATTCTGGGTGTTTCAAAAACTGCTTCTCAGGAAGAGATAAAAAAAGCATACCGTAAAGTGGCTATGCAGTTTCACCCCGACAGGAACCCGGGTGATAAAGCTGCCGAAGAAAAATTCAAGGAAGCTGCAGAAGCATATGAAATTCTGAATGACCCGGATAAGAAAGCACAATACGACCGTTTCGGGCATAGTGCTTTCGGTTCCGGACGCAGTGCGGGTGGCTATGGCGGAGGTATGAACATGGATGATATATTCAGCCAGTTCGGTGATATTTTTGGTGATGAAGGCTTTGGCAGTTTTTTTGGCGGAAACGGAAGAAGAAGCAGTGGAGGACAACACAGGGGCACACGTGGCAGCAACCTCCGTGTGAAACTGAAAATGAATTTTGAAGAAATTGCCAAGGGCGCCAATAAAACAATCAAGGTAAAGAAACATGTAAAATGCGGCACTTGCCAGGGTAGCGGGGCAAAAGACAAGAACAGTATGCAAACATGCGGCACCTGTAATGGAAGCGGGCAGGTAAGGCGTGTTCAAAATACGTTCCTCGGACAAATGCAGACAGTTACTACCTGCCCCACCTGTAACGGAGACGGTACAACTATTACCGCCAAATGCACGGCCTGTAAAGGGGACGGAAGGGTGTATGGGGAAGAAACAGTTACCATTGATATTCCTGCAGGTGTGCAGGAAGGCATGCAACTAAGTATCAGTGGAAAAGGTAATGCAGGTGAAAGAGGCGGGGCGGCCGGCGACCTGATCGTACTGATTGAAGAAGAACAACATCCGCAACTTCAGCGCGATGGACTGAATGTGGCTTTTGAACTCCATATTTCATTCCCTGATGCCGTTTTTGGCACACAGGTAGAAGTGCCTACCATTGACGGAAGGGCAAAAATAAAAATCCCAGCCGGTACACAAAGCGGAAAGATCTTCAGGCTGAAAGGAAAAGGGTTCCCGCATGTAAACAGTTATGAAAAGGGCGATCAGCTGATTCATGTAAACATCTGGACGCCTCAACATGTAAGCAGTGATGAAAAACATATGCTGGAGAAAATGCAGGCATCTGAAAATTTTGAGCCCAGGCCGGAAAAAAATGAAAAATCATTTTTCGATAAAGTGAGGGAGATGTTCAGTTAGGCTTTACCGTTATTAATACCCGGTTGATTTAAATGGCAGGAAGGAACGTTGCCCGTTAGAAAAGCTTCTTTTTCTTCTTCTTAGTTCCGTATATCTTTTCTGCCTTATCAATCAGGGTTAAAAATTCATTCTGCAGATAATTACTCCTGTCAACCGCTTCAAGTGCTAAAGATTTTAATAAGGGCCAGTCGATATTGCCCGGAAGATATTGTGATTGCTTCAATTTTAATGCAAACATGGTTACGGCCGTTGCAAACCGCAAATCCCTGTCAATTAATGCAGCGGGAACAAAATTATTGCTGACCTTATAATCATGGCTGGTATGTGATGTATCGTTACATAAGCTGTACCGTAATGACATGGTAGCAATGTTATCAGACAGGGTACTGTTACTGGTTAACAGGTTTTGTTGTGTTGGTATCAGTTCAAAAACAGCCAGGGTACTGTTTCCGCTCCCTATTTCCCCACCCTCCAGGTAGCTTGTGCTGTCGGTAACGGCGTCTTTCCGGTTATCAAAGCCAATTAACCGGTATTGCTTCACCATGGCAGGATTAAAGCTCACGTTCATGAATACATCGTCTGCCACAGCATAAAAGGTTTGCGTAAGCTCTTTAACCAGCACTTTTTCTGCTTCCCCAATATCATCCAGGTATGCATAATTGCCGTTACCTTTTTTAGCCAGCGTTTGTAATTTTGAATCTTTGAAATTACCCATTCCCACACCCAGGCAGGTAAGGAATATACCCGTTTGCCTTTGCTTGGTTATCAGTTCATCAAGGGCCTTCTCAGTTGTTTCACCCACATTAAAATCTCCGTCTGTCGCCAGTATCACCCTATTGTTCCCCCCTTTTATGAATGTTTTCTCAGCCAGTTTATATGCAGCCCGTATGGCAGATTCACCTGGTGTGTCGCCTGCCGCTGTAAGTGACTCTATAGATTCTATTATCTTTTCTTTCTCTGCACCGGATGTAGGTTGCAACCATATCCCCACCGTTCCTCCATACATAACAATGGATACGGTGTCTATCGGCCTTAGGTTTTTAACAAACATCTGGAATGCCGCTTTAATAAGTGGCAGCCTGTTTGGCATATCCATACTGCCAGACACATCTATCAGGAAAACAAAATTACCCGGCGGCACTTTATTCAGGTCAAGCTTCTTTGCACTCACATTTAAAAACAACAATTGCTTATGCTCGTCCCATGGACAGGAGGTTAACTGTGAACCAAGTTTGAATATGTCGCCTTTATCCGGTTCGTGGTAATACAGGTTGAAATAATTGATCATTTCCTCAATCCGAACGGCATCCGGCGGTACAGTGCTTTCTGAGTTAAGGAAACGCCTTACATTACTATACGACGCCTTATTTACGTTAAGCGCAAACCCTGTGTTGGGGTAGTGCACCGAATTAACAAACCCGTTTTCAACAAGCTGGAAGTATGTTTCATCTTCCACATACCAGTTATACCTGGATGATTCCCTGAAGTCCTTTGTAATGGAAATCAGCTTGGGTTTGTTTTTGCTGGCGCTTACTTCTGATAGCTTTAAAACGATTACCTGCCATAGATCGGCTTTCACCCTAACCGTTTTGGGTTCATAACCGTCAAGGGTAACCGTAAGTGTGTCATACAGGTTGGCCATCTTAAATCCGAAGCCACCATATGTACCGGAATAGTAAAAAGTTTTGGCAGAATGTACAAAGATGCGGGCGTTTTGAAGCCCCTGGTTTTTTTCGTCCTTTATATCTCCCCGAAGGTAATATTGTGCATCAGCCTGTAGTGCGGGAATCAGGATAAGCAGGTATATAAATAGTCTTTTCAAATATATTTTATGGGTTAAAGATCGAATTGATACCAGAAATGAGTAAACATGCCATCAGGCTGTTATGATTCCCCGGTTAGCTGGTAAATCTCTTTAAGGTTCCTGCCCAGCCCGTCAAAATCTAACCCGTATCCCAACAGGAATTTATTGGGTACATTAAAACCCAGGTAATCGATGGTAAGCGGGTGTACCAGTGCATCCGGCTTATGCAACAACGCCGCAATCCTGAGCGACGCCGGTTGCTGATCGGCCAGTTGCGGAAGGAACTCACTTAATGTTTTACCGGTATCCACAATATCTTCCAGTATTACCACATGCCTGTCTTTCAGTGATTCATCAAGGCCAATGGATGTTATAACGTGCCCGGAACTCCTGGTTCCCTTATAAGATGCCAGTTTTATAAAACATATTTCAGCTTCCATGCTAAGCTCCTTGAACAGGTCTGACGCAAACATGAATGAACCATTAAGTATGGCTATGAACAACGGCCGTTTACCTGCATAATCACGGTTCAGTTCACTGCCGATTCTTTTTATCTGTTTACTGATGTCATCTGCAGTAAGATAGGGTTGAAAACTTTTTCCATTCACCTGTATCAAAGACATATATTGCTATTTACTTATTTTCAATTGCTGGCCAATACTCAGTTCATCCGATGATAAACTATTCATTTCCTTTATTTCCTGTACGGAAACATTATACATTTTTGAAATGGCATACAATCCCTCCTTCGGTTGCACCTCGTGAATGATGATCTTTCCGGTTACCGGTTTAACTGCATTTTCATTACGCGGCCTCAGTAATACCTTTGTTCCCTTTTTCAGCACTGCCTTTTCACTCAGGTTATTATACTGCACCAGGTATTGAAGTTGTATCGCATTTACCTGTGAGATGCTGTAAAGTGTTTCTCCCTGTTCCGTTACATGGAAATCGCGGTTACCCGATTTCTTTTTCTTTTCAAGGAATATCCACTGGTCATGTTCAAGTATCCCATCAACCTGCATGTCGTTATATTCCATCAGCTTAGCCAACGCCATATCAAATTCGGTTGCAATAGCCAGTAAAGAAGTACCCGCCGGAACAAAAACGGCTTTTAACCCGTTAAACAGGGCTTTTCCCGATTTGATGGATTCTGTATTTCCGGCCGGATTGGTAAATGATTTGGTAACCCGCTGCGCAACCACTTTAGATGGAGGTTTGTTGTCAACCACGGTATGTTGCAGTTTACTGTCTTCCGCAGCAGACAGGGATTTGATTTCAGCCTCAGCAGATTTGGAGTTGTTTTCAACCACGACAGGCTGGGTTTTGATATTAGCCCCTATAGATTGTTGGCTGATCTCTTTATCAGTTTTTACAGCAACCGCAATATCCTCATTTCTGCTTTCTGGTTCACCCGCATCTAACCGGTCAAATTGTTGCAGGTTATAGGTTTCAATGTTTTTTATCAGGATGGCCGGATACCTGGGATTGGTTGCATAGCCTGCTTTTTTTAAACCGTGAGCCCAACTTTTATAGTCCAGCGGGTCAAGCTCAAATAAGAATGCATACCGGCTGCTTCCTTTTAAAAAATTACTATGGTCGCGGTAACTATCTTCCGCCGATTCGTATTTCCTGAAACACTCTCCGGGTGCATCATCATCATGCGATACACTCGGCCCTTTCCAGGTATTTTTGCACTTTATTCCGAAATGGTTATTGGAACGCCTTACCAGGTCACTGTTTCCGTTTTCGGTTTCCAGTATGCCCTGGGCGATGGTTATGGAAGCAGGAATACCGGTCCTTTTCATTTCGCTGATGGCGAGATCCTTATAAGTATTGATATAATCCTGCACACTGATGCTTTGAGAAATTCCGGCAGTGCAAACGATGAATGATAAAATAGTTACAACTATTTTTTTCATAAGATTTATAATTTTCTAATCAACATTAAACCATCCCTTACGGTTAAAACAACCTGTTCTACCCTTGTATCTGCGGCTACATGCTCATTGAAAGCCTGGATGGCTTTTGCATTCTTCCCTTTCAGGCTATCCTGAAGCACTTCCCCATGGAACAGTACATTATCTGCAATGATCCATCCGCCCGGGTTTATATATGGCAAAGTTAATTCGTAATAATCAATATAACTCACTTTGTCTGCATCTATGAATACCAGGTCCCATTGTTCCTGTAAACCCGGAATGATATCCATTGCATTTCCTACATGCAAAATCAGCTTTGATGCTGCCGGGTGCCTGTTAAAATAGGAACGGGCATTTTCGGCGTCTTCCTCCCTTAATTCAATCGTATGCAGCACGCCCCCTTCCTGAAGGCCTTTGGATAAACATAACGCACTAAAGCCTGTAAAAGTGCCTATTTCCAGTATTTTTTCAGGCTTTATCATCAGGCTGAGCATTTCCAACAACTTTCCCTGCAACAGCCCGCTATGCATATGGTAATGCTTGTGAAACGCCATTGTATTTGCCTGGTTTTCAAGCAGTAAATCTTCCATGGCCGATGAATATTTCAAAGCATATGCTTCCGCCATTTGATTGATAATTTCCATGGTAACTTAAACTATTGCCGGTTTTTTTGAAATAATTAACAATCCCAGGAAAGTAATGGCACCGTTAATCAGCAGAATTTCAATGCCAATCTTATAACCTCCCAGCAGGGCCGGTGCATTCGTTTGCAAAATATAACAAAGAACCGGGCTGATCAGCGCAATGATGGCTATGATGAAACTATCAGCCAGTGTACGTTTGGTGAGTATGCCGAAAGCAAATAAACCCAATAATGGCCCATACGTATAACCGGCCAGGTCTAGTATCTTGTCTATGATAGACCTGCTGTTAATTTCCCTGAATACGAGTATGCAAAGGAAGAAGATAATGGTAAGCGTAAAATGTACAGTTAGCCGGGTGTTCCTTTTCTGGATTTCTGTCATGTTCTGCCTTTCTTTCAACCCAAGTATATCAATACAGAAAGAAGATGTGAGGGCTGTAAGCGCACCATCGGCACTGGGGAACAACGCTGAAATAAGCGCTATGATGAAGATGATGCTGATAATTACCGGCATTTGCTGAAACAAGCCCAGGGCGATGGAAGGAAACAGGTTATCTCCGGTTATGTTCAACTGCTGATGATACAATCCGAAAACGGCATTATTATCAACAGTATTGGTTGTAAATGCAGCCCCGTTATTATAGGCATAAATATACAATAGGCCGCCCAGCAACAGGAACAGCATGTTTACAAAAACCATGATCATGCTGAATGTCATCATGTTCTTCTGTGAGTCTTTCAGGTTCTTCACACTGATGTTCTTTTGCATCATCTCCTGGTCAAGGCCAGTCATGGCAATGGTAATAAACATGCCGCCAATAATCTGTTTTATGAAAAAGCCTTTGCTGTTAACATCCGTATTAAAAATCCTGGTAAGGCTTTTCGCTTCCATGGCATTTACGGCATCACTGATGGAAAAATCAAGGTTGTTTAAGATATATACTACACATACAAGCAGCCCGGAGATCATCAGGAAAGTTTGTAACGTATCTGTATAAACAATCGTTTTAACACCTCCTTCAAAAGTATACAGCAATATCATCAGCAACACCACTGCTGTAGACACCCAGAAGGGAATATGCATCTGCGACAGGATGAAAATATGCAGGATGTTTATCACCAGGTACAATCTTGCCGTTGCACCAACCGTTCTGGAAATGATAAAGAAGGAAGCGCCCGTTTTGTATGCCCATTCCCCAAACCGGTGTTTCAGGTAATTGTAAATGGATGTAAGGTTCATCCGGTAATACAGGGGAAGCAGTACGAATGCTACTACAAAATATCCGAGCAGATAACCTATCACAACCTGGAAATAACCCAGTGCATTGGGTACGGCGCCGGGCTGTGCAATATTACCCACACTGCCGGGAACACTTACAAATGTTACCCCGCTCAGTGATGTACCGATCATGCCGAATGCCACCAGCTTCCAGTTTGAATTCCTATTGCCGATATAAAATGAATCGTTGTTTGAATTGCGGCTGGTATACCAGGCAACGAGGTAAAGCAATATGAAGTATCCAAGTACAAATGACAACAGCAGGTAAGGCGACATATATCTCGTTTAATGTTAAATTAAAATTGAAAATATAAAAAATCTACGTGTCTTTGCCTATTATTAATGCTATATAAAGATGCAACTTCATTCAATCGCTGTATTCTGCGGCAGTAAACCGGGTAAAAACAGTTTATTTGAAAGCCATACGAGGGAACTGGGCCACCTGCTGGCAAACAATAACATTACCCTTATTTATGGCGGTGGCAATAAAGGCCTGATGGGAACCATTGCAAACGCCGCCCTTGAAAAAAACGGTAAAGTGATCGGTATAATTCCGGAAATACTTTCAGACAGGGAACACAGCCACCATGGGCTTACCGAATTGCTGGTGGTAGAGACCATTCATATAAGAAAACAACTTTTATATGAAAAATGCGACGCCGCTGTTATACTACCGGGTGGATATGGTACAATGGATGAAGTGTTTGAAATGCTAACCTGGAACCAGTTGAACATACACGATAAAAAGATTTTTTTCATGAATACCGGCGGTTTTTACAACCACCTGGTAGAACATATTCGGCGTATGCAGGATGAAGATTTCCTGTACGACCATCCGGATAATAAGATAAAAGTGCTGAATGAACCGGCAGACCTGCTGAAATATATCTGATTACCTCAACGTATCCCTCTTCGCCCCTGGAACAGCGGTATCTGTAAACCAGCCCGAATGATAGGCAGCATGTTTACTTTACCGTTAGATATCTGCTCAACATATGGAGAGTTCCTGTTCTTTATTACGTCAATCATCAGCGAAAAATAATAAAACAGGTTACCTACACCTTCCCTTCCGTTACAATAACCTGCTCCCACCAACAGGCTTGGAACATTATAATTTGATTTTTCCGAGGGGTAATTGGCGGCATAAATAATTTTCTGGGATATAAAATTCATTTCACCCTGTGCCTGTAAAAACAGGAACTTAACGGGATATACCCTTGCAAAAGCGCCCGGACCAAAAAGCGTTTGCCGTAATTTGTCATCACTGGAATAATATAATCCGGTTCCCGGGCTGTAATAAGTGATGTGCCTGTCGGAATAATACGTGAAGTTAATAACCACACCGGCATCCAGCCATTTATTGATACTATAGCCCAGCACCGGGCTGGCACCACCAATGAATGTACTGCCAGAAAAAGACAACTGGATTCCGCCGCCGGTAAACAGGTTTTCTAACCGGAATCCGCGCTTCTCTTCATTTTCATCCACTGTTTCCATCTCTTTATCCTGCGCATACAGGCTGGCAGACAGGAATACAGTTAACAAAAGCGCAACATATCTTTTCATTGTTTTACATTTTAATGTTCAGGCATCAAAAATTTTTCCGCTGTTCAGGATGTTATTGGGGTCGAAGGCTTTTTTGATGGCACGCATCAGTTGTATGTCATTCTTTTCAAAAACGAGGTCCATATATTCCTTTTGAATCAGGCCGATACCATGTTCACCACTGATAGTTCCGCCCAGCGATTTTACCAGGGTAAACAATGCTTTCAGCGCCGGTATCACATCGGGGTTGTTCAGGCTGTAGATGCTTCCTTCCTTTTTGATGCGTATGTGCAGGTTACCGTCACCGGCATGTCCGTAACAAACTGCTTCAAAAGCATATTGCAGGCCCAGTTCCTTCACGCCCTTAATCAATGCAGGCAGTTGGGCCCTGGGAACAACCGTATCTTCTTCTATGGTATACCCCGCTAGTTTAACAGCTTCGGCTACGCGTCTGCGTAATTTCCATAATTCAGCTTTCTGCTGTGCATCATCAGCAAAATACACTTCGCCGCAATCATACCCGGTAAGCAGTTCAGATATGGCTTCCATTTCATTCATCAGTGTCTCCGGATGGTTTCCATCCACTTCTATGATCAGGTGTGCCGCCGTGTCATCAGTAATGGGTACGGCATTGCTTTCAACAAAACGGCTCACAATCTTCAATGCATCAATTTCAACCAGTTCAAGCGCACTCGGCGTAAAACCGGCCCTGAAAATAGCGCTGACAGCCTCTCCCGCTTTTTCCAGGTTTTTGAATGGTACCAGCATCAGCAGGTCGTGTTTGGGATGGGGTAACAGTTTCAGTACGATTTTGGTAACGAGGCCAAGGGTTCCTTCACTGCCTACCATCAATTGCGTGAGGTTATACCCGGTGGAATTTTTGAGCACATTGGCGCCGGTCCACATAATATCACCATTGGGCAGCACCACTTCCAGGTTCAGTACATAATCTTTAACCACACCATATTTTACGGCTTTTGGCCCGCCGCTGTTTTCAGCAATATTGCCTCCGATAAAACAGCTTCCCCGGCTGCTTGGATCCGGCGGGTAAAAAAGCCCTTTTTCCTTTACTGCATTTTGCAATACTTCAGTAATCACACCCGGTTCTGTGGTTACCTGCAGGTTTCGTTCATCAATGTCCAAAATGCTGTTCATCCTCTCAAAAGAAATAAGTACACCGCCCAGTTGAGGCAAAGCGCCGCCACTTAAACCTGTTCCTGCCCCACGTGGTGTTACCGGTATGCGGTTTGCATTACAAATACGCATGATTGCGCTTATTTCAGCAGTTGTGCGTGGTTTGATAACAATGTCCGGGAGAAAATGAAGGTTTTCTGTTTCGTCGTGTGCATACGCCTGCAGGCTTTCTTCATCCGTATATACATTGGATTCACCGGCAATAGACTTAAAGGCTTCCAGGTGGCTAAGGAATTTACTTCTTTCATCAGACGTTACAGGCATGAAAAATATTTGTGCAAATTTCGTAAAGAAAATGAAATTTAGGAAGAATACAGGTTAAATAATAGCTGCTGACATATCCTAAAACTTAGGGCAGAGCGACTGCCTGTCCGTATTATCAGGATAAAACCCGTTCTTTAACAGGTTAAATTCATTGGCACCCCTGGAATAATTATAATTATTAAGGGAAGACGTGGTAATATCATAGCTGAAAGTAAACCTGATATTACTGATCTCCAGCCCTACCATCGGTATCACCGCATCTTTATAACGGTAATAAACACCCGCAATTAACTGGGCCTCTCCCAAATTAGACAGGTTATAATATGCAGTAAGACCACCTACCAGATTATACGCTTTTGCCTGGGTAGTGAAGAATACGTTTGGATTGATGATTACATTGGGATGCACTTTTAAAATACCGTTTACAAAGGCGATATGCCGCATAGGTATGATAGTACTTTCGCTCTTATCAGCGAAAAAGCTCTCCCGCGGCCTGTTCACATGGTGAATGGAATAACCGGCATTCACATAAACATCCTCTGTTGGGAAATAAGCATAGTTCATGCCAGCCTGCATATCAAAATAATTCACGTTATTATTTACCAGCACTACTGAAGTAGGCAAACTGTTATCAAAAAATTTTCCGTCAAACTGGTCGGGAAATTTCAGGTTGGTTGGATCTATACGCTTATTGGCCCAGCCCAGGTTGAAACCCGCACTTAGCAAACTGCTGTTTCCCAGCATCTGGTGATATGCGAGCGAACCATACACTTTTGTTGAACGAAGGCTTCCGCTGCCGGCCACATCACTCAAAATAATTGCACCGGCACCCAGCCAGCCATTTTCAAGCCTGTTCCTCATGAGCTGGGCATCCCCGAAAACACTGATGGTTTTATATGGCGCCAGCATGATATTGCTCCATTGGTTGCGGTAATGGACGCCAAGCCGGTAATCTGCATCCGGGATAAATCCCGTATTGGCCGGGTTGGTTGATAATGGTGAATTAAAGAACTGGGAGAAATGGAGGTCCTGTGCATACAGCCGCACTGCTGAAAAACAGCAAATCAACATGATCCATATGGCCTTGTTCCTGTTCATTTATCGTATAAGTGTTATATCTCCTGTTCGCCTCAATTTTTTGCCATCGGTAAATTCAACATCTAACGTATAGGCATAAACGTCCATTGGCTGCAGCTTACCCTTATAGGTTCCGTCCCAGCCAGCTTTCCTGTTGTTCGACTGGAATATGAGCTGGCCCCAGCGGTTATAAATCCTCCAATCCATCTTACCGATACCGAAACCCTTCACCGATATGAAACCGTTTTCACCGAAGCGGCCCGGTGTAAAGGCATTGGGAACATCAAGCAACGGGATTATTATCACATCCACTGCCAGGCGGAAGGTATCCGGGCAATCGAGGTCATTATATGCTATCAGCTCTGCCGTAAACCTGCCCGTACTGTTATACTGGTGTACAGGGTTCCTTTCCGTAGAACTTTCACCATCGCCGAAATTCCAAAGGAAACGGGTGGCATCCGGGGAACTCAGGTTTGTAAACCTCACCGGCGTATTCTCACGGGGAGGGTTAGGCGCCCATGTAAATGATGCAGTGGGTTTAGGTACTACGGTTATCGTAAAAAAGGCGGAAGTGTCTGCCTTGTTACACGTATTGGTATCCAGCGCAATAAGCCTTACATTATACGTACCGGGTAAATTATATACATGGATAGGATTTACCTGTGTTGAAGTAGTGTTATCACCGAAATCCCAGATAAAGTCGGTACCCGCCAGTGACGTGTTTTCAAAAACGGCGGAATAAGGGGCGCAACCCGCCCGCTGGGTATTGAATGAGGCTTTCACCAGTGGGCTGATCCTGATCGTTTTTTCAACTGAATCAGGGGAATTGCAGAAAGTAGTATCCCGTACAAATAACTTTACGGTATATACCCCTGGTTGTGCATACGTGTGTACCCGTGGCGGACTGAAAGCTGCCGTATCGCGGGGCGTACCATCGCCATAATCCCAGTAGAAACTCTTTGGCCCGAAATTGCCGGCAACTGCCGTGGAGGTATTGCTGTACTGCATGGTTAAACTTTCACAGGGCTGTAATTTCTGCGCCAGGAAATCGGGTTTCACTACATTATTGCCTGCTTTAACCACTTTATAAGCGGTATCGCGGATATTGCAGGTACTGCTGTCTTCTGCTATCAGCATCACCGTATACACACCTACCGCATTGTATGTATGAGAAACATCAAATGATGTGGTTGTTACAATGGGTGAGTTGTCGCCGAAATTCCAATAGAACCGCTTACCTTTTTGCAGGGTATCCCGGAAATCTACTTTTAATGGTACACAACCGCTGGTATCATTGATGATAGCATTTATGGAAATCTGGAACCCGGCTCCCACGCCTGCAAAATTCATTTCAATTTTTACCGCTGCCTCATTACAGTTGCTGCTGCTATTAGTAGGTGACCAGGAGCCGGGTGTTGTGGGGAATGTAGTGCCTCCGCCGCAGTTGGCGCACATGGCCTGGTATATGACGCCATTTTCATCAAACCGGCTTGTACCCCCATCTACATGGTCTCCAACCCCGTTAAACTGACCAAAATGTGAACCAAAAAGCTGGCTCTGTGCATCCTTTTCCAAAACAAAAAAGTAGAAGTCGGCTCCATCAGGTGCGGGTATGCCTGTTAAAGGGTTCACTTCCGGAAGTCCATTGGTGTTTCCGGTAGAATAACCCTGCTGAACATTGATACCACCTCCCCAGCCTGATACATACACGTTTTCGCAACGGTCTACCAGGAATGCTATGGGAGAAATGTTCGGTACACCTGATACTGTTCCGAAAACGGTTGAGTATATATAAGATGAAAAATCAGGCTGCAACTTACTGATAAACTGCTTGCTGCCTGCATTGCTGAAAGCTGCATTCACTACCGGCCAGTTACCGGTTGTTGTTCCCATCACATAGGGAAAACCAAGCTTGTCGAATTTAAGGCCATACAGCATATCTATACCGCTTGTTCCCAGGTATGTTGTTCGTATGATGGCTGAACCATCATTTTGAATTTCTGTAATGAATCCATCGGCTACGCCTCCCTGGTAGGATGTACCAATCGTTCCCGCTTTATTACCGGGCAGGTTATTGCTGGTTGTGGCACCGGCAACATAAATGGTATTGGTTACCGGGTTTACACTGGTTACAAAACAGGCATCATCTCCCGAACCACCAAAATACGTGCTGAATAAAAGGGTTGACAGGTTCGGATTGAATTTTAAAATCACTCCATCCTGCCTGCCACCTGCATTGGCAGGCTGTATGGTTGTTCCCGGCCCAACAGGAAAATCAGGCGATTGTGAACAGGAAGCAAGAATAATATTATTTGAACCGTCCAGTATCACTTCACTCCTGGCATCATCACCATAATTCCTCCTGATACCGTCTGTACCTGTCGGATTATTGTATTTGGGCCGGATGTTCACCCCATCATCACCGGCACCGCCAATCTTAACCGAACCCAGCAGGGCATTTCCGGCTGCATTGAATTTCGTGATCACAATATCAAAACGGCCACCCGAACCCAATGCCGGTGTTGTAAGCGGATAATTGGAAGAAAACGACCTTCCGGCCACCACCAGGTTACCCTGTGCATCCGCAATCATACTATGCGGTTGTTCATTACCGTTACCTCCCAGGTAAGTTGCATACAGGCGGTTGCTCCCGTTTGCAGAAAACTTGAAAATGGCAATGTCATAACCACCAAATTCATCTTCCGGCGTACCGCCGTTATACACCGTACTGAATGCGCCCGGGGATACAGGATACCCGGCACCAAAAGCAATCCCGCCGGCAAAAAACGAACCATCAGGCCCGGGAGTGGCCGTGTACCCCCAATTATCTGCAGTACTTCCGGTGAATGTGGAAAATATGATTGAAGGGTCTATTATGAGTGTTTCCTTAAGGTCGTATTGCTTAACCTGGAATGTAACTACATTATGCTTTACTGCATACCTGCAATCAATTTCTTCTCTTGCTGCTTTGCCGGTCTGGTAGCTGTAAGGATACAATTCTGTAACCGTGCCAACAGAAGTTACGATATTCAATTCCCTGTTTTTAACGAACAGGTCAACGGGCCCGTCATATTGCATGGCTATGGAAGCGACGTTTCCGCCGGGACGAACGATAAAATCATATTTAAGTTTGCCGGCACTGCTGTAATAGCGTATATCTATATTCGGGTATACGTTTCTGTAAGTAACTGCCTGGAATACGCGGCAACCGCCAGCCCAGGCAGCAGGATCATTTCCAAGAAAATAATTATTATATGTGGGAAGCGGTTTTTCGGGAACGGATATTGCATGTTTGTCAGCTCCCAGGAAATTAACCTTATAGGCAAATGAGTTAAAAACAATCGGCTTGGAAAGGTTTTCCTTATCCGCCTTATGGCCATGTGCTATTTCAGAAAGGGCCTGAACATCTTCCGGGTCGTGCAATAATACGGTGAACCCGTTTTTCTCTATGAAAAATGAACCGGTGTTGAAATCACCCCGGAAATCTACCCTGCTGTTCCATTGTCCTTTGTTCTCAACAAATTCCATTTGGGCCAGTACATGGATGCTTAAGAAAAGAGCCATCAAAAACATCCATACATATATCGGTATTTTTCCAAATCTGTTCAACCTGAAATTTTATACAATTTACTCATAATTAACGAAAATATTAGCGGTTTGTTCACTTATCCGAAGCTTTAAACATGCTTTAACTTTTTTATGAGATCCTGCTCCAGGCAGTCTTCCCTTTTTGCAGCAGCAGGTAATTTTTTAAGGCGCTGTTTTCTTCAGATAACAGTTCAGGGTCTGTTTCTATGATCTGTTCAACTGACAATTTTGCTGCTTCAAGCATGGCTTTATCCTGTACGATATCTGCCAGCTTAAAATGCAATATGCCGCTTTGCCTGGTTCCTTCCATTTCACCGGGGCCCCTGAGTTCCAGGTCTTTTTCTGCAACCAGGAACCCATCGTTCGTCCGGACCATGATGTTGATCCTTTCCCTTGCATCTGCCGATAATTTCCGCCCGGTAAGTAAAATACAGTAACTCTGTTCTGCACCCCTGCCTACTCTTCCGCGTAACTGGTGTAACTGCGATAAGCCAAATTTCTCAGCACTTTCAATCACCATCACGGAGGCATTGGGTACATTTACGCCTACTTCAATTACAGTGGTACTTACCATTATATGGGTATCTCCCTGAACAAAACGCTGCATATTGGTCTCTTTTTGCAGGGCATCCTGTTTCCCATGCACCATACTTATCCAATAAGCAGGTTCCGGAAAGAATGATTTCACTTCCTCGTACCCTTTCATGAGATTTTCATAATCCAGTTTACTGCTTTCTTCAATCAGCGGGTATATGATATATGCCTGCCTGCCCAGGGCAAGCTGCTGTTTTATAAAATCCATCACCTGTGGCCTGGCTTGCTCGTACCTGTGCACCGTATTCACCGGTTTCCTGCCGGGCGGCAATTCATCTATGATGCTATAATCAAGGTCGCCATATGCTGTTAATGCCAGCGTTCGCGGAATGGGAGTTGCCGTCATCACCAGTATATGCGGGGGGACGGTGTTTTTTGCCCAAAGTTTCGCCCGCTGGGCCACGCCGAATTTATGCTGTTCATCCACTACGGCAAATCCGAGGTTGCGGAATTGTACGTGGTCTTCTATAACTGCATGTGTACCGATTAATATTGTTAATGACCCATCAGCACATGACCTGAGTATTTCTTTCCTTTCTTTTGTTTTTGTGGAGCCGGTCAATAACATAACGGTAACGGGTAGCTGTTTAACCAGGTCGCATATACCGGCATAATGCTGCTGGGCCAGTATTTCGGTTGGCGCCATCAATAAGCTTTGGAATGGTTCGCCGGTTTCCGGGTTCCGGTTATCAGCCGAGATAAGCATGCTCAGCAAGGCTACGATCGTTTTACCGCTGCCCACATCACCCTGCAAAAGCCTGTTCATCTGGTGGCCGCCGGCTGTATCCTTACGTATCTCTTTCAACACTCTTTTCTGGGCTTCTGTAAGCGGGAATGGCAGGTGTTTCTCATAAAACTCATTGAACAGCGTGCCCACCGTTGAAAATATATGCCCTTTACTGAACCGATGCCTTTTACGCTTAACAAACTGCACATTCCACTGAGCTATGAAAAATTCTTCAAATTTCAGGCGCCGCAGGGCCTGCTCGTATTGTTGTATGGAAGCGGGAAAGTGTATTTGCCTGGTTGCTTCAAACCGGCTGATGAGCTTATACCTGCTTATAATTGTTTCCGGCAGGTTTTCCGGCAGCTCTTTTACCGTAAGCCGGTTTAGTAAATCTAATGTGAATTTTCCGATTGCCCGGCCATTCAGGCCCCTGGTTTTTAATTTTTCGGTGGACGAATATATCGGTTCAAGGTAGCTTTTCCCGCCGGCTTTTTCCGGGCTGTATGGCTCAATTTCGGGATGAGCCATCTGGGGTTTGCCATTAAAGAAACCCGTTTTACCAAAAACAAGGTACTTATTGCCGGTAACCAGCATCTTTTCCACCCAATTGATACCCTGGAACCAAACTAGTTCCAGCATCCCTGTTTCATCCATGATCTGCACCAGCAGCCTCCTGTTCTGTTTTTCCCCCAGGATGTTTTTGGCGGTAATGGTGCCGGCAACCTGGGCATATTCAGTTGTAAGGCCAATGCTGCTAATCTTATCTACCCTTGTTTTATCAATATGCCTGAACGGATAATATTCCAGCAGGTCTTTGAAATTAAAAATGCCAAGTTCTTTCCGAAGTAGGTCGCCCTTTGCTGCGGTAATACCGGTTAGATATTCAACCGGGCTGTTTAAGATATGTGAAGAAGTACTGGTTGCCACCTGAATGCCTGCAGGTGTAGTTTATTTGCCATCACAACGGATGCAAAAACCTGCCGGGTAACGGTAAAAATAAATAATTATCGCTGTTGTTCACCTAACTTGGATTTCTGATGATGAAAGCAGCATCATTTCACGTAAAAGATATATATGGTTAAACAATTATTCTCCTATCCATTCATCTTTTAAAATAGAATACACGCAGAGATCATGAAAATTGCCGTTTACCAGTTCAGCCTTTCTTAATATCCCTTCATGGGTAAAATGTAGTTTTTCAGGGATTGCCCGGCTTTTCAGGTTAGCTGAAGCGGCCCTTATTTCAACCCTTTCAAGGCCAAGCACATTGAATGCATATGTTATCAGCATGCTGCAACACCTGGTAACAATTCCTTTACCCGAAGCATCCGTGGTTATCCAGTAGCCCAATGAAGCATTTCTATGTTGCAGGTTTATATCATGAAGGCCGATCCTGCCAACAATGCTTCCGTGCAGTAAAATCACATAATTCAGTTCCTGCTCCTGCAGGTTAAGCTGTTCACACCTGGTTATATAATTGCTGAAATCATCAACCGTTTGCATGTGTTTCACCCATGGCAGAAAGGCGGAAAGATGGTCACGGTTATGATTAACCGCTTTCAATAAGCCCTGAGCATGTTTACCGGAAATAATCTCCAGTAAAATATTTTCTTCTTTGCTAACTATCATTTCAGTTACAAATTAAAAAGAAAACTGTAAAATGACCGGTGTCATTTTGCCTGTATTTCACGAAACAATAAAAACCTGGAAATGCTATCTGGAGCCTGCCTTCCTGCTACCGCCCTTTCTATTAAAATTCCCCTGCCTGAAACCGCCTCCGGGCCTTCTACCCGATTTTGATGCGGTATCATATTCCGGTACTTCCCCCAGTGCTTCCGGTACTACTGCTTTGGGAACAGGCTTGCCCAGCAACTTCTCTATGGCCATGAATTTCCGTTGTTCTTTTATACTCACCAGTGTATAGGCTGAGCCGTCTGCTGCAGCCCTGGCCGTACGGCCTATCCGGTGAACGTAATCTTCCCCGTCGTGCGGTACATCAAAATTGATGACCAGGTCAATATTGTCTATATCTATTCCACGGCTAAGGATATCTGTTGCTACCAGGATCGGCAACCGGCCGCTTTTAAACTGCATGAGAACTTCCTCGCGCTTATCCTGGACCAGGTCGCTGTGAATTTCATCTGCGTTCAGCCTATTGCGTCTAAGGTCTCGCGTTAGTTGTTTCACACTCAGCTTGCTGCTGCAAAAAACAAGTACGCTTTTAAAATCTTTCTCTTTCAGCAGGTGCAGTATGAGCGGGATCTTTTGTGTGTCGTATACGATGTAAGCCTGCTGGTTGATTTTCTCGGGAGGTTTGCTGATAGAAATGTTCACTTCTTCCGGGTTATGCAGGATCTTCCGGGCCAGTTCCCTTATTTTATGGGGCATGGTGGCGGAAAACAACAGGTTCTGCCTGCTGGCCGGAAGGTGATTGATGATAAACATGATGTCGTCAAAGAACCCCATGTCCAGCATCAGATCG
>CALKVC010000135.1 GCA_937996595.1 uncultured Chitinophagaceae bacterium
GATGGTAAACAGCAAAGCATTCAGGAGCAGGGAAAGGGTGAGGGCCACTGAAAGTGTTTTGTGCCCCGGTTCCAGTCGCATGAAGTCGAATGTTTCCCGGTAGGTGAAAATGCCGAATTTATAGATCTTAAACATTACTATCCCCAACACCGGCGCAATCATGCCTAAAATAATGCCCAGTGTAATGCTGTCTTTCTTGAAAATCATTTGAACATCTTGCTTTTTTCAAGCTTTTTTTTCAGTTCATAATTGGTAAGGTCGAATTGAACGGGCACCACGCTGGCATAATTATGCTGCAGGGCCCATACATCGGTGTCCTTTCCTTTATCGAAGTTTACGAATTCGCCGGTAAGCCAGTAATACTTCTTGTTATGCGGATCGAGGCGTTCATCAAAATCTTCTTCATATTTGGCATAGGCCTGCCTGCATATCTTGATACCTTTTATTTCTGATGCAGGAACTGAAGGTATATTCACATTCAGCAGCAGGTGCTTATCCATCTTGTCTTCCAGCAGTCTCTTCACTATTTTGGTTACGATCATCCGTGAGCCGGTAAAATCTGCTTCATAACGGTAATCAAGCAACGAAAAACCGATGCTGGGGATACCTTCTATGGAAGCTTCCATGGCAGCCGACATGGTACCGCTGTATATCACGTTGATGGAATGGTTTGCACCGTGATTGATACCGCTGAGGCAGAGGTCGGGTTTGCGGTGCAGCACTTTGTCAACGGCCAATTTTACGCAATCAACAGGAGTGCCGGATGTTTGCCAGGCTTCTATATCGCCGAAGATATTCATTTTGTTCAGGCGGAGCGGGGAACCGATGGTGATGGCGTGTCCCATGCCGCTCTGGGGTTTGTCAGGTGCTACCACAACCACTTTGCCCAGGTCTTTTACTGCTTCCACTAAATTGCGTATACCCGGTGAGGTTATGTCATCGTCGTTGGTGATAAGTATGACGGGTTTCTCTTTCTTTTTTGTCATTTGATGTGTTTATGATTATACTGATCAGTTAAACCACCGGAATAAGGGCCTGGCTATGTCGGCCCTGAATGGCCATGGGATGGAAACCAGTATCAATAACAGGGCGATGCCTGCAAAAATGAGTGTTTTTTTATGTTTTGATTCGGAAGGGGCATTTTTTACAGCGGTTCTGCCGGCATGAACCAGTATCCATGCAATTATCATCAACAGGCCGTGTTCTACCGTAAAAAACCTTGCAACCGGATTTTTCATCACAGTGCCCATGCCGTCTCTGAGTTGATGGAACCAGTGGTTGGAAAAGAATAAACCAAGGCCGAGCAGGAGTTGTATATCACAAAAGATCATGAAGAGGAGGTTCATCCTGTTATCACCGGTGCTATAGGGCCGTTTGCCCATCAGTCCTGCGATGGCGCTGATTACGGTAAGTATACCGAAAAGCAACACGCCCCAGCGCAGGATATTATGTAAAATCTGTACTGTTTGCATATGGTGGTTTTGCAGCAAAAATAAGCACTGAAAATTAAAAACCTGCTATTACTTGCCTAGGGGGATGAGCAATGACAGTTTTAATTGTGTAGCCCTGTAATTTGCCATCTGCCCCTGCATTCCCGGAATATGTATACGGTCGGTAGTAGATTTGAATTTCAGTTTCCTGGCCTGCAGTTTCAGGTTATAGGCTTTGTTTGAAAAAGCGATGCTGGTAAGCGCAACGGCAATACCCACTGCTGCTGCTGCCGCTCCTGCCACAATTTCGGTAGTATATTTTTTTGCCGGCACTATGGTTACATTCCCGTTTACATCGTATATATAATCCGGTTCAGCAATATCATTTTGTAATAGCCCGTAAATCAGGGTACCGATACCGCCGGCCGCAATTACAGGGCCAGTAGCTACCATGATGGTGCTGGTGGTTCTTGCCCTGCGTGATTTTTGCATCAATTCATCATATGATACCGAATCCTGCGCATGTGCAGCAAAAGATATGATCATTAAAAAAAGGTAAATACAAGTTTTTTTCATGTTTAAAATTTGGATAAAGATAATAGAATATATTTTTACCTTTTATGAACCTCGAATTGCCCCTGGCAGGGTATGGTGCCTGGCAGGTTAAAGTTGTAATATTAGCTGTGTTGTGATTTGATTTCAAATGATATGTTGTCATGTATTTGTGCTCAATAAACAAGGCAGTGTTATTATTCCATTGAAAGCGGATAGAAAAGTTAGTCTGAACGATGAATTGAAATGGTTGAATGAATACCATGATTGTTGTTTTATGACTTGATGACCGGGTCATTACATTTTTAACATCCCTTCCCGCCTTCCCGGCAAACAAAAAAAATAAATTTTGTCAAACTAATTAATTTAGTATATTTGTGCTAATCAAATTAGCTTAGTTATGTCAAGAGCCGGATTAAACCTGAAATACCTGCGCAAGCTGCGTGGCTGGACGCAGGAAGAATTTGCCAGTAAACTGCATATCAAACGCTCACTGATAGGGGCTTATGAAGAGGAAAGGGCCGATCCCAGGCTGGATGTGCTGGAGATAGTGGCAGACATGTTCAAACTGAGCCTGGATGAATTGTTGCTCCAGGATGTTAGCATTTCCGCCCAGGCCGGCAACAGCTACCTGGCCAAACGGAGGCAGCAGAAAATGATGTCGGCCGACAGGAACCTGATCCATTTTGTTCCGGTTAAAGCCGCCGCCGGTTACCTCGCCAGTTATGCCGATACCGAATTCATTGATGAACTGAACACATTTACCCTGCCGATGCTTACCGGGGGCAACTACCGGGCCTTTGAAATCATTGGCGACAGCATGCTGCCCACTCCAAGCGGCAGCATCATCGTAGGCGAAAAAGTAGAGTCAATAGACGATGTGAAGAATAACCAGGCCTATATTGTAGTAAGCCGCCATGAAGGTATTGTATATAAACGCATTGTTAAAAACAACAGGAGCAGGAATAAGGTTTCACTGGTAAGCGATAACCCGAATTATCAGCCTTACCAGGTAAATACCGAAGACATAGCAGAATTATGGCTGGCACAGGTTGTTATCGGAAAAGTAACCCAGCAACAACGTTGGGATGTAAATTCACTGGCAAATCTTGTTAATAACTTACAGGACCAGGTAAGCACCCTGAAGAAGAAAATGAACTAAACTGCATGATCAAATACTTAATTAAAAGCAAACAGATACATCGATTAATCATTAAAAAAACAAGTTATGATCAAATTACAAATTGTAGGTAATCTTGGTAAAGATTGCATCGTGAAAGAAGTGAATGGCAAGCATGTTATCAATTTCAGCGTAGCTCATTCTGAAAAGTTTAAAGACAGCCAGGGAAATCCAAAAGAAAGGACAACATGGGTGGAATGTGCTTACTGGACAGACCGAACAGCTCTTTCACAATATCTTACAAAAGGTAAAACAGTTTATGCGGAAGGAACTCCCGAAGCGGATGCCTACACGAATAAAGAAGGACAGGCTGCTGCCACTCTTCGTATGAGGGTGCAAAACATCCAACTGTTAGGCGGTAATTCGGATGGGCAGTCAAATGGAGGTAGTCAGTACAACCAGGGCAATGTAACCCATGCAGGGGCATCCACTTCACCGGTAGCTAAATCTCAACCGGCCTTACAACAGGCACCGGTTGAAGATGATCTTCCTTTTTGAATCTAACAATCCCTGCCCTGAATTGCCCTGTCCTGAATTACCCTGTCCTGAATTGCCCTGTCCTTTAGGACAGGGTCCAAAATAGAAAACAGGCTTTATCCCCAACCGGATTTTTATTTAAACTAACTTAGCTTCTCTTTTGGGAAGCTTTTTTTATTTCTATATACCTGATCATGAAAATTAATATTGCAGCTTTAATTGCTCTTTTGCTAACCCTAAATGGTTTTTCCCAGCAGGGATATGTTCAATATGTAAATCCGTTTATTGGTACCGGCGGGCATGGGCATACTTACCCGGGAGCAACCGTGCCGCATGGGATGGTTCAGCTAAGCCCCGATACCAGGCTTACCGGCTGGGACGGATGCGGCGGATACCATTATTCCGACAGCTTCATCTACGGATTTTCGCATACCCATCTCAGTGGTACCGGCGTAAGCGATTACGGTGACATTCTGCTGATGCCTATGAACGGCCAGCCATCTCATGACAATAAAATATACGGTTCAGCTTTTAGTCATGCCCAGGAAAAAGCAACGGCAGGTTATTATAGTGTTAAGCTGCTTGATGACGGTATCCAGGCTGAATTTACTGCCACTGAGCGTGCCGGGATGCATCACTATACATTTTCATCAGCAACAGATAATGCCATCATTCTCGACCTCGTTCATCGTGATGAAGTGCTGGAATCTTACATGACAATCGTTGACAGCGTAACCATAACGGGATTGCGTAGGAGCAAATCCTGGGCAAGCAACCAATATGTGTATTTTGTCATGAAGTTCTCCAGCCCGTTTGCAAAAAGTGGTATCTGGAAAGATGAAGTGCCGGATGAAAAAAGCAGGTATGCCTCATCCAAAAACCTGAAAGCATATATGAGTTTCAACCTGCCTGCTTCCAGCGATGTTTATGTAAAAGTGGCCTTATCGCCTGTAAGCATGGAAGGTGCCAAGCGTAACCTGGAAGCTGAAATGCCGGGCTGGGATTTTGAAGCCGTGAAAACAGCCGCTGAGCAAAAATGGGAATCTGAATTAGCAAAGATTGAAGTGAGGTCTGAAGATACAACCAAACTGCGCATATTCTATACGTCTCTGTATCACACTGCTATCGTACCTAATATAAATATGGATGTAGACGGGCAATACCGGGGCATGGACGGAAAGATACATATGGCAGCAGGGTTTACATACTATTCAGTGTTTTCATTATGGGATACTTATCGTGCCGCACATCCGCTGTACAGTATCATCGACAGGAACCGTACACTTGATTATATTAAGACCTTCCTGGTACAATACCAGCAGGGTGGAAGGCTGCCTGTATGGGAACTGGCCAGTTGTGAAACAGATTGCATGATTGGTTACCACAGCATACCGGTAATAACCGATGCATATGTAAAAGGTATCACCGGGTTTGATATAAAACTTGCATTGGAAGCCATGAAGAAAAGCGCCAACTGGAACCACTTCGGGCTTCCGGCATATATAAGAAACGGATTGATGGAAACAGATGACGAATCAGAAAGTGTTAGCAAAACCCTTGAATATGCATATGATGACTGGTGTATTGCACAGTATGCAAAACTTACCGGGAATGAAAAAGATTACCGGGATTATACCAGGCGGTCTCAATATTATAAGAATATCCTGGATGCTGCAACAGGATTCATGCGCCCCCGTAAAAATGGCGATTGGCTGCATCCCTTCGACCCACGGGAAGTGAATAACCATTTTACGGAAGCCAATAGCTGGCAGTATTCGTTTTACTTTCCGCAGGATATTAAAGGATACCTTGAACTTACAGGTGGATCAAAAAAACTGGAACAAAAACTTGATTCCCTTTTTGCTGCACCGCAACAAACAACCGGCAGAAATCAAAGCGATATCACCGGACTTATTGGCCAGTATGCACACGGAAATGAACCCAGCCATCATATTGCATACCTGTATAATTACACCGGTAAGCCATATAAAACACAACAACTGGTAAACAGGATCATGACTGATATGTACCTTGATGCACCTGATGGTTTAATTGGTAATGAAGATTGCGGACAAATGAGCGCCTGGTACGTGTTAAGTGCATTGGGGTTCTATCCGGTTACGCCGGGTTCTCCCTATTACATGATCGGTTCCCCTGTATTTCCACTCGCGACCATCAACCTGGAAAATGAAAAATCCTTTATCATAAATGCACCCGGTGCAGGCGGGAAAAATATATATATACAGCAGGCATTGCTCAGTACTGCCGCTAAAATGAAACCTACACAATGGGATTCAGCATATCTAAAGCATGGTGATATTGCCAACGGTGGCCTTATTACGTTTATGATGGGCGACAAACCGGGCAAGTTATTGCCTGTTGAAGCCAAACAATTGACCGGACCATATGCAGGCAGTTTGAAAATAGTGATGAATCCTGTGATCAATGGAGGTGCTATTCCTTTTAAAGGAAACAGGAAAATTACAATCACCTCAGCAGAAAAGAACGTACGTATTTTTTATACAACAGATGGCTCAGAACCAACAATTAAAAGCAGGTTATATAAAATGCCCGTTATCATTAACAGGTCTGCGGTTGTTAAAGCAATTGCCATCAATCAAAAAGGGGTTGCCAGTTTTGTAACCCGGGCTGAATACCGTAAACAGCCTCATAACTGGACAGTGAAATACAATGTGGCCTATGAGCAGCAATATGATGCCGGAGGTGTGGAAGGCCTGATTGACGGAATACATGGCACTATTGACTGGCGGAAAGGTAACTGGCAGGGATACCAGCATACGGATATGGACGTGATTGTTGACTTAAAATCGGTGAGGCCGGTATCCAGGATCAGGATCGGTTTTTTACAGGATACAAGATCATGGATCATAATGCCAAAACAGGTACAGATCGAAGTGTCTTCTGACGGGATGGTTTACAGGCCAATTTATAACGGTAAGGAGTACCTGTATATTGAAGACGAAGAGCCGCAGGTAATGAAACTGGAACCCAGTTTTGCAGCAACAACAGCGAGGTTTATCAGGATAAAAGCCGTTCAGTATGGCAATTTGCCCCAATGGCACACCGGTGCCGGCGGCGCCTCCCATATATTTGTAGATGAAATAGAGGTTGAATAAAAAAGTCCCGGTTAACAACCG
>CALKVC010000136.1 GCA_937996595.1 uncultured Chitinophagaceae bacterium
CCAGGTAGTGCTGAAGCAGGTATTGAACCATGGCGGAGGCAGCAGCGTATACAGCATTACGCTGGAAAAATACCTCTCACATGGAAATTATATGCTTCATATCCAGTCAACAGAGAATAATTTGAACATTTTCAAAATAGTATACTGATAAACAGGCTATTTCCATAATTCAGACTGATTTTTCTTCAATGTATTGAATAAGATTCAATTCAAACCGGCCGGTTATCTTTTTAACTTTCAGGTATAATATCCTTGCATTTTCAAAAATCGGGAAAGTGTTGGTATTAAATAATTCATTATCAGAATTAAATAAAAACCAATATGTGGATTTTATGGGCAATATTATTTTAATGTAATTGAAGATTTCTAATTATATTTACTCGTATAAATTATCTTTTCGGCCTGTCATCTTTACCAGGCCGAAAGTTTTTTAATTATATCCAATCCATTGAAGAATCTTCGCTTACTTACCAAACAGGTGAATGAAATAATCATTCTGGTCAGGAAACATTTAACTTGTCAATGAACTTTTGTGTTATAGATGAGTTATTCTTTCCAGTTAATAATGGTTATTGATTAAGACAACAGGAAACAACTGAATTACCATTTATCAAGCATGATCTTATGATGAAAATGTACACAACCCACCATGTTTTTAATTGTTCTATGCTGATTAAATCTTTAAGCAAGAAGATCGGTATATTGATTCTTTTTTTTGTATTGGCTTCTTCGTCGGCTTCTGCACAGAATGTTACGATTGGAGCGAGTAACTATACCACGTTAAAAGCTGCATTCGATGCCATCAATGCCGGAGTACATACGGGTGCAATTGTAGCAACTGTAAACCTGAGTACAACAGAAACGGCTACCGCACAGTTGAACAGCAGCGGTACCGGTGCCGCGAATTATACATCAGTGCTTGTAAGGCCATCGGCAACGGTTACCATTAGTGGTAACCTGGCTACATCCATCATTAAACTGGCCGGAGCAGATAATGTTACCATTGATGGTATTAATGGCGGCAGCCAGATGACGATAACCAACTCATCCACATCCAATGCGGCTTCAGTTGTTTGGGTTGCATCGGCATCAGCATCCAATGGTGCAACCAATAATATCATCAGGAATTGTGTAATTACCGGAAACGGCCCAACAACAACCGGTTTTGGTATCAGTTCTTCCGGCAGTACAGCCAACGGAGCTATTGCGGAAACGGCCAACAGCAATAACACATACCAGAACAATACAATCAATTCATGCCGGGCGGGTATTGTGCTGGTTGGCCCTAACGGAAATGAAAATGGCAATACAATTTCCAATAACACTATTGGTTCTGTAAATGCCGGAAATAAGCTTGGCTTTACCGGGATTGGTATTGCACAACAACAGAATGTTTTCATTAGTCAGAATACAATTTTTGGTGTTACATCTTCGGCTGGTTCAACTACTTTCCAGACTTCTGGAATATTGGTAATTGGAACCATATCAGGCGGACTAATAGAAAGAAATATCATATCAGATATCAAGATGATTGATTTTTGGGGATGCAGTGGTATCTTATTGCAATCAAGCAGTACAGCCAATAACCTCACCGTAGCCAATAATTTTGTATTTGATGTAACAGCGGGAGGTTTCACAGATGCTAATTCTATTGATGATGGCGGTTATGGGATTTCTATTAGTACGGGTAATGGGTACAATATCTATTATAACAGTGTAGATATGTCAACCGACATGACCGGTTCATCCAGTGATCCTACTCTTACCATTTCTGCGGCTTTCTGGATTGCACCGGGCATTACCGGAACTAACAATATCCGGAATAATATTTTTTCAAACAGGCAAACAACCGGGATACGTTATGCAGTTTATTGTAATTCGGCAAATACCATATTTTCCGCTATCAATTTCAATGATTATTACTCTGTAACAAGTGCAGTAGGTTTTTTAGGCAGTGCAAGGAATTCACTTGCTGCCTGGCAAACGGCAACCGGGCAGGACGTGAATTCCCTGGCTGTAAACCCATTGTTTATTGCCGTTAATAACCTGCATCTTCAGGGTACCACACCATTGGATGCATTTGGTACACCTATTGCCGGAATAACCATAGATATAGATGGTACCACCAGGAGTGCCAGCAATCCGGATATTGGTGCAGATGAACTAACTCCTCCTAACTGTACGTCCAATGCTGCCGGAACAGCAACAGCCTCAAACCTGAGTATATGTGCATCAGGTACAGCTACACTTTCAGCCACCGGTTTTGCAACCGGCGGAGGTATAGCGTACCAGTGGGAATTTTTTAATGGTGCCATATGGGTACCGTTAGCCGGGCAAACGAATCCTAATTCGGCCAGTATTGGCACTATCGGAGCAACTACGCAATACCGTTTAAGGGTAAGTTGTGCCAATTGTTGCGGAGGTGCCGGATCATTTAGCTATTCCAATGTAGTAACTATTACAGTAAATAATCCACAGGTAACTTCAACAACACCCGGTTCACGTTGCGGTGTAGGAACTGTTAACCTGGCTGCTACGGCTGCAACCGGAACTATAAAATGGTATGCAGCACCAACTGGCGGAACAGCACTTTTTACAGGCAGTCCGTTTACAACACCTGTAATAGCAGCAACCACCAATTATTATGTTAGTAACGCAATTGTAGGAGCCACTATTTCAGGAGGAAAGGCAAGTACAACCGGCGCTGACGGTACATTTAATGGAACTGAAACAGGGCTGGTGTTTACTGCCACTTCTCCATTTGTACTGCAGTCAGTAAGGATGTATCCACAGGCAGCAGGTGAGGTTACCATTCAGGCAGTAACCAGTGCCGGTGTGCTGATACCTGGTTGTTCTGTGGGCTTCACTTTTACAGGGGCAACTTCTACCGGCATCGTTGTGCCGCTTAATTTCACCATACCTGCAGGAACGAATCACCGCCTAATTTTAAGCTCCAACTTTGCCGGCCTTGGCTTATGGCGTGATTTTAACGGCCTGGCATTTCCCTATGCGGTTGGCAGTTTTGCCAGCATCACTACAGGTTGGTTAGGATTTAATACCAATACATATTATTACTTCTACGACTGGCAGGCAGCTGAAATCTGCGAAGGGTTACGAACAGCTGTAACCGCCACAGTTACAGCACCGCCTGCTTTCAGTTCGGTTAGCCCGGCTGCAGGCCCAGGCAGAACTATCTGTTCCGGCAGTTCCGTTAACCTGAATGTTACCAGTGCCAATGCTTATACATATACGTGGAACCCGGGCAACCTTTCAGGTGCAGCTCAAACAGTATCACCAACTACAACAACTACATATACTGTTACCGGAAATGACGGTACCTGCCGCAGGGATAGTGCTATTGTGATAACGGTAAACACAACACCATCAGCTTTAACCCTAAACCCGGCTACGGCAACTTCCTGTGCCAATACAATCATACCTATTACGGCAACAGGAGGCACCTTGGCAGATCAGCCTTTATTTACAGAAACATTTGAAACCTTCCCGTTAACACAAATGGCGGTAACAGGCTCCGGGGTTACGGCAGCTGCTAATACAACTTATTATCAGCAGGGTGTACAATCGGTATTGCTTACCCATAGCAATTCAGTAGACGGACAACTGGCTATGTCGAGCAGCATCAGCCTGGTAGGATATACATCACCTAAACTAACTTTTTACCAGATATGTGGTTTGGAAGCTGGGTTTGATTATGGATATGTACAGTATTCAACAGACGGAGGTACCGTTTGGAATAATTTTGCTCCGGCTGATTATGCAGGTTCAGGTGTTTTGAAAAACGGGGTTATCAGTTTTGATAAATCAAGTTATACTGATTGGAATACGCAGTTTGCTGCAGCCGGTTCCACCCCTGGTGCCGGTCCGGCCACTTCCATGTGGAAAAAAGAAACGATTAACCTGGCGCCTTATGCAGCATTTGGTAATTTCAGAATCAGGTTCAGGTTAACATCTGATGGTTCAGATATATTTTATGGCTGGCTAATAGACAATGTACTTATTTCAGGAAATGCACAAGCTCCGGTAACCTGGGCACCGTTTACTGAACTATATACTGATGCTTTGTGTACCATACCTTATGCAGGTTCTGCCACAACATTGGTATATGCCAGGCCCACTGCCAGCAGGATATATACAGCAACGGCTACCAACCCGCTCAATTCACTGTGTCTTTCTACTGGAACATCCAATATCACCATCAGTGCGGTAGCAGCCAGTGTAACGATTACGGCTAATCCTGCAGGACCCATTTGTGCAGGTACTCCGGTTACATTCACTGCCACTCCTGTTAACGGTGGTGCCAACCCCGGTTATTTATGGAGGGTAAACGGAACACAGGTGAACCTTCCGCTTGGATTCAATGCTAACCCGGGACATAATCCTTTTACAATCAACGGACTTAATAATGGCGATGTGGTAACCTGCCAGATATTATCGAATGCAGGTGGTTGTGTTGTACCTAACAACCCTACCAGTGCACCAATTGTTATGGTAGTAGACCCCAAACCAACGGTGAGCATCAATGGCCCGCTTGCCATCTGTTTCCCGTCAATATTAACCTTAACAACAACAGGGACTATTACTACTTATGAATGGTTTTTAAACGGAGGCGCAACTGGTGGTAATACGCCAACCCTGAACGCCGCGGGTCCTGGAACATATTCCTGTATCGTTACATCCAATAACGGATGTAAAGACACGGCAGCTGATAAAGTACTTGTGCAGCAAACCTATACCATAACTGCAACAGCTACCAATGGTACCATTTCACCTTCAGGAGCCGTTGTTGTAAATTGCGGGGCAAACCAGTCGTTTACGTACACTGCCAATCCGGGTTATTCACTGTGCGACCTTATAGTTGACGGTGTATCTCAGCCTGGCCCGCCGGCTTCACCGTATACATTCACCAATGTAACTGCAAACCATACGATTGAAGCCCAGTTCTGTATTCCGGGTTGTGTTACCCCGTCGGTTGCAGTAGCAGGCAATGACACATCCATTTGTGCCAATGCAAATTATCCGCTGGGAGGATCCATTACAGGGCCGCCGGGGTTAACCGCAACATGGAGTACAAGCGGTACCGGTACCTTTAACCCAAGTAACGTATTTGGAACAGCTACATCATATACACCGTCGGCAGGAGACATCCTGGCAGGAACGGTAACGCTTACACTAACTACGAACAACCCGCTTGGGCCTCCTTGTGCACCTGCATTTTCATCTGTGGTATTAACCATTAAACCGATTCCTGTTGTAAATGTAACTGGTAACCTGGGCGTTTGCCTGGTTGGTACTACAACTACCACGTTAACTGCCAGTGCTACCATTGCCTCAGGTACCATAACCGGTTATCAATGGTTTAACAGTATACCGGCATCTATCGGTGTTACTGCTTCACAATTGATAACAACTGCAGGTACATATAGTGTTACTGCATCGGCCAGTAACGGATGCAGTACCAATTATTCGCTGATCGTGAGCAGTTATACTTCACCATCAACACCAACTATTTCGGGTTCAGGTACAATATGTATAGGCACATCATCTGTGCTAACTGCAAATGTGGCTTCACCGGGTAATGGCGGAGCGAGTATTTTACCCAATGCATATCAATGGTCTAACCCGGGCGTTATAGTGGGTGCTATAAACCAGGTATACCTGGCTTCAACTCCTGCAACGTATAGTGTAGTTGTTACAAATACAAACGGTTGTATTTCCGCAGCTTCAGCCGGTTTCCCGGTTGCATACGACAATAGTCCGCTGAACGGTGCTTATACCATTGGTGCCGGCCCGGCATCATGTACCAATTATATCAGTTTTGATGCGGCAATAAATGACCTCAACACCAGGTTTGTGGCAGGTAACGTACGTTTTGATGTACAACCGGGCCATGTGGAAACAGCTCCAAGCCTTGGCCTTAAACTGGGTTCGGCCGGTTTAAATGCTTCCATAACAGCAACCGGTGCATCCATCATTTTCCAAAAGAACGGGGTTGGTGCCAATCCATTGATCAATGCCTATAGTGGCGGAACAGCAACACCAGGGTCGCCTGTACCAGATGGAATCTGGAGCCTGCGTGGCGTTGATAATGTAACCATCAATTCAATTGACCTGTTTGATGGAAACGCAACCAACAATGCTACCATGGAATATGGATTTGGCTTGTTTAAATTAAGTACATCAGACGGTGCACAGGATAATTCGATTATTAATTGCAACATCACCTTAAACAGGATCAATATTACCGGTGGTAGCGCCAGTGTGCCGATGCCAGACGGATCAACCGGTATATTGGTTGTAAATGCACTGGCAACTGCAGCCAATGCAGCCCTTACTCCTGCAAGTGCTGACGGTACCAATTCCAATAATAAGTTTTACGGAAACACCATACAGAATTGCAATACCGGTATAGCGCTGATGGGATTTTCCGCTGCCAGTCCGTACACGCTGGGGGATAATAGCAATGATATCGGTGGATTAAGTGCTGCTGATGGAAATAATATTATCAATTATGGAGGCGGTGGTGCGTCAACTGCTGTTGGTATAAGGGCCAATCACCAGTGGAACATGAATGTTTCCTATAATACCATCAATAATAACAATGGCGCTGGTGTAAACCACACCAATATTTTAAGAGGTATTTGGACACAGGCCGGGCAAAATGCCAACGTAACCATTAACAACAATTCAATAACATTGAACAGCAGTGCAGTTGGTGCGCTTGCCTGTATTGGGGTTGAGAATGGTATTGGTTCACCCGCGGCAAGTAATACTGTGTCTATAAGCAATAACACTTTCACCGGTTCTTATACAACAGCTACCACAGGTACGGTTACTGGATTTTTAAATACCGCATCTGCTGCAACTGTAAACCTAAATGGGAATACTGTACAGAATTTCAATTTGGGCGGAACAGGTAACTGGATCAGTATAATGCACAATACGGCCGGTTCTGCAAATGTTACGATGAATAATAACATACTTAAGGATTGTAATATTTCCAGTACGGGTACATTCACCGGTATTTCAAACAATGGTGTTGTGTCAAGTAGTCTGACTATGAGCGGCAATACCATTTCCGGTATGACAAAGAACACCACTTCCGTTGTAAGCTGGATGAATACAGCCAGTATAACGGCAACGGCTATACTTACAATAAATGATAATGTAATTGTAAACAATACGCTGACTGCTGCAGCTGCCGGTGTTACCATGAACTGTATCAACGCCGGGAATTCCACTTATACTGTTAATAACAACTACATTTCAAATAATGCAATAACCGGCATCACGGCCGGTGTGGCTACCCTTAATGGGGTTAATAACACAACCATTGGTGCTTTACAGGATAATATTACAAACAATACCATCAGGAGGTTGTATATAACAGGTACGTCTACCAGCTTGCATGCCATTCATGGTATCACTACCACATCTGCAGCTTCAAGTAACAAGACCATAACAAATAATACCATCAGCAACCTGTATACCAGTTCCGGTATTTCAAGTTCAATTTATGGCATACGTAGTGTTTCCGGTAATACCATCAATATATCAAGGAACAAGGTTGACAGTTTATTCCCCGGCCAAAGCGCTACAGCAGGTGCTATTGCTGCCGGTATGCGTATTCAGTCAGGTACAGCTGTAAATATTTTTAATAATTTCATTAACCTCGATCTTACACAGGCAACTGCCCCGGCTGCCAACAATGTACTTACCGCTAATGAAGGAATAAAAGGGATTGAAATTACGGTAGCTACGGCTGTAACATGGAACATATATTATAATACCATCCGGTTAGCCGGCGGTGGAAGCGGCGCTGCATTCGGTTCAAGTTGTGTAAGTATTTTCAATGCTACGCCAACCATCGTGTTGAGGAATAATATCCTCGTTAACCTGGCAACGCCGGGCGGGGTAGCAGCACCGGCTGCTTCTGTTGCTTACCGCAGACCTGCTGCGGTAGGTGCAACATATTCCACATTAAGTAATAATAACCTCTTTTATGCAGGTACACCTTCTGCAGCAAGATTGCTCTATTATGATGTGGCTGTGAGTTATCAAACACTGGCGGCTTACCAGGCTGGTGCGGGTATTGCTCCCCGTGAGTCTAATTCGGTAAGTGCCTTGCCTAATTTTGTAAGCAATTCAGATTTGCACCTCATACCGGGCAGCAATTGCAGCACTGATGGAGCCGCTGCACCGATCGTGGGTTACACTACAGATTATGATACAGATACCAGGGATGTTAGTACACCTGATATAGGAGCCGACGAGTTTGCAGGCACCGGGGTTGGTGTCGGTGTATGGAAAGGAATCAATACAGATTGGAATGATATCGTTAACTGGTGCGATGCCATTCCGGATGCAAAGACCAATGTAACCATCCCGGCAGCGGTTCCCTTTTATCCGTTGATAACGACCGCCACACCTGTTGCCAACAATATCACGATAGCATTGGGTGGTTCAGTAACGATAACAGGAGCCGGTAAGCTGGCTATTTACGGTACTATCAGTAATTCGGGCACCTTTAATGTGGTTGACGGTACGATAGAGATGGCTGGCAGCACGGCTCAAACGATTCCTGCGGGTGCGTTCCAGAACAATGACCTGAAGAACCTGGTGATCAGCAACAGTGCGGCATCACCGGGTGTAACGCTTGGCGGAGCGCTTAAACTGTACGGTAAGTTGTCGTTTACGGGCAGCAACCGTACGTTTACCACATCTGGTAATTTAACATTACGGTCAACCGCATCCGGTACAGCCAGTGTTGGTGATATAACGAACAATACAACCGTAACGGGCAATACGATAACCGGTGACGTAACGGTTGAGCGTTTCATAACGGCCAGGCGTGCATGGCGATTCCTGTCGGTGCCAACACAGAATAACCTTCAAACGATCAAGGAAGCCTGGCAGGAGAACATGCCTGCGAACTCAACCACGCAGAGTACGCCTCCGGGTTATGGTATTCATATTACGAAAGACAGCGCCAACTGGTCGGCTTATGGATTTGACCTTCAGACGACCCCTGGCCCATCGATGAAATATTTTGTACCGGCCTCCAATATCTGGCGCGGGGTTACGTCAACGGTAGATGTACCGGGTGTAAGCAACGGCCGTTTTGAGACGGGCAAGGGCTATATGGTACTGGTACGTGGGGACCGTACGGCGAACCTGCTGGGCTCACCGGTAACCACCACGACGCTCCGCGACAAGGGGGCATTGGTAACGGGCACGTATGGCCCTGTGGCAGTGGGAGCGGGCCAGTTTGCAGCCATCGGTAACCCGTATGCGTCGGCTGTTAACTTCTCAAAAATGGGTAAATCGAACCTGCAGGATGTATACTACCTGTGGGATCCATACCTGGGTACGCTGGGTGGCTATGTAACATTTGCGGGCCCTGGTTATAACCCGACTGCGAACGTGAGCTACCCAACGAATAAATTCATAGAATCCGGCCAGGCCTTCTTTGTAAGGTCGAACGGCCCTGCGGGCACCTTAACGATTACAGAACCGGCCAAGGAAGACGGCAGCTACCTGGTTAGCCGTCCAACGGGCCCGGTAAGCCAGT
>CALKVC010000137.1 GCA_937996595.1 uncultured Chitinophagaceae bacterium
TAGACAGCGCCAGCTTTTCACCCAGAATTCGATTCGCCTGCGTTTCGACAAAATCGAACATGGTGGATTTATACCATTTCAGAAACGGCTCGATATTGTATTCATGCCCGAGAACTGCTTTATTGAAAGTTTCGTGCAGTTTACCATGCTGCGCCTCTTGCCCAATGAAGTTTTTGACGTCTTGCGTAAGGCCGTCGTCGTGAATTTGCGAGGCAAAGTGTTTCACGCTGCGAATAAAGAAGCGCTCACCTTCGGGAAAAAGCAGGCTGAGGCCCACGAGGTAGGCACGACGAAACTGGTTGTTTTCGGTCGCTTCAGGGTTTGGTGAAGAGAAATGGAAATCTATGATTGAGCACCTGAACGACCCTGACAAGATCATGTACACTTACTCGCACATCTTACCTAATTTCCTATACCAGGCGGTGCGCAGGATGGAATTGGTATCAGCCTGACCGGCCTTTTTGAACGACTGCTTTTCAAATTTTAACATGCATGCTGCTATAAACTGATTTATAGTTAATTTTATCTTCCTGCAAGTTTAAATCAGTTTACATGGAAAAATCAATAAGGACGGTTTTCAATAAAAATTTTACAGAAGAAAAATACAAAGCGTACATGGCTGAGATTGAAGCCCTGCATCCCGGTGCGCTTGATTTCAGGAATGCCGAAACACCGGTTTTCATCAATAAGGAATTCAAACAACAGATGCTGGGCGCCTGTGAAGACATCATTGATGTAATTACTGCACCTAACTTCAGGCAACTGACAGATAGAAGTATCCCAAAAGAACTTAACATTCCCGGCGAAGACAGCCATCCCCAGTTCATTGTATTTGATTTCGGCATATGCAAAAATGATAACGGTAACCTGGAACCGCAGTTGATAGAGATGCAGGGTTTCCCTACCCTGTATGCTTTCCAGGCATTTCACAGCAGCATTACCGCAGCGTACGCCAATGTGCCGGAAAATTACACACCCTATCTGAACGGTTACGACCGTGAAAAATATGTATCAGACCTGCGGGAAATCATCCTGGGAAGCCACAAACCTGAAGAAGTGATACTGCTTGAGATATTTCCGGAACAACAGAAAACCAGGATCGACTTCTATTGTACAGAAAAGTTACTGGGCATCAGTACAGTTTGCCTGACCAGGCTGAAAGCCGATGGTCAGACTCTTTACTATGAAGCAGCCGGTAAGCGGATAGATATCAGAAGGATTTATAACAGGCTGATATTTGATGACCTGCAACAGCAGGAAGGGCTTGAAGGCACTATTGACCTGACCCAAAAATATGATGTGGAATGGGTTCCGCACCCAAACTGGTTTTACCGCATCAGCAAGTTTACACTTCCGTTTATACATAACCGTTATGTTCCGGAAACATTTTTCCTGAACGAAATAAAGCAACCGGTTAACCTGGATGAATACGTACTGAAACCCCTGTTTTCCTTTGCGGGGATGGGTGTTGTAATAGATGTGACCCAGGCCGATATAGACGAGGTGAAAGACCCGGAAAACTGGATACTGCAGCGCAAAGTGAATTATGCCTCTGTTATTGAAACCATGGACGAACCAGCCAAAGCGGAAATCAGGCTTTTCTATTTCTGGAAAGAAGGCTGGAACAGGCCTATGGCGGTTCATAACCTGGCCAGGTTAAGCAAAGGAAAAATGATAGGCACCCGCTATAATAAGGACAAAAGCTGGGTTGGCGGTTCTGTTGCCTTTTTTGAAAAAGATTAATGAAGCTCATATGAAAAACGGACCCGGCAGGTTTGAATACTACCTGCAAAAACTTGAACAATTAATGCTTCAATCCAGGCAAGAGATGAACCCGGCATTGTGGCTATACCATAATGACGCTCGAACAGTTGTTTTTATGCTGGAAGGCTTATCGAAACTGTACGCCGGCCTGCACAACAAAAAAAGGTTCGGCAAAATAAAAGAGGACTTAAAATTACTGGAAGACGGGCTGGGCGTAATAGACTATTATGATGCCTTTTCAAAAGAATTCACAGCCGATAGCAGGATACCCGCTCCCCTGATCAATTACCTGGAGGCCCAGGCCAGGGAGAAGATACAGCACCTGAATGACATACTAATACAACGTGGATGGATAGGCGAAAACGCAACCCGGATCAGTAAGATTAGAAAGAAACTTTCTGACGCCGACTGGATGAAAGATGATGAAGAAATGAAAGAAATCCGAAAATTCTATAAAAAATCCATTGATGATATAAACGGTTTTTTTAGTTCTCTCAACAACCGGTTAACGGAAATAGAAACCCATGCACATGAACTGAGGCGCAAACTGCGGTGGCTGAGCATATACCCAAAGGCAATGCAGGGAGCCATACAATTAACCACCAGCAATGCAGAAAATATATCACTAAAAAAATACCTTACCGAAGAAATTATACAATCTCCTTATAATAAAATGCCGGATGCCGGCAATAACAGGTATTTGCTGATGCTGGAGAAGGATTATTTCCTTGCTTTAAGCTGGTTGATCTCTGCCATGGGCAAACTGAAGGATGACGGGTTACGTATCGTTTGTGTTTCTGAAGCCATTATGCAAACCAGGGGAACCGGAAAAGTGGAAGCGCTGGCACTGGCTTACCAGGTTTTGGGTGAACAGCAGCCCAGGCTCACTTCCATACTGAATGACACAACGGGTATCTGTGAAACCTTTTTCAGTGAAAAGAACCTGGATAAACTGGTTGCCGGCATAGCCACCGTTAATTGACAAACCACCATTGTATGCCCAGCCTGAATATGAATCCCTGTGTGGGGTAATGCGGTGCGGCAAAATTATTATTCACAAAACCGAATCCGTTGGCAAAACTCACGGTATTCAGGTTTTCTGCCCTTAAATAAGATGTGAAGCCTTTAATACGGAAATGAACAAACGCAGCTACATCAGGCAGGTTCCTGACTGTCATTGAATCCTGCGGCATAAACTGCCCCATTACAGGCGAATAGTTATTTGCCTTATAGGCCGTATAATACCTTGCTTCCAGCCCCGTGCTTATGTTCAGGTTCTTGTAAAACCTACCTTCAAATGCCAGCCTGTTTCGTGTATACAGCAACGGTAGTTTAACCGGCGCAGCACCATCTGATTGCTGTAAAACCAGGTCGGCATAGTAATTCCAGTTTCTGCTGATCCTGAATTTCCGGGATGCAAACACCTGCAGCACGTTAACCAGTTTGCTGTACTGGGCTGTTTGGTAGTAATTATAGAAATAGCTGTAATTGGTAACCAGGTGGTTCCTGAATCCTATTGTTATATAAGGGCTGTTTATCATAGCTCCGAATGACGTGATATTTTCCTTGTTGAAATCATTGCTGTTTCCCAGGTTGAAAGCCGACCGGTTGTCGAAAACAAATGAAGGGCTCCGGTTCACATTCCTGAAGTACAGGCTGATGCTGCCGAAACGTTTTCCAAGGTATCGGTCGAGGCTTCCGTACACACTGAAATCGCCTGCATTGAGCCCGTTCAGGTAAAACTCGCCTTTAAGAAGCATGTTCCATAATTTGTTCCTGGTGCGGTTACGGTATTCGGCATGCACAGAAATATTATAAAAATCCTGCGACACAATATCAGACGCCCGTTTTAAATTTTGAATAGTGGCGCCGGCCAGGATAAACTGCGATACATTCCTGGTATCCGGAAATTGCAACAGCGAAATATCGTTACTGATGGAAGTCCATTTTTCCTTCAGCAGGAAACTGTCGCTTGCCTGTTGAAAATCTACGTTATACCAGTTTTTATAAAGGGCAGAATCTGCATAAATATCGGAGAAGCGGTAATTGAAAGTACTGTAAGTAAGGCTGTGCTGTATACGCAGTTTCGGATAAAACAGGTACTCAGTGGTGGAATCATTTACTGCCAGTGAATCCTTTTTGCCTATATCGTATCCCTGCCGCAAAAAAAATGTAAAATCCTTATACGTGTTCCCGGTATTGATGGTGGTAACAAAAGGGTTAGTTCTGAAAGCAGATGCATTCCCCAGGTTTACCGGAATGCTGAAACGGTCTTTCTTATTGGGATCCTTAAGCAGCGAATCATTGATTATTCCCCCGTTTTCCGAAGCACGGATATTATTACCAACCAACACCAGGTATGCGTTATACCTTTTCCGCTTGCCCTGGTAATTACCATATAGCCGGTAACTGCTATGATTGGTATTTTGCGTGATGAAGAAACCCGGAGCCGTAATAAGCCTGTAATCGAGGCCCACATTCAGGTTTGGCCGCGGATTCTGTGTATGCATCACTTTAATCATCTGCTCTTTGCCAGAAGCCAACTGGTAACCCAGCATGGAAAACGGCCTGGTCGTTTTATAGAACCGGGTATCTTCCAGTGTAAACCTGTACAAATCGAATGCATGAAAACCTGCATCCCATCCGGGTTTTATTAATGGCTGAAAAATCAGCGGGAATGCAGCAGCCCCGTTATTCCCCAGGTACTGGAATGATGATGGCACTGAAAAATATTTATCAAAATCATTGATGGAAGAATCGATACTCCGCCTGTTGGTTGAATCCAGGAAACGGAAACTGATGGTAATGCTGTCTTTCTGGTCGTCGCGGCGCTGGAAACCGGTTGTATCAGAGCTTCCTTTCGTACTGATACCCCTGCCGATACCCGGCAGCCTGTTAATCACCGGGTCGCCCTGCGCCCAACACTGGCAGCTAACCAATAAAAAAAGGATGATACTAATATTTTTTTTCATACCCAGTTAAAGAAGCTATCGGCCGGCAACTGGTAAACCAGTAAAGTTGCATACCGTCATTTTTTGCCCTGCAAATGTAAGCCTAATGGATAAATACGTGCTACGATAAACCTGCAGGCCGCTTTTAACCATTCGCTGTTAACTATCAGTTTTTAATTATCTTCGCCAAAATTTTTACAATATGAATTTACATGAATACCAGGCCAAACAACTGTTAAAGAAATTCAATGTGCCGGTGCAGGAAGGAATTGCTTGCAGTACCGCTTCTGAAGCCGAAGAAGCATACAGGCAGATACATACCCAGTATGGCAGTAAATTCGCGGTTGTTAAAGCGCAGATACATGCGGGCGGTCGCGGTAAAGGAACCATTAAGGGCAAAGACCAGCGGGGTGTTGCCGTAGGAAAAAATGCAGAAGATATTTTCAGGATTGCAGATAATATTATTGGAGGAACATTGGTTACCATCCAGACAGGCCCTGAAGGAAAACTGGTAAATAAGGTGCTTGTGGCACAGGATGTATATTATGATGGCCCAAACCCTGTGAAGGAATTTTATCTTTCCATATTACTCGACCGGTCAAAAGGACAAAATGTGATCATGTACAGCACCGAAGGTGGTATGAACATTGAAGATGTGGCCCATGACACACCGGAAAAAATATTCAAGGAATGGGTTCATCCTGGCGCCATGCTGGAAGCCTTCCAGGCAAGAAAAATAGCGTTTAATCTCGGCCTTAGCGGAGAATCATTTAAGAATTGTGTAAAATTCGTAACAAATTTATATAACGCTTATGTGGGTTTAGACTGCGGCATGCTGGAAATTAACCCTTTGTTTAAAACAAGCGACGATAAAATTATTGCCGTTGACTGCAAAATGAACATAGACGATAATGCCCTGATGCGCCATGCAGAAGTTGCTGCATTGCGTGATGTGAGTGAAGAAGACCCAACTGAAGTGGAAGCAGGAAAATTCAACCTGAATTTTGTAAAGCTGGATGGTAATGTAGGCTGCATGGTTAACGGAGCCGGGCTGGCAATGGCAACCATGGATATGATAAAACTAAGTGGTGGCGAGCCCGCCAATTTCCTTGATGTGGGTGGTACCGCCAACGCACAAACGGTGGAAGCTGGCTTCAGGATCATTTTAAAAGACCCTAAAGTGAAAGCGATCCTCATTAATATATTCGGCGGCATTGTAAGATGCGACCGGGTAGCACAGGGTGTTATTGACGCTTACCAGAGTATCGGCAATATCAATATACCAATCATAGTTCGTTTACAGGGAACCAATGCCGATGTGGCCAAAAAGCTGATTGATGAAAGCGGGTTGAAAGTACAAAGCGCCATATTATTAAGTGAAGCTGCTGCGCTGGTTAATAAGGCTGTAGCATAAACTGCTTCTTTTTCCAGATAAACTAATTGCAAATCCCGTCTTTTTCAGAGATGGGATTTTTATTTTTAATCGGGCAAGATTCAATGACAGGATTATGAAACTCGCTTCATGGTTTTAAAATATTACCGCTAATATAGGAAAGCACAAAACTTAAAATCAATCTGAGAAGAGAACGTGATATTAAACATAAGAAAAAAATAAGCAATTATGAGCCTGCTACCCTGTTCAGGCATTTGAGCGCATTCAATCCGCTATCTGTACCGGCAGTTTTTACACCGGTGTTTAATACAGCTTATTAAATTAAACGGCCAGCCCTTGCTTGTAGAGAAAATTCTACAAAAAAAATAAAGTTACCCGCAGGCAACCATGTTCAAACAAATTTTATATTTGTACCAGTTTTCATAGGGTACGGATTAAAAGCGGGGCACTGTATTTACAGTCTGCCCCTTTTTTATATTCCATACTTTCTTCAGCTTTATTTTTTCCAGTTAAACCTTAATAGCAATAAAGCCGTTATTAAAAACGGGATGGATGAAAGCAGTATCCTGATATTTGGAGATACTATGCCAATAAAAAACAAAAATGACATTAGCAGGCCCAGGCAAGCCAGTCCTATCAGTGAAAATAGGCGGGATGGATTTTTCTGAAAAACAGTATATAATATCAACCCCTGTCCAATAAAAGGTAATATTATCAGCGGATGCAAAACGGATACAGGTTCTGCTAATGCCTTTTTCAACACTTCTGCTTCTCCCTGGAAAATGAACATCCGGTTTCCCTTACCCCATTCAAGATAACCAAACAGGAATGAAATGAAAAGCACGGCGTTCAAAATCCTTTTTTCCCTTGCATGTTTTAACCGGTTATCATCCTGGTTTCCCTGCATCATGTTTTTTTGCAAAACTACATATTAATAATTACGATGGATAAGTACCTGTATCATGCATCTAATATCCTGCATCCTTTATCCTGTATCTTGTATCCTGCATCCCTCAACTCTTATCCTCGCTTTCCCGTATCTTGCCTTAAAACTTCGAGACATGATCACTATTAATTTCAATCCTTTCCCGGTAATAGAAACTGAAAGGCTGCTCCTGCGTGCAGTGAATATGAACGATTGTGAAGCCATGTATTTTCTGCGAAGCAATAAAGAAGTTACCAAACACTTCAATCGTGATCCGGATGCAGATATGCAAGTCACCAGGGCTAAAATAGTTGAGATTTTACAAAACCAGGAGAAGAATGAAGCCGTTTTCTGGGTGATTGCCTGGAAAGAAAATCCATCAACCATGATTGGCAATATCGGTTACTGGCGCATAGAGGCTCAGCATCACCGGGCTGAAATAGGTTACCTGTTACACCCGGAACACTGGAAAAAAGGAATCATGAAAGAAGCATTGAAAGCTGTGCTGGATTATGCCTTCAATTCAATGAAACTGCACAGTATAGAAGCAAATATAAATCCAGACAACACAGCATCAGCGGTTTTGCTGGAGCGATGCGGTTTTGTACGGGAAGCCTATTTTAAAGAAAATATTTTTCACAACGGTGTATATTATGATTCAGCGATATATTCCAAACTGTCCGGTCAGTAATCATTGGAAGGTTTATTTTTTCCCTTATCATCCGGTTTCCGGTTTTCCGGTTTACTCATCACCGCTTTGGGATTTTGCTCTTCTTTCTTTTGATCCTTTGATGAAGGCAGTGAATCTGTTTTTTTCTTTGACTGATTCGTTTTGTCATCTTCAAACAAAATCTGTTCTTCCCTTTTTCCACGCC
>CALKVC010000138.1 GCA_937996595.1 uncultured Chitinophagaceae bacterium
TCAGGCGCGAAGGATCCCACGGCACGCCCAGGGCCTCCTCGACCTGCACCTCGCGGTCGGGAAAGGCCTGCTGAAGCGCCTGCCAGGCCCGTTCCTACTACAATCACTTCCAGTTTGCGCTTATTGGCCGGGTTCACCAATTTTACATGCCCTTTATAATCATTCCACTTATCTTTCATTTCGCCCGGTGGAATCTTTGCATCTAAAGCCATATCAGTTGATTGGTTTATTGGTTATTTGTCAATGTATGAATTATCCCTTATTAAATCCGGCAACACTTCGTTTATAACTAAACGTTAGTATCAATGTCAGCTTATCCATTCAAGGTACATGGCAACCGGCATCAGTGCAAACAGCAGGCATATGATAACGGAATATCCGATGCCAATTGTTTTGATGAGGGGCGTATACCTTTTATGATTAATCCCCAGTGTTTGAAATGCGCTTTGAAAGCCATGTACAAGGTGCCAGCACAATGCCACAAGCCCAACCAGGTACATCAGCACCACCCACCAGTGACTGAAAACCTCTTTCATCTCTTCAAACAGGTTGTGCGGCCTGTCGCCACTGTATAAGGCCACTTTTGTACCAACATAAAAATGCGACAAATGCATGATGAGGAACAACAACAGCAATGTACCGAGTAATCCCATGGAACGGCTGTACCAGGTGCTGTTTTTAGACGGGTTATTCTGGTAATAGGCAACCGGCCTGGCCTCCCTGTTCTGTTTCCACAGTTTAAGCCCCTGGATGATATGTGCTATCAAGCCAGCAAACAAACCTATTTCTATAAAACGCAGTATCCAGTTATGGCTCATAAAGCGAGCCACGGCATTGAATGTTTCCCCGTTATCATTAAGAAAAATGCAGGAATTGATCCCTGCATGCACTATTAAGAATATTATCAGAAAAAGACCGGTGAGGGCCATCGTGAATTTTTTACCAATTGAGGAACTAAAAAAATGTTTCCAGGTCATATTGAGATAGTTGTTGATAAAAGTTGATGCAAAAATAAGGTGTATGGCCTTAAAGATAAACAACTTATACTTGTTTTTGTTTAGAGCGGCATGGATATTGCAAAATATCGCTTTTCTAGTAAAGCCTTTTCTGCATTTCACGGTCAAGCATCTGGAAAATAGTTTCCGGTTTTACCGTGCGCCATTGCGGCAACTCATCCAGTTCTACATAATTGGTAAGCCTGGCTTTCCTGAAATCATATTTGCTCTGGTCTGGCATGTTCAATACGGTTACCCAGCCATGCTCGTCTGACAGTTGCTCCTTCCATTCTTCATAATAGCTGTCGTCGCTGCTGTGAAAATTCAATACATTTTCCGCTATCAGGATGAATTTGCTGATTCCCTGCCTGTACAGTTGGTCAGTTACATCCCTCCTGAGCGTCATAATATCATTTTCTATGGCATCATTCCACTCACCCAGCAATTCTATGATGGTGAAATGCTGGTCGTAATCTGTATATAATATTTTCATGTACAGGGTACGTGAACCAAAATCGTCCCATTGCGGGTGTATAAAATAATTGTATAATGTTTGGGAATATTCAAATTCGCTGTATGTCCTCCCATAAAATGGTGACAGGCTGTCTTCTTCAGCCGTGTAGAGATGCCTCCAGTTATAGAAAGGTTCTATGTCCTGCATACAGGATTCTTTTAATGCAAAATTCAGGAAATATTATCAATAATTGCCCATAGCTTTTTTAAGGGAAGCGTGAACAGGAAATACCGAAAAAAATAAGAGGCTACCTGGTGGCAGCCTCTCTTCACTTATTAACCCGAATGATGTTAATTACTGTATCATTACTTTTTCAGTATGAACAGCCTGCTTATTTGCATCCAGTATCTTTACCATGTACATGCCTTTTGAAGGCCTTGTTGACAGGTTAATATTTTCAATTTGTTTGCCCTTGCTGATATTTACCATTTTTGTCTGAATGGTCCTGCCGGCCAGGTCAGTTAATAGTATAGTATAAACGCCTTCTTTCTTACCGTCAAACAATACACTAAAATAAGATTCGGTAACCGGGTTTGGAAATACCTTTGATTCTCCTGCCGGGTTCAACGGAGCCAGTTTTGAATCTGCCATAGAGAATTTTCCGGCTGCATCATATTCCTGTTGTAATAACAGGTTTGATCCTGCCAGGTCAGAAGCATTGTATGTAAGGTCTGATCCCTGAATTTTTACAGCAGCCAGGTTTGACAATTTAAAAGTATAATAGCCGTCAAATTTGGTTGCGCTGCAGATTACGATATCGCCGTTGGCATTAACTGCTGCGGCATTGGTGCTGTATCCGGCTGGTAAACCGGTGATAGCACCCAGGTGTGTGGCAATCCTTGTATCAATATCTATCTTAAACACCTGCTGGCTGGCAGATATCAGGTATAATTTACCGTAAGCATCAGCCAGCATATCACCACCCCAGCTGGTACATTTGTTATGAACTGAAATTCCTTTATTTGATTCTGCATCCACCAGGTTACCGAGGTCTGTTATCACCGGTGTTTTTCCGGTTGTAAAACGGATAAGGTGGTTGCCATCATTAGAAAGGGCATACCCATTTCCATCAGCGGCAATTACCATCCTGGTAATATTTTTTGATTCATCAACGGCAGTGGGCGAAACCCTTAATGCTTCTGACGTCATGGCAAAAAACTGAGGTGTTTCGTTTTTGATGTTGAGATCCATCCAACGCAGTTCACCCATCCTCATAGGCGCAAAAAACAGTTTGTTAGATTTCTTATCATAAGCTGCTGCCGCCACCATGGTACTGGTTGGATATTCCCTGGTACCAAATACATTGGTTACATCAGCCTGGTTAAAAGATTTTTTTGATATCACATCCGTCAGCATGAAATTAGATTTGCTGCGCTGGAATAATGTTTTGGTTACCTGTCCGGAGGCCAGATCAACTTCACGGATGTTCATCCAGAAATAATCATTGTTACCATCACCGGTAATGGCAAATGCCCTGTCTGTTTGTGCATTTGATGCAAAGGCAGCCATCATAAATCCTGAAGTGAGTAAAAGTTTGATGTTCATAAGTGAGTCATTTTTAGATTAAATATTCAACTAATTTAGTAAAAACACCTGAAGCTTTCAAAAAAAAATTATGAGCGGTAGTTTTTCAACAGTTTTTTAACAGACCCATATTTCATCAATAAGGCCCGGGCTTCGTCATAATCATCTGTTTTCAGTTGGGCCATCACCATCTTTACGCCCCTGTCTACCAGTTTTTCATTTGTTAACTGCATATGCACCATCTTATTGTCTTCCACCCGTCCTAACTGTATCATTACGGCCGTGGAAATCATGTTAAGCACCAGTTTCTGAGCAGTGCCGCTTTTCATGCGGGTGCTTCCGGTTATAAACTCGGGCCCAACCACCACTTCTACCGGGTAATCTGATGTGCCGCTTAACGGCGACTGCGGATTGCAGCAGATGCTGCCGGTTTGGATATTGTTTTTCCTGCAATGTTCCAGGGCGTGTATCACGTAAGGAGTGGTTCCGCTGGCTGCAATGCCAACAACAAAATCAGATGGGTTAATTTGGTGCTGCAGCAGGTCTGCCCAGCCTTGTTGGGTATCATCTTCGGCAAATTCAACGGCGGCTGTAATGGCATCCGTACCTCCGGCTATAACGGCTATCACCATACCTGGCGGAATTCCGAAAGTTGGCGGGCATTCGCTTGCATCAACCACGGCTAACCTGCCGCTGGTTCCAGCTCCAATATAAAACAACCTGCCGCCCATTAGCATTTTATCTGTTATGGCTGCTACCAGGGCTTCTATCTGTGGAATGGCATTTTTAATGGCAGCGGGAACCCTGCTGTCTTCCAGGTTGATATTAGTTAATATTTCCCGCACACTCATTTCTTCCAAATGCCTGTAATGGGATTCCGATTCGGTGATTTTTGTAAAAGGCATCTGGTTAACCGCTCGTTTTATTTATGAAACTGTATCAGGCCGTCCATCGGGTCTTTAAGTACTTTGCCCAATTGAAGTTCATAGGTTTGGCACATTTCTGCCAGTACATCTTTAAATCCATATGCCACGCTGCCCACAAAGTTTATGGGCATTGTCCAGCTTTCACGGTATTTATATACATGATTGAAGAAAAAGTCGTTAAACCCGTCTTCAATTATATTTTCAATCATATAATGTCCGCGGTTTTCAGCCAGGAAAGAGGTAAAGCCTGCCATATACCTGTTTGGTAACGGTTGCTTGTAAACGGCATCCAGTATCTCATTTACATTGGTATTGAACTTTACATGGAACCGGTCCATCAGTTCGGGATCAAACGTGTTATACAGGAAATACTGTATCACTTTTTTGCCAAGGTATGCGCCGCTGCCTTCATCGCCTAAAACATAACCAAGGCCCGGGCTGTTCTTTACAATCTTTTTCCCGTTATAGAAGCAGGAATTAGACCCGGTGCCCAAAATGCAGGCGATCCCTTTCTGGTTACCGCACAAGGATTTGGCCGCTCCCATCAGGTCGTGATCAACCATGATTCGGGAACCGGGAAATATAGTTTTAAGCGCATCTTTTACAATTTTTACATTTGCCGGGTTACTGCAACCGGTTCCATAGAAAAATATCTCTTCAGGTGCGGCATTCTTTATTTTAGGAGTGAGTTCTTTTCTTAATATCTCCTTCATCTGGTTGCCGGAAAGGAAATATGGGCTCAGCCCCTGGGTATTGATCCGTTTCTTCCTGTTATCGTTCAGCAGGCACCATTCTGTTTTGGTTGAACCGCTGTCTGCAATTAATCTGACTGGCATTTCTGTTTTTTTTAATCTTATTCAAGTTAAAACATTCAGTTGAAATACATACAAAAAATAAAAGGTTAATAACAAAAAATTACCTTCGCAATCCAAATGCTGCCGCATGGGCATGCTTAATTCAATCATTTAGTAATATGGAGCATACAAAAGTAAAAGTGTGGTTGCCGTTCTTATTCAGCATTACGATGGTTGCCGGTATGTTTATCGGCTTTAAGATGCGTGATGAAATTCCGGGTAAAGGATTTTTTTATACTGAAAGACCCAGGCCATTGCAGGAAGTGATGGAATTGATCTATAATAAATATGTGGATACGGTTGACATGAATATGTTAGCTGATACCGCCATGCAGGCTATCTTATCAAAACTGGACCCGCATTCCGTTTTTATCCCGGCTGCTGAACTTGACCAGGTGAACGAAGAAATTGCCGGCGGGTTTTTCGGTATTGGAATTGAATTCAACATGTATGATGACAGCCTTCATGTTATGAATGTATTGAAGGACGGGCCGGGTTTTAAAGCAGGTTTGCAAACCGGTGACAGGATCCTGAAAGCAAACGGGTTTGTTATTTCGGGTAAAAAAATAAACCAGGATTCAATCAGGCTTATACTGAGGGGCCCCAGGGGAAGTATAGCTGATGTGCAGGTGCTACGCGGCAACAAGATTTTGAACATACAGATTACGAGGGATATGATTCCCATCAGCAGTGTAGATGCAGCCTATATGGTGGATGGCAGTACGGGTTATATCAGGCTGAATAAATTTACACAAAACACCTACCGTGAATTCATGCTAAGCCTGGAATCTTTAAAGAAACAAGGATTGCAGAAACTCATATTCGATCTGCGGGGCAACGGCGGAGGAGTGCTGGATGAAGCGGTAGAAATTGCAGATGAATTCCTGGAAGGTGATAAGCTGATCACTTACACCATTGGCAGGCATTCTCCCAGGAAAGAATACCGTTGCCGCAGGGAGGGACAGTTTGAAAAAGGCCAACTGCTGATACTCGCCGATGAAGGTACCGCCAGCGCCAGTGAGATCATCATAGGCGCATTGCAGGACTGGGACAGGGCGGTAATAATCGGGCGGCGCACATTTGGTAAAGGGCTGGTACAGGACCAGTTTGATCTGAGCGACAAAAGCGCCCTCAGGTTAACTATTGCCAGGTATTATACGCCAATCGGGCGAAGCATACAGCGGAGTTATGCCCAGGGAGGAAAAGCATATTATGATGAAATAAATAACCGGTTACACATCGCCGACAGCGCCAGGGCAGATTCCATAACTGGTAATAACGGTAAGGCATACCTGACATCTTCCGGTAAAAAAGTGTATGGCGGAGGCGGTATTTCGCCCGACATCTACATACAGGCTGATACGGCTTACATGGACACAAGCCTGGCACTTATTTTCCTGAAAGGCCTTACCGGCGACTTCGGTTACAGGTATTTTACGGCTAACCGACAGCTAAGCCGTGATTATAAAACGACCCGTGAATTTGTAAACGGGTTTACCATAGATGACAATTCGTGGAAATTCTTTGAAACAATGGCTATGAAAGATTCCGTAAATGTATCGGGCATTAGCGAAAAGGCAAAGGCTTACCTCTGCCGGATACTGAAGGCTTCCGTGGCCAGGCACCTTTGGCATAACGAAGGTTATTACGAATGCAGTAACAAAGAAGATGAAGTGATGCAGAAAGCGCTTGAGTTACTAAAAAAATAAAAAACCTCCCTAAGGAGGCATTTACATCAAACTTTACTGTGTTTAGGTCAGGTTAGCAACGGATCCTGGACTTTATAATCGTTTTTCCCGGTATTTGAATTTTAATGATGCAAATATAGCTGTACAGCGGGGCGCTGTATGTAGTTACCTAAAGAGAATAATTATAGAGAATATACTACATGAGCACGAAGGCATATAAATTTTGCCGGTAACGGCTTACTGTTTTTCTTTTACCATTTTTTGCCACTGTCCGTATGTGGCGCTTCTCCAGGCCCATTCAACAGGACCGAAATTAAAATAACGCAGCCAGGCTGTACTTATAATTACCTGGAAAATAAATATGATGAAAGCAAATGCGGTATAATAAACCGGGCCCACTTTTCCCATTAAACCAAGGCCTGCATTCAGGAACACAAAATTTCCTATCAGCGTGTGCATAATGTAATTACTAAATGCCATTTTACCTACCGGGGCAACCTTCATCATTACCTTATTACATGCTGCGTTTTTAAATGCCAGCATAAACAGTGCTACATAGGCGGCAGCCAGCGGAACAACCCCAACTGCATAAGTAATGGTGCGGTATAACCCCTCATTGGTCAGCCTGTAATATGCGCCGTCATTATTCTCCATATAAACCGCCAAAAAGTAATTAGCGGGTATTGCAACGATGATTCCAAAAGCTATTATGTAATAGAGTACTTTTTTATGCTGATCGATGTTTTTGTAAAAACCACTGCGCCCTGCTGCCATCCCGATAAGCATCACTCCTAACACTTTTGAAAACCTGCTCTGAAAGAATAGGTCGCCATACCTGAAAAAGAAACCGCCTATATCACCTTTCAATATATCAAACCAGTTGGCATTCTTAATATAGGCACGGAATGATTCCTCGCTGTTTATGCCTGTCAGGCTAAAATCAACCTTTTCTCCGGTCTTATACATAAATTCAGCCGGTGCATTCAGCACGGGGAATTTCATTTTTAACCAATATAACAGGATGGGTAATAAGAAAAATGCTATACCGCAAATGAGTAAGTTTTTGTTGGAAAAACGGCGAAAGGGCAGCAAAACAAATCCAAGCATGGCATACAGGAAAACTATATCGCCGGGCCACAACAGCAGGTGACAGGCTCCAAACAGGAGCATGAACATCAGCCGCCTCCTGATGAATGGAGCCGGAGCCATGCCTTTCGCTTCCAGGTTCATCAGCTGCAAAGCAATTCCCCAACCAAACAGGAAACTGAATATGGAGTAAAATTTACCTTCAATGAACAGGTGATGCAGGAAGAGCATTTTATCATCCCAACCGGGGATTTTCATGCTGCTGGTTGAGCCGGGTTCAGCAAATGATGACCAGGCAAATGCATTCAGGTTGGCGATGAAGATACCCAGGATGGCAAAGCCACGCAATACATCCATAAAGGATTCCCTTTCACCGGGTTTAACAGGCGTAAATGTTTGCATGCAGCATAGCGGTGCTGTTTTATATCATTGGTTATTTTGGCTTGCGGTGCCGGAAGTTGTTCGGGGTATGAATGTAGTGAATATTTTGATAGATGTAAGATTTGAGATGTATGATGTATGATGTATGATGTATGATGTGAGATGTAAGATTTAAGATTTTTTTTGAAGTTCCCCCACCCTTACCTGTGAACTCAGCAATTGCCCGAACAGTTTCCATTTACCGATTTCTGTACCGGCTGTTGTATTGCCTGATTCAATATATTCCTTAACCAGTTGCTTTCCATAATTATAATTGATTACATAACTTCTGTACTTGTTTATAAAGCTCAGTGATTTGCGGGCTGTTTCTACATTCGTCAGACCGTATTCCATCAGCCAGCGCATGGCTTCCTTTTCATCCATGGTTTTATTGATTAGTCCCCTTGCCACTTCATTGCGTACGAAATTAAGCTGCCCTTTCAACTGCAATGCTTCAAAATATGAATCAAGGCCTGTTGTATCCAATCCCGCCAAAGGCAGCAGTATTTCTTTTGCCAGCTTATTCTTTTCCTTACCGGGAAATGCCATCTCGATGCCATAGTTGGCGCTTCCTTCGGCTATAAGCGATTGCGGGCTGAAAAGCGGATACAGTGATATTTCAACATATCCTTTATCATGGTACAGGTGCTTTTCCAACAGCATGTTATATACATGGTGGCCGGGGTAACTTTCATGCGAAGCCACATCAATGGCCCTTTCGATGAATATGCTAATATCTGTATTGATCTGTATGAGGCTGTTGTAATTTCCTTTATACCAGTTGTAACCGCTCCAGGATTTATCTTTTACAAATTCCAGTGTAAAACTTTCTGTTTCGGGTAATTTATAAAAAGCGAGTGTCCGTTTACGTGATTCTGCAATGGCGGTTTTAAACACGGTATCCAGTTTGTGTGCCGGAATGATAAACCGTTGCGCCATCTGTTGGAATCGGTCTTCAATGCTCCCTTTTCCCGGCAACGTGCTGTCAAGCTTTGAAACAATAGTTTTAAAATAGTTTTCATCATATGCAGGTGCCACTACACCAAAAAGGTCTTTCGATTCCTCATCAAAACCTGCTGTTTCCCCGGCAAAAATCCTGATCCGCCTTTTGCATGCTATCAGTTGGTCATGTATCCATCCTGCACGGGTAGCATTGCTGTCCTGCAGGCCTGCTTTCAAAAAGGGCTGCAGGCTAATGATCAGGCTATCAGCAGCCCTGAGCAAACTATCTTTTGGAAATACAACAGATGCGGGAACCTTCGGTTTTAATGAATCCGGACCGTAATATGCATCCACAAAATCGGGATCATAAATCCCTACTGTAAGGCCCAGCCGCACATACTGCTCAGCTATTTGGTTCAGGCTACTATACGTATCTGCCTGCGGCGATTGCCTGCATGAAAAAATAAATACAGTAAGAGGCAGTAACAGGTATTTCTTTATCATGGCCGGTGTGTTTAGCTTACTAATAATAATGGCCTTACAGGCTCATTATTGCAGATTTTGCCAAAGTTAAACATGCAAAAACCGGAATCCTGTACCAGTCATCAAAAATATGGAGGTTTACAACTTTTCTTCGTGCAGGCTCCAATCGAGCCCGGTACGTTCCTCCTCTTCCGACACCCGGAGCGGGATAACGAGGTTAGTAATTTTCAGCAGCAGTAACGTGCCGAAAAAAACAAAAACGGAAACGGCCAGCATGCCTAAAAGATGAACAAGAAACAGTTTTGTTTCACCATAAATCAACCCGTTATGCACTACTGCACTGTTTACACGGCTGCTGGCAAAAACACCTGTTAAAATCATGCCCATCATGCCGCCAACACCATGACAGGGGAAAACATCCAGTGTGTCATCTATGGAAGTTTTAGACCTCCATTCAACCATCAGGTTGCTCACCACACTGCTTAATACACCAACGATGAATGATTGAGGGATTGTAATAAAACCTGCAGCAGGTGTAATGGCCACCAACCCAACTACCGCACCGATACAGGTTCCCATAGCTCCTGGCTTCCTTCCCCTAACCACATCAAAAATGATCCAGGTAAATGCAGCGGCGGCAGATGCGGTAGAAGTGGTAGCAATAGCAATAGCAGCCAGTGTGTCGGCATGAAAGGCTGAACCTGCATTAAAGCCAAACCACCCAAACCACAACAGGCCGGTTCCCAATAATACATACGTTATCCTGGCCGGGTTGTGAGCCGGTTCATTTCTTTTTTTGAGGTATAATGCGCTGGCTAACGCTGCCCATCCGGCACTCATGTGAACCACGGTTCCTCCGGCAAAATCGAGAACGCCAAATCTTGCAAGCACCCCTTCCGGGTGCCAGGTAGCATGCGCGAGCGGACAGTAAATAAAGATGCAAAAAAGCATTATAAAAACGATATAGGAAGTAAACTTCATCCTTTCTGCAAAAGCACCTGTAATTAAGGCCGGTGTTATGATGGCAAACTTAAGCTGGTAAAAAGCGAACAGGATAAAAGGAATCGTAGGTGCCAATTTCCAGGCAGGGCCGTCAATCACATCCTTCATCAGGAAAAATGTTGCCGGGTTCCCGATTACGCCAAAAAATGAATCGCCGAATGCCAGGCTGAAACCAAAAACAACCCAGATGATACTGATAACGGCCATGCTGATAAAGCTTTGCAGCATCGTACTAAGTACATTCTTCTTATTGACCATACCGCCATAAAAAAAAGCAAGCCCGGGTGTCATGATCAATACCAATGCAGTGGAAGCCAGCATCCAGGCTGTATCGGCACTATTTATATTTTCTGCATGAAAGTTGCCCGGAATACTGGGAAACAACAGGCACAGAAAAATGATAAGTATTAAAAAGGAAAAAGTGATGAGCGCAAATCTTCTTGACATATAACTGGTTTTTTGAAATTAGTTATAGCAAGACTGGATACGAATGTAATTATTTTTTTAATTGAAAAAGTGAAATGATGATTTATGATGTATGATTTATGATGTATGATTTATGATGTATGATGTATGATTTATGATCTGAGATTTATTTATCAAACCTCAAACTTCAAACATCAAATCTTAAATCTTATTCACCAGGATGATATTTACGCACCGCATGCTTCATTATATCCTGTTTATAAAACAACACGTCTTTAAAGTTCCCTTTGCTGTACATGAGTGCCTGGTCATTAAAATGCGGGGAGGCCGGGTTACCGCTTTCACCACCTGCCAGCAAAGATTTTGCCTTTATCTTTTTTCCAAATTCAACAGCACATACAAAACTATTGCCATACACACCATATCGTTTTTTTGTACCTGGAAAATAGTTCGATGTAAAAGAAGGGAGCATGCCCCATTCGGCACCCGCAAAACCTACCGGCAGGCTCGGTTTAGCATCGTCAAACTGTTGGGTAACCTGGCCGCTCAAACGCTGATACCGGTTTATTTCTCCCCAGGGAACCTGCCAGGTGCCATGGTTTTTTATGAGTTTATTAATGGCCGCTTCAAACGTTTCCAGCAATTGTTTTTGGCTAGCAGTTGCAGCAAATGTATTTACCGTTCCTATATATCCCTTCCAGGGTTCATTATTCACGGCGTTGAGCAACGGTTTTAACTGATCGCCCCATTCTATGGCAAGTGTGGTTGCCACGGAATGTTCATTTGCATACAGGTCCCATGCTTCCATTACAGCTACCGGTTCGGCAAGGGAAGCATACAACCTGCCAGAATCACTTCTGTAAGTTTTTATCAAAGCCTTTCGTATCTGTTCAAAACCGGCCAAATAGGTATCATACCCGGCAGCTATCAGTTTATCTATATTAAAGGCTTGCTCTTTCTGCAAAACCTTCACGGCATTGATACCACGAAAATTTTCCAGTCCGGGTGACATATAGGCAGGGTATTTCGTTTTATCGGGACTGTTAGTTCCTGCCGACGTAAACGGTGTTGAATTGCAGTTTTGCAGCCACCCGTTTGATGGGTTATACAGGTGAATGCTTTCATCAACACTGTGTAACCCCATCCAGTCAGTAGCCGTTGTAGTGCCATCTACCGGTTTCAACCAATTGAAGCCGGGGTTTCGTTTTGGAATAAAATTACCGTGCCAGTATGCGATATTGCCGGCAGCATCGGCATAAACCGTATTGTTGCTGGCATTGGCAACAAGCGCCATCACTTTTTTATACGCATCAAAACCGGTTGCTTTGGTGCGCTGCCAGCTTTGGATCAATCCATTCATGTTACGGTTAACAGAAGCAAGGCTTATCCATTTGTCTTTTCGTTTAGCCATCACCGGGCCATGATGTGTTTCATATACCGTGAATTGTCGGTTTTCCAAATTGGAACCGGCTTTGTAATAAACCTGTATAGCCCGTTCCTTTACTTCCCTTTCCTCATTATCGTATTCATACACATAACCAGCACCCGATATTTTTATTTTTTCTTCATACAGGTCTGCCACATCTGTATCACCGGATGTATGCATCCATCCGCAGAATTCATTGAAACCCTGGTAAATAAAAAATTGTCCCCAGGTAACCGCCCCATATGTATTTAATCCTTCTTCGCTTACCATATGCACTTCGGGCCTGAAATAAAAACTTACATGGGGATTTATGTATAACATAGCATTGCCCGTTTCCGATTTGGAAGCTGCAATGGCAAAGCCGTTTGAACCGGTTGCTTGCAGCGGTTGTGTTGTTTTGTCGGGCAGGTACCCAAGGTCATTTCCTGCATAAAAATATTCAAGCTCTTTTGCTGTAATACCGGATGTATTGATGGCACCAATGCTGCCATCCGTCCATAACAACGGAAACCAGGGTTCAAAGCGTTGCAGCAGGGCGGGTTTTACTTCGGGATGTGTGTACAGGTAATAATTTATACCATTTGCAAAAGCATATAACAACTGCTGAAGCCAGTAAGGCGCATTGGCAAAATCAGCCTTTGCCGATGCCGAATCTATCAGTATCCGCATCATCAGGTCGTTATAGAGGTCTTTGTTACCGTTTATTTCAGACAGCCTGCCCAGTTTTTCAATATAATTCATCTCCACCCGCTTAAAATCATCTTCGCACTGGGCATACATTAACCCAAAAACGGCATCTGCATCTGTTTGTCCGTAAATATGCGGAATACCCCAGTTATCACGAATAATATCCACCTGTTTTGCCTGCGATTTCCAGGCTTTTACCTCTTTTGCCGTAAAAGGCTGAGCGATTAGCTGAAAGGGGAATATAAAAAGGAGGAAAAACTGAAATCTGGACATTGTTGTAAATTAAATCAAATGTTTGGAATTGGCTGCAGGATTTGGCATTCAGTATAAATAACATTCAAATTAAAACAGGTTTTTGCTTTTAGGATATAATTGCTTGCTGAACCTCCCAAATCCCAAAATCTCAGATCATACATCATACATCTCACATCATAAATCACCGATCTCAGATCATACATCATAAATACTATATATCTCATTACCTTTGCCGCAAAATGTTAACGATATGTGGCTAAACAGCATCCTTGAAACGATTGGCAATACCCCGCTGATTAAACTGAACAAGATAACCAAAGACCTGCCCTGTACCGTGCTGGCAAAAGTGGAATACTTTAACCCCGGCAACTCTATCAAAGACAGGATGGCCCTGAAGATGCTGGAAGTGGCTGAACAGGAAGGCAAGATAAAACCCGGCGGCACCATCATTGAAGGTACCAGCGGCAATACCGGCATGGGCCTGGCTCTGGCAGCTTGTGTTAAAGGGTACAAATGTATTTTCACCACCACCGATAAGCAATCAAAAGAAAAAGCAGATATCCTGAAGGCAGTAGGCGCTGAAGTGATTGTATGCCCTACCAATGTGGAACCCGAAGACCCCCGCTCCTACTATTCTGTTAGCAAGAGGCTGGCAACAGAAGTACCCAACTCCTGGTATGTGAACCAGTACGATAACCTGGCCAACAGGCAGGCGCATTACGAACAAACCGGACCTGAAATATGGGAACAGACGGAAGGAAAAGTTACCCACCTCGTTGTTGCAACCGGAACCGGCGGCACCATCATCGGCACCGGCAAATACCTGAAAGAAAAGAACCCGAATATAAAAGTGTGGGCCATCGACAGCTATGGATCACTGTTAAAGAAATATTTTGAAACAGGTGAACTCGACCAGAAAGAAGTGTATCCGTATATCAGTGAGGGTTTTGGGGAAGATTTTGTACCCCAGAACTACGATATGCAATATATAGATGCTTTTACAAAAGTTACAGACAAGGATGGCGCTGTAATGGCGAGGCGTATTGCCAAGGAAGAAGGCATGTTTTGCGGGTACAGTGCCGGAAGCTGCTTACAGGGCGTTTTCCAGTTTAAGGATCAACTGAAAAAAGATGATGTGGTGGTTTGTATTTTCCACGACCATGGCAGCCGGTATGTAGGAAAAGTGTACAACGACGAGTGGATGCTTGAAAGGGGTTTCCTGGATGTAAAAACATTTAAGGACCTCATCAGTGGCCGCGGAAGGCAGCGCACCATCACCATCAGCCCGGAACAAACCGTTAGCGAAGCCATAGAAATGATGAAACAATATGATATTGAAAATATACCTGTGTTCAACGGTGAAGAGAATATCGGAGCCATTTCTGAAAACGGCTTATTTAATAAGATACTCAATAACCCCGATATAAAAGGACACCAGGTTAAAGAGGTGATGGAAAAAGCGTACCCGGTTGTGGCATTTGATACGCCTGTTGAGCGTTTAAGTACCTATATCACTAAAGAAAACGGTGCGGTTTTAAGCAAGGATGAGAGCGGGATTTTTCATATTGTAACCAAATACGACATCATTCAAAGCCTAACCAAATAGAAAGGCACGTTAATCTACGATATCGATATAAATCAATACAGGGTTGCATTTAAAAGGATGCAGCCCTTATTTTTTGGCTCAAAAAGATGTTCCCTGAATCGTAAAATTACTTACCGTTTATTCGTATATCCACAACAGGTTTTACGATATTTTTCAAGCATTCAGGGTAATTATGTCAACCTGAAAAAGAGGCAAAACTGCTCTTGTACAGCCGTTTATTTCGCCGCATCTTTGTACCAGAAGTTGATTGATAGGAATTAGATATCAATCATGTCCAAAGATCCTGATAAAACCAAACATAGTTTACCAATATCCAATTAAGAAAAACCGGATTATCCAATATCAGTCAACTTCTAATTTTTAAAAATAACATTCGCAATAGATCTTATTTATCCTTATGAAAACCAAGAGATCCTGCTTATGAATTTCAATATCCTGCCTATGCTGTAACAAGCGATGATGGCAACGAAAAACCGAAAGACCAATATCCTGCCTATGCCGTAAAAAGCGATGATGGCAAAAACCAGTTGAATCCAATATCCTAAAGCCTATGCTGTAAAAAGCGAAGATGGCGAAAGACCGCTGAAACCAGGATAATATTATTTTACTATACAGAGGCCCCCTCAGAAAGTAAGTAAGATCCTGAAAGTACCGGCAAGAAATTGTTGGTTACATCATTAAACTTCCACAACTGTTGCCTAACGTACAATATTGTGGAAGTTTTTTTTTGCCCCTAACTCACATTAATTAGCCTGGAATAATTATGTAAAGGTTGTATTCGGGAGTAGAGACATATTAATACAAAGAGCTTAATAAAACAGGAATTACTTTATGTTGAAACGTTTACCAGTAACATCTAAAACAGGTAATCCTTTTTGAACGGGTTACCCTGCCATCATACATTAAAAAACCTGTTCAGTAATTATTTATATCCATTAAAATATTTGTATTGCTCAACCACTAACCTGGCGGATGAATGCTGTCAAAAAATGGATTATTGCCAAAACGGCTTGATTAAAACATAACTCAACGGGCCGGGCTAATACCGGATCGTTTATTTACTATTTTCACCAAACACTTATGGATACTGTATTGCAGCGATTCTTTTACCCATTTAACCATTCTAAATTCACTTGAAGGCATTCGTATTTTTACGCGTTTCCGTTTCGTAACATCCCGTTTCAATTTCCGGTTGATATACGATGTATGCTGTAATATCATCAATACGAAAAATGGGCAGTAATGCGCTTGTATAACAATTAATTCTGCCGCATCTTTGTACCAGAAGTTGATTGATAGGAATTAAATATCAATCATTATCCAAAAATCCAGAATAAACCAACAGCGTTTATCCAATATCCAGAAACCCGAAAGGGAAAAACCGAATCCAGTATCAGTCAACTTCTACTTTTTTTAAATTGAACATACGCTTTAAGATCCTATATATCCAATTGAAGACCGAAGATCCGGTAGCTATGAGAACCAAAACCAATATCCCGCCTATGCTGTAACAAGCGATGATGGCAAAACCAGTACCAATATCCTGCTTAAGCTGTAACAGGCGGAAAGCGACGAAAAACCAGAACCCTGTCCTAAGAAAACGAATTGAATCCATTATCCCAACATCAATGCTGCCAAATACAGCCTTGACAGAAAAGACCACTGAAACCAGGATAACTTATTTGTTACTTATATAAATAAAGTAACCCTCAAAGAGTAAGAACCCATCCTGAAAAACCAACGAAGCAAAAGTTGGTTGAAAAAAACTGACTTCCACTACTTTTTGATCAATCAAAATAATAGTGGAAGTTTTTTATTGAAAACAATACCTGGGAAGCCTCCGGACTTTTCAGGTTTGCTTTATAGAAAAATAAAAATAGTGTATCGTTTATAAGATGGAGCACCCGGATATGTTCGTTTTATCATAACTAACCCAGGTTTGCTTGATCATTTTCAGGGCATGAATTAATAATACGGCCTGATTCCCCTGATTCTAAAAATACGCCACACATTAATATATTTTGACATATTTTGTTTGCTGCCTCTGACACTACATTTCTAATACAGCAGAATTACGTTTCTTGCCAATGCTGTACCAGCCTGCATTACAGTCAATATGATGCCCGGTTTGTATTGAAACTGCCAGGAAAGGATTCGTAAAATTACGATTGGCAGCATCGTATACATCCAATGCAAAAAATGTTGATATACGATGCCCGGCGTAATTACATCAGCTTTAAAATAGAGCAATAACGCTCTTGTATACCAGCTAAATCTGCCGCATCTTTGTACCAGAAGTTGATTGATAGGAATTAAATATCAATCATTATCCAAAAATCCAGATTAAACCAACAGCGTTTATCCAATATCCAGAAACCCGAAAGGGGAAAAAACCGAATCCAATATCAGTCAACTTCTACTTTTTTTAAATAGTTCATTCGTTTTAAGATCTGATATATCCAATTGAAAACCGAAGATCCGACAAAGAAAACCAAGACCAATATCCTGCTTATGCCGTAGAAAGCGATGATAGCAACGAAAAACCGGAAAGACCAATATCCTGCCTATGCTGTAACAAGCGATGATGGCAAAAACCAAGAAGTATCCAATATCCTAAAGCCTATGCCTAACGGCGATGATGGCGGAAAAACGAGCGACAACTGAAACCAGGATAAACTTATTTTTACTATTATAGTAAAGTCCGTCCTGAAAAACCAACCCAAAGAAACAGTTGGTTAAAAAATAGGCTTCCACAGTTATTTGCGATGACGAATTCCTGTGGAGGCTTTTTTGTTTTTGGTATTTCCTACTTTTATACAATGATACTTACCAGTCCGGCTCAACTGGCCAGCCAACCCAAAAAGATCATTTCGCTTGTTCCTTCACAGACAGAACTGTTGCATTGGCTGGGCCTGGAAGATCAAACCATCGGCATCACTAAATTTTGCGTTCACCCGGCTTCATGGTTCAATACCAAAACCAGGATAGGCGGAACCAAAGCGCTGGACCTGGAAAAAATAGCACAGTTAGAACCCGACCTCATTATTGCCAACAAGGAAGAAAATGTAAAAGAACAGGTAGAAAAACTGGCTGAGGATTTTCCTGTCTGGATAACTGATGTAGAAAACCTGGAAGATAGTTTTAGCATGATTTCAGACATAGGCAGCTTAACCGGAAAAGAAAAAGAGGCCGGAAGATTGAACGGGCTCATCAAAACAAAATTTGATAATTTATATCAAATAAATTCAATTAAATACTCAATATCAACAACTTATCTAATTTGGAATAATCCAATTATGACTGCAGGAGGTGATAGTTTCATCAGTGATATGATGGAAAAAGCCGGATTTAGTAATGTTTTCAAAAACCATCGGCGATACCCGGAAACCAGCATTGAAGAAATAAAAGCGCTTGGGTGCAAATTATTGTTATTATCATCTGAACCCTACCCTTTTTCGCAGAAACATGCTGATGAACTACAACAATACTTACCGGATATACGGATACTACTGGTAGATGGTGAAATGTTTAGCTGGTATGGCAGCCGGCTGCTGGAAGCAGCGGATTATTTTGAATTGATGAGGAGAAATGTATGATGTATGATGTATGATGTATGATTTATGATCTGAGATTTGAGATTTATAATAGGTAAAATATGAGGAATAACGAGATGAATCAATATTTAGCTGAAATATATCAGCTATAATGCTTTTCATTTTGGGAATCCAGTAATCTGTATCCTGTATCTTGTATCCCGTATCCAAATAACAAAAACCTGATTTTTTAACCATTCACTTTCTTATTTTTGTAAAAAACCAACTAACATGGCTTCATCAAAAATTACTGAATTACTGGGCAAAGATGCCGACAGTTTACTGAATCACCAGTGTAAAACCATTACAAAAGACCAGATACACATACCTTCACCAACACATGTTGATGACAACTGGATAAGCAGCAATCGCAATAACCAGACCTTAAAAAGCCTCCAGGGCATGCTCAATAACGGCAGGCTGGCCGGATCAGGTTATGTTTCCATATTACCTGTTGACCAGGGCATTGAACACAGTGCCGGTGCCTCATTTGCACCAAACCCCATCTATTTTGATCCGGAAAATATTGTAAAACTGGCCATTGAAGCAGGTTGCAATGCCGTTTGTTCCACGTTTGGCGTGCTGGGAAGCATCAGCAGGAAATATGCCCATAAAATTCCGATGATGGTTAAACTGAACCATAACGAGTTTTTAAGTTATCCCAATAAGTTTGACCAGGTAATGTTCGGACAGGTAAAATCTGCCTGGAACATGGGTGCTACTTCAGTGGGAGCCACCGTTTACTGGGGAAGTGCCGAAAGCACCCGCCAGCTACAGGAAGTGGCAGATGCTTTTGAACTGGCACATGAACTGGGTATGGCAACCGTGCTCTGGTGTTATGTTAGGAACAGCGGATTTAAAATTGAAGGTGTAGATTACAGTACGGCAGCCGACTTTACCGGCCAGGCCAACCACCTGGGTGTTACCATCCAGGCAGATATCATCAAGCAGAAATTACCTACCAATAATGGCGGTTACCTGGCTACCAAACACGGTAAAACATCTCCGCTGGTGTACGATAAACTTACTACCGAACACCCGATTGACCTTACCAGGTACCAGGTGGCTAACTGCTATATGGGCCGTGTTGGACTGATAAACAGCGGAGGGGAAAGCAAAGGCGCTACCGACCTGGCTGAAGCCGTTACAACAGCCGTTGTTAATAAACGTGCCGGCGGTATGGGATTGATTAGTGGAAGAAAGGCATTCCAGAAACCAATGAAAGACGGCGTTGAATTGTTGAATTGCATTCAGGATGTATATTTGGATAAGAGTATTACGATTGCATAATTGAGCATCGTTTATGTCGTTTGAATCGTTTAAGGGGATAAAACCCTTAAACGACTCAAACTGTTTACATGACTTAAACGTCTTAAACGATTAAAACATCATAATCACTTGAACACATTAACCCAAATTATGAGACAAGAAGAAGATTTTGATGCCAATCTTGCGGGTGAAGAGAGTGCCTCGGAACAGGAGAAAGCCAGTTGGTTTAAAAGGATTAAAAAAGGCATCTTAACTTCCACCAAAGATAAAAAGGATGCCCCGGAAGGGCTTTGGGCCAAATGTCCGAATTGCAAATACACCTGCACTGTTTCTGAATTGTCAGAAAACAGGTTTGTCTGCCCCAAATGCGAATTCCATCACCGCATTGGCAGTGAAGAGTATTTTGAAATTTTGTTTGACAATAACATCTACACAGAACTGTTCTCCAATATACGTTCTAAAGATTTCCTGGAGTTTGTTGACCTGAAGCCGTATAAAAAAAGGCTGGAAGAAACCTATTCCAAATCAGACATACATGATTCCATCACCGTTGCCCATGGTAAAGTGAATGAACTTGACCTGGTAGTTGCCTGCATGGATTTTGAATTCATTGGTGGCAGCCTGGGAAGCGTGATGGGCGAAAAGATAAGCAGGGCATGCGACTATTGCATCAAACACCGGATACCTTTCATGATCATCAATAAAAGCGGTGGTGCCCGTATGATGGAAAGCGCTTTTTCACTGATGCAACTGGCCAAAACTTCCGGAAAACTCACCCAACTGAGTGATGCCGGTATTCCCTATATCTCTCTTTGCACCGATCCTACATTTGGCGGTACCACGGCTTCATTTGCCATGCTTGGCGATATCATCTGTGGCGAACCAGGCGCACTCATCGGCTTTGCCGGCCCAAGGGTAATTAAGGAAACTATCAAGAAAGACCTTCCGCCCGGATTTCAACGGAGCGAGTTCCTGCTTGAACACGGTTTCCTGGATTTCATCGTACACCGCAAAGAGCTTAAAGACAAAATGGCTTCCCTGCTTATGTTATTGAAGAACTGATTACTTAATCTGCTTTAACATCGTATGTTGCTGTAAAAAGTTTATTGATTACAGGAACTGTTGGTTCTTCATTTTCAAACAAGATATTGATATCCATATCAAAAAAACCAATGCATACTTCCAACACAACCAACTATAATGCCGGTCTGTTTGCCCGGTTATTTCACCCGGTTCTGTTTGCCGCATTGCTTTTTGCAGCCTCTGCTCTATTTCAAAGTTGCAGCAGTACCAGGCGCCAAGCCAATCAAAGGAATGAAGCTGCCCCTGTAAGAAAAACGGTTAACAGCAAGCATATACCAGCTGTTTCCATCAACACCCGCAATGTACCGGCCGATTCTGTGGTATCTTTTGCAAAAACACTTATTGGTACCCGTTATAAATACGGTTCATCCGATAAAGAAAAAGGGTTCGATTGCTCTGGGTTCATCACGTACGTTTTTACCCATTTTGGCATTAAAGTGCCACGTTCTTCCATTGAATTTACAAATGCAGGTAAAGAAGTCCCGTTAAAAGAAGCCAGGAAAGGCGACCTGATACTCTTTACAGGGTCAGATGCATCAACCGGTATCGTAGGCCATATGGGTATTATCAGCCAGCATAAGAACGGAAAGTTGTTTTTCATCCATTCAGCATCCGGAAATGCCAAAGGGGTGATGATATCGGATATGAACAGTTATTTTGCTCCCAGGTTCGTAAAAGTGATACGGGTATTTAATGACTAAAACCGGCAGCAGGCCATTCCCGTTTTTACATTCCGGCATTGAATTGGTTTAATGGCAATACCTTTACAAAAATTTTTTACGTTGGAACTGAGTAACCGCAAAGCTTTTCATGAATATAACTTTGAATCGAGGTATACGGCCGGTATCGTATTGCAGGGTACCGAGATAAAATCGTTGCGTGCAGGAAAAGCAAGCTTTAATGACAGTTACTGCCTCTTTAACAAAGGTGAACTATATGTAAAGAACCTGCACATATCAGAATATGCTTTTGGAACCTATACCAACCATGAACCGATGCAGGAAAGGAAATTACTGCTCACCAAAAGGGAATTACGTAAACTGGAATCAAAAATAAAAGAGAAAGGGTACAGCATCATACCGTTAAAAATAATGTTCAGTGAAAGCGGTTACGCCAAACTGGAAATCGGGTTGGGCAAAGGGAAAAAATCTTATGATAAACGGGAAAGTATTAAAGCAAGGGAAACAGACAGGGATATAAAACGAAAATACGGAATATAACGGAAACAAATAAACGAAGTTTAAACTTATTGTTACCGCGGAGGCGCAGAGGGCGCAGAGGTTTAACCGCGGAGGCTTAACCGCAAAGACACAAAGACGCTAGGGAACGCAAAGAAATATCTACGCCCCTCAACTATTTCGAGCGAAGCTCGCAAAGCCCTGTGGGCGAGAAATCTTGTATTTATTTTTTCCCTTCCAACAGCATGTCAATCCGAACGAAGTGAGGAGCCTTGTATTTTTTGCGCCCTTAGCGTACTTAGCGGGAAAAATATTAACTCTCTTTGTGCT
>CALKVC010000139.1 GCA_937996595.1 uncultured Chitinophagaceae bacterium
TCCGGTTGCATCAATCAATGTATTCTCTGTAACATTGCTGGCGCCTTCAAATCCCTGGTTGAAATGATATGCAGCGGTTAATCCTGGCTGAGAAGATATCTCACAGTTGAAATTATTCAATACTTCAGTTGCAGATAATGTTCTGGTCCAGATTCTTAATTCATCAATGCTTCCGTCAAATTCATCGCCCGGGTAAGCGCTGGTTACACCAATGGTAGAAAAACTTCCATTACCTGTAAAAGTGCTTGTTGGTATTGTCGCTTGTCCAATCAGCACGCCATCCCTGTATACCTTCCTTGTTTTAGCTGTGTTATCAAAAGTGCATGCCCAATGATGCCAGTTGGCATCGTTGGTAATGGGAATTTCAAGGTCATTAGGCCCGCCAAAGAAATTAAAGATGAATTCATTATCGTTAGAGAAGCCTATATGCAAGAGTTGATTATCTGCTCCTGCAGTACCCTGTGAGAAAGCCACATCATAGGTGTTTGAAGAGTTGCGCTTCAACCACATTTCCACAGTAAAAGATTTATTGGTAAGGTCTATGCCGGCATTGTTTATCACTACCTGGTCGTTTATGCCATCAAAATTCAATGCGGCTGCCAGTGCTGTTAAAGGACATGTTAAACTGTAAGTAGCTCCTGCATCTTTTAACCAACCAGCATATCCATTTGCAGCGGCAACATTGTCCACTTGTATGCAGTTGAGCAATGGGGTAAATCTTACATCGAATGATGTTAAGTTAGCATTGTTTCCGTTTTGAACATTTATGCTAGTAAGTGGAGCATTTGATTGGGCAGTAAGTTGCGTCAAATTGGTCAGTGCCGAAACATCAAGCGAAGTAAGTTGATTATCATTCAGAAATAATGTAGAAAGATTTGTGTTTGAAGATAAGTCTATACTGCTAAGTTGATTAAGCTCTAAAGAAGCAAAAGTTAAGCTAGTTAATCCGTTAAGATTAATACTGGTAAGAAGCGGATTATACCCTGCCTGTAAAGAGGTAATTGCAGTATTATTAGAAAGATCTAATGAAGCTAACTGATTTCCTGAACAGGCTAAATTGGTAAGAAGAGTATTGCTTGAAAGGTTTAATGATGTCAACTGGTTGTTTTGACAATTGAAATTGGTAAGAGCTGTGTTAGAAGATAGATTGATCGATGACAACTGATTATTGTAAACATGCAATAATGTTATTCCTGAAAATGCTTCTATACCTGTCAGGTTTGAAATACTTTGACCGTTAACATCTATGCCTCCTGTATAAGCTGCAGCTTCATAACATTCAATTTGTCCATTGCTGTTGGTATTTATAGCAGCTATCGCCAATAGTGCATTTTTAAAGTTTACATCAGGAATATTTACCGTGCATCCGCAATTACTGCTGTACGTTGACTGCCCGTCTTTATTGACTAAACCGCCAAAATTGGTATTCATGAATACCGGGTTATCTACCTGGATGCAATACAATGATGGATTGCTATTAGCATAAAAATCTGTAAGGTTGCTGTTATTCCCGTTTTGAACATTCAAACTGGTTAGTGAAGGGGTATTGCTAACATTGAACCATGTCAATCCGGTTTGTGCAGTCATATCCAGGCTGGTAATCGCCATGCCAGGGCTATTAAAGAACGTTATGGCTGTATTTGCTGAAAGGTTAAGACTTGTTATCGGGTTGCTTCCACATAGTAATGTTTGCAGCAGCAGGTTGTTGCTAAGATCCAGGCTGGTTAAATTATTATTTGCACAGAAAAGATAAACAAGCTGCGTATTGCTACTTAGGTTCAATCCGGTTGTAAGCGGATTGTCATAACAGGTAAGAGCAGTCAGTGCAGTAAATGCTTCTATACCGGTAAGGTCAGCAATATTCAATCCGTTCACAGAGATGCTTCCGGTAAAAGCCGCAGCCTCTGAACACTGAATTTCTAAATCGCTGTTTGTGTTGATGGCAGGCTGTGCCAACAGGTAATTTTTGAAATTCGCATCCGGGATATTTACGGTGCATATCGCTTCTCCTACCTGGAATTCACTGAATGATGTGAGGTCAAGAACCGACAAAGATGTTGCGGTTGTGCCTTGTACTACCGGTAACGACCAGGTGCCATCCAGTTTAGCGAGCCTGAAATTGTTGAAGTTTGAGCCTCCATCAACATCTGCAGGATCCCAGTTAAATACTGCGTCGCATTCTGAGAAAGTAAGGCCATTATTGGTGATGCTCCATGTTCTGTTTACGCTTTTACCTGCATTAATTCCCGATGCTGCTATACCAGGATGGTCGCCATCATCGGTTCTTGCCCTGAGGGCTCCGCTACCGGTAAAGCTTGGATCCAGCGTTACCGGCGCATAAGTGCCTGCGGTTCCAATCGGGAATAATTTAGGGCCGGGGTTAATAATACTATGTTCAAAATTTCCTACGATATAGGAAGTGTTACCGGCTCCGGTTATATTATTATCTGCTGATGTGAAGCGCAACACATTGGCACCGGTATTTATTTTCCCATTTGTCAGATGCAGGAAGTAATAAACTTCCGGACTGCCTGTAAGGGTAAGTCCGGTTGCATTATTGATGCGCAGCGTTTGTATTTGCCCGTTACCGGCCAGCGTTTGCGCCGATGTTCCGGTAAATGCCAGCTCACCAATACTTACTAAACCATTGTTGGTAAAAGTGGCGCCGGTAAAATTTATATTGGCTGTGCCTGTAAGTTCTGCTCCTGAGGAAACCGTAACCGGCCCTGCATACACATTAAAATTGAAAACAGAGTTTAATGTCAGTACGCCTGAAGTTACATTGAGCGTACCGTTATTTTCTAGAATGGTATTGCCGTCAAATATGGTGTTGCCATTAGTTTTGTTGATAGTACCCGAAGCATCATTTGTTATATAGAAAACGTTTCCGGCGTTCCCGGTATTTTGAAAGCCATTGGCATTTTCAATGTTAAATATGCCATTATTGAGTATTTGAGAACCTCCGTTGGTACCATTATATTGAATGATACTGTTTCCATTCCAGGTGATGGTTCCGTTGTTGGTAATCAGGTTATTGCCACCAATGGAAATGGTATTGCTAATATTCAGGTCTGCTCCGCTGTTGATGATTATTCCGGCAAGCCCCTGTAATTGGCCGCCACTCCAGTTCATGGTAGATCCTGTTAAAAACCTGATATTATTATTACCCTGTAAATTACCTTCAGATAAATTAATTACTATGCCTGATGGCACCTGTACAAAAAATTGAAGATTGGTAGCACCGCCATTTAAGTTGATGGTACCTGCGCCCGTAATAGCTGTATTGCCATTTAAGTTGGTGGTTGAGTTCACTAAATCTAGCACTGAGCCTGTTGAAAACTGTAAAGTGCCAAAATTGGTGAAAGTGGCCGAAGTGAATTGTAACGTACTGCCATCAATTTGCAGTATACCGCTGTTTGTTGCAGAACCCCCGGAACTAACATTCATATCAGTACCTGTTCCATTGTTTAACGTCAACTGGCCGGATGAACTGATAGATAAAGAACCTCCGGAAGCAACTATTAACTGATCTGCAGTTACAGGCGTGAAAATATTTACTGTATGCCCGTTTTGAATGGTAATTACGCCATCCGAAAAAGTTGGGGCCGAACTGGCTGATACCCATATTGTACCATTGAAAACTTCCCAGGTTGCTGCAATATCCCAATTACCGGATGTAAAACTTCTGTAATCACCGGTGCCCGGTAATATACAGGCATTACCTGAAGTGACGCCACCTGGTGTAATCCAGTTAGAGGTACTGCCTGTTAATGCAGCATTAATAATTGTTCCTTCATAACCATTTCCGGTAGCATCGGTTAGCGTTGTTACACCAGCATTGTTTGCACCTGCCGTACCCTGGTTAAAGTGATAATTGGCCAACAAGCCGGGCGCAGTGGTTGCTATCTCACAATTCCGGAAATCAGCGATTTCTGTACCCGACCTCGCAACATTCCAAATCCTTACTTCATCAATGGAACCTGGAAACGCATAAAATGAAATCGCTCCGCCCAGGTTCAGTGAGCCAATACTGAATTCATTGGGAGTAACCGGCCCGCTGGTTATCGAGCCACTGTTATCGAGCACGCCATTGATATAAATACTTAGATTATTACCATTTTTAACGCCAGCTACGTGCGTCCACACTCCAGTATTAACTGAAGCAATACTGGTAACATTTTGCCAAAGCACACCGTCCCATACACCAAATTGCAGTTTCCCGTTTTCTACCCTTAATTCCACTGATTTTTGCGCCACCGTTTCCACCCATCCTGCAATCTCTTCCTCGAGATTGGTTGAGGTGGTATTGATCCACGCCTCAACAGTAGTGGCTGTGGCATTGTACGGTACCATGGGGCTCACGTTTATGTAGTCATCACTGCCATCAAAGTTGAAGGCAGCGCCTGACTGGGCAGACAAATGCCGGGGAATTCCCATTGAAAAGAGCGTCACAAATAGGAAAATAGCAAAAATGGCATTCGTACTGTACCGGCCTGAATGATTATTCATACGGGTATACCTGGTAGTGTTCAGTGATTGCATCACAGTTAGTTTTTGTGTAATAAAACGAATTCAATACTATTTTCTCTTGGGAAGGATAAGCAGAACAAAAAATAAAAAGCGTGTATTTAATCTAAATATGCCTGGTTACATAGGTGTAGATTAACAACAGGATATTTAATTATAGGTTGGAGTACACAATAGTACTCAATATTATTGAAATGTCAAACATATAAGCTGGCAAAATCACTTAATAACCGTTTATTAATTTAACAGGTATTAAATATGTGCTTCAAATTAAGTGTTTGCATTTCATGCTTAAATACCGGTGTTTTGCAATCCATTTTGTATCCAGATACCAGTATGGGCATTTTAAAAACCTAATATCAAACTTTAAAAATATTCTCCCGGGTGTAATTAAAGAACAAATAAAGAATATTTTCCGGTTAAGGTATTTTTATACCTTACACAAAGTTCTATCATGTACCGTTTATATGTGAGTAGTTTTCTTTAATTATATTATACTTTTTAGTCTATAAGCAGGATAAACTGTGCGGCGATAGGATTTATTCGTCATTTTTTGATATTGGCTTAATTTTCCTGAAACATAAAGAAAGAAAGTTAAGTCTTGCGGTTATCTTTATAGCAGATGCAGAAGCTATTTATAAACCTGGCAGTAATCATGCTGATTTGTCAGCATTTTTGGGTAGTAAATGCCCAGGTGCAGAACCCAACGGCTTATGAAACTATTACTACGGCACAGGGATTGTCACAGGGAATGGTTTTTGACATCCTGCAGGACAAGGAAGGGTTCATATGGGTAGCCACCAAAAACGGGCTTAACCGGTACGATGGTTATAGCTTTAAAGTATTTACCAATGATCCTTACAATGCGAACACACTCAGCAGCAATACCATCGTAAAGTTATTTGAAGATTCCAGGGGTAGGATCTGGGCGGGAACCGAAGATGCAGGCTTAAATATTTATGATAAAGTAAGCGGGAAATTTCACCGCGTAGTTAACCGGGTTTCCGATCCTTCAAGCCTTTCCGGAAATAATATCAGGTTAATTGAAGAAATGACTGATGGCAGGGTATTGGTCGCGATAGACGGGGCAGGATTCAATATCGTTTCACTGCCGGTAGATTTTTTTGAGAAAAACAGTGCCCCGGTAATTACCCGCTTAACATTGCCGAACAATGAACAGGTATATGGTATGGGTAAAGACAGGAATGGAATCATGTGGATAGGGGGTATGGATAGGGCGGTTTACCGGTTTGATGCATTGAAGAATAGTTTTACCCCGTTGAAAAATGCAGCCCTGTGCAACAGTGGTTATTTTACTACTGATGGAAGCATAATCATCGGCAGTAACCTTTTTTTGTATGATGGAACGATGGCTTATCCATTGTTTGATACGGCTACATCACCTGCCGGTAATATTATGTTCCGTCCTAACAAGGATCTTTGGGATAAGTTTCACAGGGAAATCCATTTTTATGATGTAAGCAGATGGGAAAATGGTAAAGCTCCGGAATGGAATATGCAATTGCCTGAAAAAACCCGCCTTGTATATCCTTTTATCATCGACAGATCGGGATTATTGTGGTCGGGATCAGTTGGCTATGGCTTGCGTAAATATAATACTGGCGGAAATAAATTCAAGACGCATGTATTGCCCGGCAATAGTATCCGGTGGATAATTCCCATCAGCCCTGATGATATATTAACGGGTGATTACGCATATGGGTGGACGAGGGTAAAAGGCGGATTGATAGAAAAAGACCCATTCAAAAAAACGACCGGGCTCCCTGAAATCGATAATTTAATGATTACAAAAGCCGGTGATTTTTGGTTAAAGTGTGATAAAAACGGGTATTTTAAGTACACACCCGCTACCCGTAAACTGGTACCATTTCCCGGTATTAACTTTTATGACGGAGTTGGTTCCAAGCAGCCGATGTTCGAAGATAGCAAAGGGATTTTATGGTTTAGCGGGTTGGGGGGCAGGATAACTACGCTGGATCCGGTTTCCGGCAAACTTGACAGTTTCAGTATCAATAATAATGCTGCTAAACCCATGATGCCGAAATCGGTATGCACTGCCCTCTATGAAGACAAAGCCGGTACATGCTGGATTGGCACGCAGGAAGGTTTTGCAAGGATTGTCTATTCTGGTTCACCGCCGAATATTACCCGGTTAAACTGGTATTACAACAACAGCGCTTCACGCAATTCTCTGAATTATAATCATGTCTCCTGTTTCATAGATGATCCGGCATCACCGGACAAGTATATCTGGATAGGAACGAAAGGAGGCGGTTTAAACCGGTTTGATAAAATAAACGGCAATTTTTTTCACCTTACAACAAAAAACGGGTTGCCCGATGATGTGGTTTATGGTATGCTGCCCGATGATGCAGGAAATATATGGGGTAGTACCAATAAGGGAATCTTTTGCCTGCTTACCAATAAAAGCGGGGATAGCACGCAATGGATTTTCAGGAATTTTTCAAAGTCATACGGCCTGCAGGATGACGAATTCAATACCGGCGCTTATGCAAAATTGCAAAACGGCCTGCTTGCTTTTGGCGGTGTTAACGGGATGAATATTTTTGATCCCAGGGATATTCTTTCTAAAGGCTTTACGCCAAATACCTACTTAACCGATATCCTCATTAATAACTCCCCTGTTTCAGCTGGAGATAAAACGGGCGTTTTACGGGAAAATATTGAGCATGCCGGGAGCATTGTGCTAAACCATTTGCAGGATATACTTACCCTTGAGTTTTCATCACTTGATTTTACGGCGCCGTTACAGAATAAATACCGCTATATGCTGGAAGGTATCGATAAAACATGGGTTGAAAGCGGTAACCGGCGAACAGCCACTTACCTGCACCTGCCGCCGGGGAAATATACTTTTAAGGTGCAGGGAAGCAACAGCCAGGGAATATGGAGCGATAAGATCGATAAATTGCAGATTACCGTGTTACCGCCCTGGTGGCGTACCTGGTGGTCCTATGCGCTTTACCTGCTGATGGCTGTACTGGCCATCATGGCTTTTTTCAGGTTTAGGATAAACAAAGCCAGGCTGCAATCGCAACTTAACTTTGAGCAACTGGAGGCAAAACGGGTAAGGGAACTGGATACAATCAAAACAGAGCTATATACCAACATAACGCACGAATTTCGTACACCGCTTACCGTTATTCTGGGTATGGCACAACAAGTGATCAGTAAGCCTGCTGAGCATTTTCAAAACGGTATGGACATGATTGTTCGTAATGGACAGAGCCTGTTGAACCTGGTTAACCAGATGCTGGACCTTTCGAAACTTGAAACGGGAAAAATGCAACTGCAGCTGGTGAACGCAGATATCATTAATTTTTTACGGTATATCGTGGAGTCCTTCCATTCCCTTGCAGAAAGCCAGCTGAAACAGTTACATTTTCTGTCGGAAATAGATTCATTGTTCATGGCTTATGATCCGGAGAAAATCCGTCAGATTATATCAAATCTGTTATCCAATGCGTTAAAGTTCACACCCGAAAGAGGAAATATCTACATCAGTGTTCAAAGGGTATCTGGCCCGGGGGGTGATCAGGATAATTTTATTATTAAGGTGAAAGATACGGGTATAGGTATACCCGAAGACCAGCAGCAGCATATTTTCGACCGGTTTCACCAACTCGATAACAGCCATACCCGCAAGGCTGGCGGCACTGGAATCGGACTAGCCCTTACCAGGGAATTGGTGCGGTTGATGGGCGGCGAAATATTTGTCAAAAGTCCACCATCAGGAACGGCTAAGGGAACTGAATTTACCGTATCAATCCCATTGAAGAAGGAGCCGGAAGTGAAAACCGGAGAAGTTTACGATTCAAATGAATATGGTATGCACCTGCAATCTAATCCTGCTGCTGCATTTGATTTTATTGATGAAAAGCATAACAGGGAAGCCCCGTTGATCCTGCTGGTGGAAGACAATGCCGATGTGGTAGCATATACCGCGTCGTGCTTACCCGATTACCGCCTGGCCGTTGGTAAGGATGGAAGAGAAGGGTTTGATATAGCTTCGGAAATAATACCCGACCTCGTCATTACGGATGTAATGATGCCGTTTGTTGATGGGTTTGAATTGTGCAGGAAGTTGAGGAGTAATGAACATACCAGCCATATACCGATCATCATGCTGACAGCTAAAACAGGTATAGATAGCAAGTTAGAAGGACTGAGACAGGGAGCGGATGTATACCTGGAGAAGCCATTTAACCGGGAAGAGTTATTGGTCAGGATAGAGAAAATACTGGAACTCAGGAAAAATCTCCAGCAGTATTATCTTAAAAAGGCCGGGGTTAGCAACAACAAGGTACCGGTGGAAGCTGTGGGCGAAGAAGTGCTCCATGAAATTAAAACCGAACATGAGTTTGTAAAGAAGGTAAGAGAGATTGTTGAAGCCCATATATCAGATACCGGTTTTACAGTAGAACAATTGTGTAAGCAGGTGTTTATGAGCCACTCGCAACTGCACCGGAAACTGGATGCACTTACCGGCTGTTCACCCAATAAATTTATTAGAATGATACGGTTGGGCAGGGCCATGAAATTACTTACTGACCCGGCCAACAGTATCGGAGCTGTTTCACTCGATTGCGGTTATGCCGATCCGGGTTATTTTGCCAGGGTATTTAAACAGGAATACGGCGTTACGCCGCAGGAGTGGCGGGCAGGTAAAAAAAACGCTTAAGTTCAGCGATAAACATTCAACCTGTTTAAACAAAGTTGTTTCCCGAATTGCTTTAGTATAAGAAAAGGAATATAATTTGTTATTATTAGGAAGATAATCTTAATCTCGTAGTTTATACAATTTTCAGCTCACAAAAAATGCCTGCATGTGCAGGCAACTTTCATAATGTCATTCGGCAGGTTTTGATATTGCCGGAAAATTATTTAATAATATCCTTTAATCCTGGCTTTGCCTTAGCAATGCCTTTTTGCGTTATACGAATAACCAGGGTATCTTCCTGGCTGGTAACAACCAGCTCTTCATCTTCCAGCAATTTAAGGTGCTGCTGTATGATTGTCCAGTCCTGGAACTGCCTTAAAATGATTTCCCTTGGCCTGCACTTGTATGATTCGGGTTGCGGATCGTCTTTCGTTATGTTATATATAGTTTGTAGCGTCTTGTAATGGGCTTCCATGCGATAAATGTATTTAAAAATCAGAGATTAAAAAAAAATCACTGATAAAAATATTTTTTTCAGCCGTAAAGATAATGATTCCCGTATTTATGAATTCGGAGAATTATTTTTTTTAAGATAGCCGCATTAGGGTGCCGGGATGCCTGTTTCTGATGAAATGCCCTGTTTATCATTGTTTGCAGTGTTTTAAGCTTGCTGGCAGTACTGCCCGGCTATTTTTATTAGCATGTTACATATGAATACTTCATACAGGAATAAGATATTCACACTCCTGGTTTTTTTTGTTGAAAAAAAAAATTACAGGCCAATGGGCTATTCCTTTGCCCGGTGCCGTTTCCTGAACCCGGATGCTATTTTTTTTGATTTTGTCCTTATTAATCTTCCCGCTTTATTTTCTGTTAGCTTACTTAACAAATTTTTATAAACCCATGATTAAATTTTCCTCATCAGTTTAAGTCAGATAATCAGTTCACTTAACCATAAAACAATTTGTTATGAAAAAAATATTACTATCCATCCGGAATTTTTTTAGTGTTGAAGGTGGTTATGCGGTGTTGCCAGGCAATATCTGAGCAGGTAAAGAAAGTTTTAAACTGGGATGCATGTGTTACTAACGTTCTGCGGTAAACGCGGAACGTTTTTTTTATGTCCGTTAAATCAGAACAGCCTTAATTGTGCGGCGCTGTTGTTTGTATGCTTCGCTGTTTCCATACCGGGTTGCATCCCTTTTGCAACGATCCTGAAAACAGGAGTTGACTCAAAACGGGAGGCAACTACTACCTGTGTTTCACCGGCATATTCCTTAAACATCCTGCTAACCAATTCCGGTGAATTGTTTTCTTTCGACAGGTGAGATGGAAACAAGTGTGTCATGAAACCCGGTTTGTATTTACAGAACAGTTCAAGCGCCTGTATATTGGAAAGGTGGCCGTTTCCTCCTTTTATTCTTCGTTTAAGATGAACCGGGTAATAGCCTTTTTCTAGCATCTCTTCATCGTAATTCGTTTCCAGGTATGCAGCATGGCATCGGCTGAAATTCCTGATCAGCTTTTCGCATGGTGAGCCAATATCTGTAAATACGCCCACCGTGATATCATTACAGGTAATCCTAAAACTGAACGGATCTGCAGCATCATGCTGTTTATTGAACGGATGAACTGTTAATTGCCCGATTGTAACAGATTCATTATCAGTAATGTTTCTAATCAGGTGCTGCTTAATGCCAACCGGGCAGTTTTGCAGTGTTTTCCTGCTTATATGTACAGGCAGTGCATATTTTGCTGATATCTGGCTTACTCCTTTGATATGGTCGGTATGCTCGTGCGAAATAAATATGGCTTTCACTTTATCCAAGGTTAAACCCAGTTGTTTCATCCGTTTTTCAGTTTCACGGCAAGAGAGGCCCGCATCAACCAATATTGCTTCGGTACTGTTGCCAATATAATAACAGTTACCGTTACTCCCGGAATTTAATGATGCGGTAAATATGGCCATATCATTGCAAAGGAAATCA
>CALKVC010000140.1 GCA_937996595.1 uncultured Chitinophagaceae bacterium
CCAGGAATGCAACGCCTATGATGCCGATGGTGCCTATTTTGCCGATGGTAAGGTACATCCAGTCGCGAATCATATCGCCAACGGCGCCGCCCCAGGGAAAAACATTTCCGAACATGATAACAGCGGCTGTAACACTTATCAGCGGCAACCCAATTACCAGGTATTTGATATTCCTGAAAATGGAAAAAACTTTTTTCCCAAAGAACAGGTTTACACCTGCCACAAAAAATAATGTACATATAAGGTATGAAGCGATACCGAATCCCTTATAGATAAAAAAATGGGAAATGAATGCGCCAAAAGTGCCCATCAGGTTGGCCACTTTGGTATCTGTTCCCAGGAGTAAGCGATACCCTTCACGGAATACCTTGTCCTGGTCTTCATCCCAGGTAAATAAATAAGAGGTGAAAGCGATAAATAACAATAATGCCAGCAAGAGGCACACGCTGCCGGCTATCTTATGGGTACGCTCGTCTGCAAGCAATTGCTTTACTTCAATCTGTACTTCTTTCTCCTGCTTGAATTTTTCCGGCTTAACAGGTTCCTCGTTGGATTGTTGCGATTTCTTTTTATTGGCCATCTTTTACAAAGATATAAAAATCAGACAGTGATTTTACTATTGTAATCAATTTGATCATGCTTTACTTTCATTATCCCTTTAATTAAAACAAGCGCTTCCAGGGTAAAAAAGTAATCATGAAAATCGGTACAAATGTATGAACAGTATTCAGCTTCAGCGAATTTATGCAGGTTTGGCATCGATACGTCCTGTTTGAAAAAAAACAACATACCTTATCATCAACCCGGTTTTTTAGAATGCAATCGAACACGGATTAATGTATGCCGAAGAGTAAGCTCCGTTAACCATTGAAAATTACAAATCAACATTTTCGGCCTTACTAATTTTCATGCCTGCCAGGATCATTTCTTACCAAAAAAGGCCAGGAAGAGCATTAACCATCCTCCTATGAAACATACGCCGCCAACAGGTGTGATAGCACCAACCCAGCGCAATCCCGGCTGAACCGTAGCCTGCAAATAGGTAAGAAAATACAGCGAGCCGCTGAATAATAAGATTCCAGCTAAAAAAAACCGGCCGGCAGCCAGTGTTTTACCTGAATTGAATTCCCGGTAAAGCATACCGGTAAGCAACAGGGCCAGCGCATGATAGAACTGGTAACGTACACCGGTTTCAAATGTGGCAATGGCATGATCGCTGATCATTCCTTTAAGACCGTGTGCAGCAAATGCGCCCAACATAACCGAAAGCATACCCGCAATAGCTCCAATTCTTAAAAAACCTTTATGCATACAATCCTGTTAAATGGCATTTCTTATGATGGTATCCAGGCAATCTTCCTGCAAATTTTCCGCATCCAGCACCAGTTTTGCCATATGGTAAAATGATGCCCGCTCCTTCATCTTCTGTTCAATGAAAAAAAGCAATTCTGCTTCATTGATGTTTTTAACGAGGGGCCTTTTCTCTTTTTCCGCCAATACGTTCTTAAGTATAAACGGGGCGTTAGCCGAGAGGTAAATGGTAAACCCCTTTTCATTCATCCATTGCATATTATCGTAAAAACAGGGCGTTCCGCCTCCACAGGCAATGAAATGCCCGTCTGCATCACAGCTGCTCCTCAATAATTCTGCTTCCTTAACCCTGAAAAAATCTTCTCCTTCTTTTTCAAAAATATCCACCACAGATTTGCCGGCATCCTGTTCAATCAGCTCATCCAGGTCGAGAAACGGCATTTGGAAACGTTGCGCCCACCTTCTTCCCCAGGCCGTTTTTCCGGTGCCCATGAATCCGAGCAGGAAAATACGCTGCCCCGGGATATATGTACCGGATTGATGGATAATTGACATCTTCTTTTAATTTGTTTACAAAGAAAATGAATATACTGAATTGAAAAAATTAATTACTCAACAGGATGTGGAGTAAAATAAAAGCGCTCTTATTTCTTCTTTTTGAAATCGCCCCGCTTCCATGCCTTGATGAATTCATTCCAGGCAAAGGGGTTAAAGATATTTTGCGGCGCTACTTGTCCGGAGTAATACAGTTTATTGGCGCTTTGGCGCAGGTATTGGTTGGATGCTTCCCTTCCGTCTGAAGGCAGGCTGGCCATCAACAGCCTCCTGGTAGCCTGGTTATTATTGTTCCTGGCAATGGTGATGTCATCATCAGGAATTTTCGTATTTACAAAATCCCTCTCAAATTGCTCTTTGCTGATGCGTGGTTTAATAATGGTTGCCGGCAGGTAAACCGTATCATTTACCATCAACTGGATAACACTGTGCTGGTTGCCCTGCAGGTTTTTGGGTATGTTTACCAGTTGCGGTTTATAACCGATACTGGTAAATTCTACCGCATCTCCCTTTAATACCACGATACTGAATACGCCCTGGTCATTGGTGATGGTTCCCCTGTTCTGCCCTTTTACAACAATACTAACAGATGGAATCCCTTTCAGGCTGTCGGCCGTCATTACCACACCAAAAAGCTGAACAACAGAATCCTTGAAATTTTCAAACTGGGCATGGGCTGAAAGCGGGAAAAAAAAACTGAATATGATGATGTATCGTAATGTTCTGTTCATGTTTAAATCTCAGGAATTGATATGCAGTAATTACAAATCATTCCCCTTTTTGTTTTCCTCCCGTGAATTTGTATGCTGTCAATAACTATATAACAGCCTTAAAATTAACAACATTTGGTAAATGTTAAACAAAGTAAGCCCTTCAATGGTTAATTTTGCACCAGGAATAGGTTTTTTAACAAATAATTGAACGATGACCAACCAAGATATACTGAAAGCGCTAGGCAATGTGCAGGAACCCGATCTGGGGAAAGACCTGGTTACATTGAATATGGTAAAAGATATTGCCATAGACGGAAAAAATGTTTCATTTACTGTAGTACTCACAACGCCCGCCTGCCCGTTGAAGGATATGATAAAAAATGCATGCATCAATGCTATTAAAATACTGGTAAACAAGGAAGCTGAAGTAACGGTGAACTTTACCAGCAATACCAGCACCAACCGGATGGATGGAAAAACCGTTTTATCCGGCGTAAAAAATATCATTGCTGTGGTAAGCGGAAAAGGCGGTGTGGGAAAAAGCACCATCGCAGCAAACCTCGCAATTGCCCTTGGTGAAGGAGGTGCAAAAGTGGGGCTGATGGATGCCGATATTTACGGGCCCAGCCAGCATATCATGTTCGGTATACGCGGAGAAAGGCCTATGATGCGTGACGACGGAGAAAAAGGGCTGATCGTTCCCATTGAAAAATACGGCATAAAAGTGATGAGCATCGGCCTGCTGATAGATGAAAAACAGGCCGTGATCTGGCGCGGGCCGATGGTTAGCAGCGCCATCAGGCAATTTGTAACAGAAGTAGACTGGGGAGAACTGGATTACCTGATCATTGACATGCCACCCGGAACCGGAGATATACATTTAACCATGGTGCAAACCGTACCCGTTACCGGAGTTATTGTAGTTACAACCCCGCAACTGGTTGCCCTGGCAGATGCCAAAAAAGGAGTTGCCATGTTCGGACAGGCACAATTGAAAGTACCGGTGATTGGGCTGGTGGAAAACATGAGTTACTTCACCCCGGCGGAATTACCGGAAAACAAATATTTCATTTTTGGAAAGGACGGAGGAAAGAACCTGGCCGATGAATTTGATATTCCGTTCCTGGGACAGATACCATTGGTACAAAACATCCGTGAAGGCGGCGATGCCGGCGTACCGGTAATGGTGAGCGATGATATCATATCAAAAGCAGCTTTCATGGAATTTGCCGGCAATGCAGCCAGGGGAATTGCTATGCGGAATGCCAACCTGGAGCCGACTAAAATTCAGGAAATGATGCAATAACAGGCAACTCAAATTTATAAATTCAATGATAGCCGGGTATTTATTATTGCCCGGCTTTTTTATATTGACTTTATGTACTGCTGAACATTTTATTTCATTCATCTTCATTCCCCTTTTCCGGTAACCATTCATTACATTAGCAGATGAAATCCCCTTTCTTCAAACTGATATTTGCAACCTGCATCATTGTTTCCTGTAATCATTCAAAAAAAATGACCTCACAAAAAGACAGCATCCCGGCAACGGCAATCAATGGTACATTTGATATACAGGGCCATCGCGGCTGCCGCGGCCTGATGCCGGAAAACAGCATCCCTGCCATGATATATGCATTAGGCCTTGGTGTAACCACCCTTGAATTGGATGTGGTAATAACCAGGGACAAACAGGTGGTATTATCTCACGAACCTTTCTTTAACCATGAAATAAGTACAAAGCCGGATGGAAGCTTTATAACAGAAAAAGAAGAGAAGGATTTCAATATCTACCGGATGAATTATGATGAAGTGAAGCAATTTGATGTCGGTATGAAACCGCATCCCCGTTTCCCGCAACAACAAAAGATAAAAACAGCAAAACCATTATTGTCTGCGGTATTTGACAGCATAAAAGAACATATGATGATGGCCAGGCGGCCCTTTCCCTATTTTAATATTGAAACAAAATGCATGCCTGTCACCGATAATCTATTTCACCCCGAACCGGCTGAATTTGCCAGGTTGCTGATGCAGGTGATCAGTGAAAAGAATATGGAAGAGATGGTTGTGATACAGTCGTTCGACATACGTACATTGATATATATACATCAGCATTATCCGGCTATAAAAACCTCCCTTCTCATAGAAGCGGAGGATATAGGAACCCTGGATGAAAAATTAAAAACCATGGGCTTCATGCCAGATGTACTTAGTCCGGACTATACCGCAGTTACCAGTAATTTAATAGATGGATGGCATGCGCAAAAAAGGAAAGTGATTCCATGGACAGTCAACGACAAACCCACCATAGAAAAACTGAAACAAATGGGTGTTGATGGAATCATTACCGACTATCCCGACCTCCTCATTAAATAAATTACTGAACTGCCGGGCAACCATATTTATCCTTGTTGCCAAATTTATAGGCGATGCCAATGGTAATACTGGCATAATGGTCTTTCTGGTTTGGGTCTGCCGACATACTGAAACCGTCCAGGTAATCGGTACGCATTAACCGGTATGATACTTCACCATTGATGGCCAGACGGCTGGAAAGGTTATACCGCAAACCGGCACCCACCGGCACCACCGGTATAACACGGGGCAGTGCTGTAACTGCATCCACGGCCAAACCGGTAACCACCGTTGACACTTCACCGAAATAAGCCGGGTTAAAACGGCTGTAATCCCTGCTTATATTCAGTATTGATGCAGCAGCACCTGCAAATAAATATGGCTCAAATTTCCTTTCATCATAATTACTGCTGAAAATATTCCAGTGTACAAGTAAACTGATTTCATGCACGGAAGCATTGAATGAAAAGTTTCGTTGCTTCCGGTATGCGGGCGTTGCATATATGGACTCATCAGCAGCCAGCCTGGCATAATTATATTGCAGCCTGGCTGAAAAGGATGGATTGATGATACGGGTTACATAGATGCCGGCCCCGGGCATGATGGTTTCTATGGATCCGGGAAAATGCGGGGTAAGGTCGCCCTGGTAAATAAAGCCGCCTACATGAACACCCGCTTCCCAACGGGGTTTGACAGCCTGCTGCGAAAAACTTTCATATGGAATTAACAATACCGCACAGATAAATGAGGGAATGGTAAACTTTGTTACTGACATCGGGTGTGTTTTTGGTTAAACAATATGGATCCAATGTACAGTTATGCTATGCGGTGCCTGTTTAAGTTGGTTTTAAAATGATTACTTACCTGAAATGCAAAAACCGGGCAGATTATTGCGTGCTAACAAATATTTAACGGAAAGAAAGGATAAAAGTTGGGGGATGCAGGATACCGGATGCGGGATACAGGGAAACAACAGCTATAAACACCAGGAGGAACCGGTGTATAACGTAGATGATTATACGCAATTAAACTGTCACTTGCCCAGCCATTCCATTGCGTTCTTATAATTAAGCTTGTCTTTGAGGCTTGCAGGGAAACCCATTGAACCGATCAGTTTGCCCGGGTGGTGCTCACCTAACGGAAAAGGGTAATCGCTTCCAAGGCAGATCTTGTCTTCGCCCATCAGGCGGATGATATATTGAAGTGCATCTGCATCATGCACCAGGCTGTCTATCCAGAACCTGCCGATATAATCCCTGGGGTTTACCGGGTTATCAACCGCTACCAGGTCGGGCCGAACGTGGAAACCATGCTCTATTCTGCCAATAGTAAATGGAAAAGAACCGCCCCCGTGTGCAAATGCCACTTTTAACCGCGGAAACTTTTCAAACACTCCTCCGAAGATCATGGAGCAAATGGCCCTTGATGTTTCTGCAGGCATGCCCACCAGCCAGGGCAGCCAGTATTTCTGCATCTGGTTTTCGCCCATCATTTCCCAGGGATGTACAAACAAAGCACAACCGTTTTTCTCTGCCGCTTCATAAAACGGGAAAAAACGTTCATCGCCCAGGTTTACCCCGTTTATATTACTCCCTATTTCAAGCCCGGGCATCTTCAATTCATGCAGGCAACGTTCCATTTCACGGATGGCCAGGGCGGTATCGTGCATGGGTACGGTTCCCAGCCCGATGAACCTTTCCGGCTGCTTTGCCACGGTATCTGCAATATGGTCGTTGAGGAACCGGGATGTTTCCAGGCAGTCTGCTGGTTTAGCCCAGTAATTGAACAGGACAGGGATGGTAGACAGCACCTGTATGGTAACATCTGTTTCATCCATCTCCTTAATCCGTACATCGGCATTAAAACAGTTATCCTCCACTTCACGGAACAGCTTATCGCCCTTCATCATGCAGGCCTTACAGTTACGGTGTTCCAGGTGGATGAAATCGCCATACCCGAATCGCTGCACCCAGTTGGGCATCTTATCGGGCATGATATGCGTGTGGATGTCAATTTTCATGAAAAAATTTCAGCAATGGCAAATTTGAATTTTTATATGTGCATATAGCTGTTGCAGAATCATTACTCCCATATCCAGTATCATATATCCTGTATCTAGTATCCCGCATCATTTATCTCTTTCAAGTATCCAATTCTTTCACCTAACCCTTCTTCACTGGGGGCGCCATTACAGCCCCGCATTTACTGCAGGTACGCTTATGCTCATCTGCATAAAATCCTTCCATCACCGGCGGCAACTGCTTTACAATATCTGACACATGCAGGTGCTCTTCATATAATTTATTCCCACAGTTTTCGCAGTACCACAAAAACCCGTCTTCTTCCGTTTCCCGCACTTTTTCAATAACCAAACCAACGGTATTGGGACCGCGCTGCGGCGAATGCGGCGTTTTGGCCGGTAAAAGGAACATGTCGCCTTCATTTATTTCTATATCGCGGGGAACCCCGTTATCAATGATCTTAACAACAATATTACCTTCTACCTGGTAAAACAGCTCTTCACTCTCATTGTAATGATAATCTTTACGGGAATTGGGACCGCCAACCACCATCACAATAAAATTTTCGGCATCCTTGTAAACACACTGGTTACCAACCGGGGGTTTTAACAGGTCGCGGTGTTCATCAATCCATTTTTTAAGATTAAAAGGAGCAGCTATAGCCATAATGTTTGATTTAAGACCCTAAGGTAAGAAAATGCGGGATACGAGATGCGGAATACAAGATACAGGATGCGGAATATGAGGCAGGTTTTAAGCGGCGCAGGTAAAATTTGCAGCAGTTTTCCGTTTTCAGATTACCTTTATCCCATGCAACTGGAAATACCTTTTCACCTGGAAAATTATATAGGCGGACATTTTATCGGGCCACTCAGCGGGGCATATATGGATAATATAAACCCGGCTACGGGAGATGTGTATGGACAGGTACCCGACAGCAATAGTAAGGACATTGAAGTGGCTGTACTGGCAGCACAAAAAGCGCTTGAAAGCTGGAGCAGTATGGCCTTGGAAAAGAGGTTCATCATACTGAACAGGATAGCCGAACTGATTGATGAACACATGGAAACACTGGCCCTGGCTGAAACAAATGACAATGGCAAACCGCTTTGGCTTAGCAAAAAAGTTGACATATACCGGGCGGCTGCCAACTTCCGATTTTTTGCAACCGGGCTCATGCATTTTGCATCTGAAAGCCATCATGCAGAAGGCAGCATGGTTAATTTCACCTTACGCCAGCCCGTTGGCATCGTTGGCTGCATTTCTCCCTGGAACCTGCCTTTATACCTGTTTACCTGGAAAATAGCCCCGGCGCTGGCTACCGGAAACTGTGTCATCGCCAAGCCATCTGAAGTTACTCCCGTTACCGCATACCTGCTGGCCCGCATTTGCAAAGAAGCCGGTCTGCCCGATGGCGTGCTCAACATCGTTCATGGCAGCGGCCCGTCATGCGGCGAAGCCATCGTAAAACATCCCGAGATCAAAGCGATTTCTTTTACCGGCAGTACCCGTGCGGGCGAACGGATCGCCTCCATCGCGGCTCCAATGTTCAAAAAGCTATCGCTGGAACTGGGCGGAAAGAACCCGGCCATCATTTTCGCCGATTGCGATTGGGAGAAGATGATGAAAACAACCATCCGCTCCTCTTTCAGTAACCAGGGACAGATATGCCTCTGCGGAAGCCGGATACTCGTGGAAGAAAGCATCTACGAAAAATTCAAACAGGAATTCATGGAACGAACCCGGTCATTGACCGTGGGAGATCCGCTCGAGGAAACTTCCAAACAAGGAGCCCTGGTAAGCCACATGCATTTTGATAAGGTGATGAACTGCATACATACCGCTAAGGAAGAGGGCGGAAGGATATTGTGCGGGGGCAATGCGAAAAAAATTCCGGGCCGTTGTGAGAATGGATACTTTATTGAACCAACGGTTATCGAAGGACTGGGCCCGAACTGCAAAACCAACCGGGAAGAGATATTCGGCCCGGTGGTTACACTTCAGTCATTTAAAACAGAAGAAGAAGCGCTGCAGCTGGCCAATGCGAGTTCGTATGGACTTGCCGCTACCATCTGGACACAGGATATCAGCCGGGCCAACCGCGTGGCAGCGCAGGTGCAGAGCGGTATCATCTGGGT
>CALKVC010000141.1 GCA_937996595.1 uncultured Chitinophagaceae bacterium
TTTATCTTAATCATTATAAGTTTCCGATCGTTGCGTTTTGAAATTCAATTTTTCTAAATCATCACTAATAACTTTTAAAACACTATCGCTATTTAAGTTATTTTGAGGTGATTTTATCTGGTCATAATTTTTTTCAAAACATTTTATTACAGCCATTATTTCATCATACTTCTGTTTAGGCAAACCTATCCTTCCTAAATCAAAGCTGTAATGATAACCTTGTTCAAAAGATTTGATTTCAAAAACTTCTTTGAAAAAATGCACAAACGCACTTTCCATCCACGACATTTTATTTAGCCATTGGTCTCGAATGGACATGTCTTCCAAATCAAGGCTGAATAATTCTAATTTGTAAAAATCTTCATTCTTCATTGCAGCTAATACTGTTTCTTCCTGTAATGGTATAATACCAAAGCAAGGGTAAATCCAATCGTCTTTATACTCTAAAAAAAAGTGAGTAAATCTCCACCATCTTTCTGCTTCATTAAAATTCTCCATGTTTAATGGTGGCGGTATCCATTTATCTTTTACTGGCTGGGTTTCTAAATTATTTTCTGACATTGTTCAATTTGTTTAAAAGAAGTATCAATTAAAGAAGCGTTAGCAAATTTGCGACTTCCATTTTTGCATCATCAGTAAAGCTATCTAAATACCTTTCTGTTGTGGCTTCTGAACTATGACCCATTGTTTCCTTTATAATTTGTAACGGCACATTTTTTCGTTTTAATAAGGTAGCATAGGAATGCCTTGCAGAGTAAGTGCCTAACTTATGTTGAATCTCTAAATCTTTCCTTATAGTTTCCATTCGCTTATTTACCCATTTTATGAAACGCTGGCAACGGTGTTTTACAGTAACAGGTGATAAACCTGCTTCAAGTATTGGAAACAAAAAAGGATTATCAGGATTAATATTTTTCCATTTTTCAATAATCATTTTAGCACCATCAGGCAAACCAATAGTGATAGGACGCAAATCATTTTTCTTTGTTCTTTTGGTTTTAACCCTGCGGAAACTAAGTGTATTACCCTTTATATTTTCAGGCTTCAATTCAATAATGTCTGCGAAGTTCATACCACTGCACAAATAAGAGAAAACCCAAAAATCCAATGCTTTTTCTTCATCTTTATTTACAGGCTTGTAATCGAGTAATTTTTTTAGGTCTTCCTGTGGCAATGCTTTTTTGATATTTCTGCCAGAGGCAAGTTCCATTTTTCTAAATGGATATTTATCTTGGGCTAATACACCTGCATCAATGGCTTGATTAATGATTGCCCTAAGCTGTCTTAAATAAATGCTTACTGTAGTAGCGGATTTGCCTTGCTCTGTTAAGTAATGCTCATAATCTGCTACGAAAACAGAAGTAATATCATGCAGCAATAGGTTTTTTCTAAAACCATTAATTGAGTTTTTGGTAGTGTTGTACATTATCGCATTACCAATTTGCCCTTTTGATTTCAGGGTAGTAATATATCTTTCAAACCAATGTATCAGGCTGCTACTGTGGGCAGCAGCTTCTTTATTAAAAAACTCATTTTCAAAAGCAGTAAAAGAAAATGGTTTTAAATCATCAATGATTTTTTCGGCTTTAGTACGAAGGGTGTTTATTTCTGTACGAACATCCTTTAGTGCATCATTCTTTAACTTTTGCCCGTTTAATTTTTCCCACTCACTTGGGGTGAGGTGTATGTTTGTGCCATATCTTTTTTTGTAAGATTTGGGTGAACCTAAAGGCTTGTAAAAGATGTTTAACTTTAGCAGGCATTTGCCTGAAGTGTTAGGACGTGAAACGTCCAAAAAAAAGGTAACTGAAATGTTCTCTATCATTGTAACACACTTGAAAGATGTGACCTCAAATGTGACCTTAAAGGTACAAATAAATGCTAAATAAAGTAGCAAAAAGAGCAAGAAAATTTTTATAAGTACCTGATATTCATAAGAAAAGCAAACAGGTCGAAAACAAGAGAAAGATTAAAAATCTGCCTTACAAGCAGAGGGTCGGCGGTTCGACCCCGTCAACTCCCACGAGGCCTCACAGTAATTTGTGAGGCTTTTTTATTTTGTACTGCAACATGAAAAAGTGGTAAAAAATGTTATTATTTATTTCCTGCCCGGCATAATCTACTGAAAAGAATGTTGCAGAGATATGAATTTACATACTTCAGCATCAGTAAATACAAACTGTAAATAGTTATAGTATTAAAACAAAAGTCTAATTTAACTTTGACTTAAAATTGGGAAGGATTAATTGGATTTTTGCTTACATTGAATTAAACCAGTTCTGGTATTAAGCCGCTAAACATTCTTTATTGTATTGCCTTACATTGCTTTAATCATATACTTATTCATGAATAAATAATTAAAAACATGAACTGGCATTTGTTAAATCAGCATGAACTTTTAGAAATTCTTGGTGCAAAACCCGGGGGTTTAAAACAGGTGGATGCAGATGAGAAACTCATTTCACATGGTGAGAATGAACTGAGCAGGGATAAAAAAATGCCTGCCTGGATTAAGTTCCTCAAGCAGTTCCAGGATTTCATGATCATAGTGCTGATGATAGCCGCAGTGATATCCGGCATAATGGGAGATATAACCGATACCGTAATCATTTTACTCATTGTTATCATCAATGCGGTTATCGGATTTGTTCAGGAATACCGCGCTGAAAAGGCAGTTGAAGCGCTACGGAGCATGGCAGCTCCTTTTGCCACGGTTTTACGCGATGGTTCTATTAAGACAATACCGGCAAAGTACCTTGTTCCCGGAGACAGGGTGATGCTGGAAGCCGGCCAAATAGTGCCTGCCGACATTCGTTTGCTGGAAGTGCATAGTTTTAAAACACAGGAAGCAGCTTTAACCGGAGAATCGGCCGATGTTACCAAACATACAGGTGAGTTGCAAGGGGAAGACCTGCCGCTGGGTGACCGGAAAAATATGGCTTTCAAAGGGACATTCATTGCTAATGGCAGGGCAACAGGTATAGTTGTTCAAACAGGCATGGAAACGGAAATGGGTAAAATTGCCAGGTTGCTCACCGGAAGTGATATTAGCACACCGTTGCAAAAGCGAATGGCCGAGTTTGGAAAGAAATTATCATTGGTTGTACTGATCATATGTATCATCGTTTTTGTGGTTGGATACCTGCGGGGAGAAGAGCCGCTGCGGTTATTGCTTACAACTATATCTCTTGCGGTTGCTGCCATACCTGAAGCCTTACCGGCTGTTATTACCCTGGCACTTGCCATGGGAGCAAAGCGGATGGTTAAACGGCAGGCATTGATCCGCAAACTGCCTGCCGTGGAAACACTCGGCTCGGTAACTTATATCTGTACAGATAAAACCGGAACACTCACCCAAAACAGGATGAAGGTTGAAAAGTCTGTGCCGGTTAATGAGGCCACAGCCGATAATATTAACCACTTGTTGCTGCTGAACATGGCGCTGAGCAATGATGTTCAGCAGAATGATAAGAATGAGCCCGTTGGTGATTCTACGGAACTCGCATTATATGAATACGCATCACAAAACCAGTATTATAAAAATCAACTGGCTGAAACGTATGTAAGGGTTGCCGAAATTCCATTCGATTCCGACAGGAAAAGAATGAGTACCCTTCACCGTTATGAGAACAGGTACCTGCTGCTGGTAAAAGGAGGAGTGGAATCTTTGCTTGAAAGAGCTGTGAAACAGGATGAAATATTTACAAAGGGGCTGCTGCATCAAACAGAACAAATGGCTGGAGAGGGTTATCGCGTATTGGCACACGCTTACCGTTGGGTGGATTATTTTACGGAATCCATGCCTGTTGAGGAGTTGGAAAATGAATTGACCATCATTGGTATAACCGGTATCATAGATCCACCCAGGCAGGAAGCTGCCAAAGCTATTTCTGATTGCTACGCAGCGGGAATACAGCCAGTAATGATCACCGGCGACCATCCTGAAACCGCAAGAAGTATCGCCCAGAAAATAGGCATCCTGCAAGGAAGTGACATTGGCAATAATCGTTCAGTCATTACCGGGAAAGAACTTGCCGGCCTAAGCTGGAATGAATTCCTGGAACGTGTAAAACAGATCAGGGTTTATGCCCGGGTTTCACCGGAACAAAAACTGCATATTGTAAAAGCGCTGCAGGAAAAAGGGCAGTTTGTAGCTATGACAGGTGATGGGGTTAATGATGCACCTGCCTTAAAAAACGCAGATATTGGTGTGGCAATGGGTATAACGGGAACGGATGTGTCAAAAGAAGCGGCACATATGATTTTGCTGGATGATAATTTTGCAACCATTGAAAAAGCAGTTAAGGAAGGCAGGAGGATATTTGATAATATCCGTAAATTCATCAAGTACACACTAACATCCAATTCCGGTGAAATATGGGCCATTTTCCTGGCACCGCTGGTTGGGCTTCCCATTCCATTGTTGCCTGTACATATATTATGGATAAACCTGGTAACAGACGGGTTGCCGGGGCTTGCCCTTTCCAGCGAACCGGCTGAGAAAGATATCATGCAGCGCCCGCCCCGGCATCCCAAAGAAAGTATTTTTGCAAAAGGGTTAGGGTTCCATGTATTGTGGGTAGGGTTATTAATGGGGGCTGTTACCATCGGAACCCAGGCATGGGGCATCTATATAGATGATCCCCGCTGGCAAACCATGGCATTCAATGTACTTTGCCTGAGCCAGATGGGGCATGTGCTGGCAATCCGGTCAGAAAGCCGGTCGTTTTTCAGTATGGGCATATTATCCAATAAACCTTTGCTGGGCGCTGTACTGTTAACGCTCGCACTGCAACTAGCCGTAACGTATGTTCCGGTATTGCAACCCATATTCCGCACACAATCATTGACAGTAAGCGAATTCATTCTAGTTGGCGCTGTTTCATCACTGGTATTTTTTGCTGTGGAAATTGAAAAAGCAGTTTCCAGGAAAAGAATGAGAAAATTAACAGGTAATAGTACCAGTTGAATTTGATATGGCAGTTGAATTGGGTAAAGTATACTTTATAAACAGATTTGCATACATTCATGATATAATTTATCCTTAATTGAATAAAGTATTCATTGTTACCTGCATTTTCTTTCTCACTGGCTTCCGTATTGATAACCAATATTTGAAACCAGCAGGTGAAATGTATAGACATGAGGAACAAAAATATTTACCGGGAAGTATGGTAAAAGCACAACATAAGTATCATGTTTCCGGAAAAGTTACCAGGTCATTTGCATATTGTGGTGGGGCAAACCCTCCACAGGAAGTATTAAAAAGTTTAGCCACGCCTGTGCCGTATCCAGATAAAAAATTTTATTTGCGGAAAGGAAAGGTAAACAGCATAGACGCTGGCATTGTAGCAAGCTTTATAACCGACAGCCTGGGTATGTTTTCTTTTAATGTGCCACCCGGTACGTACGCATTAATACTGGAAGAACAATTAGGAGTACTCCAAGTGAATACATGGAAAAAGCCAAATCTTCAAATTGACGAAAAATGCCTCCGGGAATGGTGGAGGAAGCCTTATAAAATACTGGAAGTAAAAAATCATGACCTGGTATTGCCCGTTTTCCATTTTCAACAGTCATGCTTTATTGATTCAGACATTCCATGCATTGAGTATACCGGCCCTTTACCATATTAACCGGGCTGCTAATCCTTAAACATTTTATTTACCTTCAATTTAATAAATAGTTGATTTCAAGCTTATTAGTAAAATCAAGCTCGTTTTAATACGAGCTATCATTAAACATTGAACCAATTAATCTCGTTTTTATTGGGATTTTTCATCTTTATCTATTTACTTTGTATTCCATAGTATTTTTACTAAGTTCCCGACTCCTATAGAATTTCCGATAAATTTCATATTTCCTGTTAAAATTTCCGTCATTGCACCCTAATATGCAATAGTCAATATCCATTTATTACTCCAATGTCGTAGTACAGCTTTATTAACTACAATACTTACCGCACCTGGATCTTATCCTGAACGAATTATTATTCCGTTACAAAGAATTTTTAATTAGAGGATATGAAAACATCTTTACAGACTTCCCGTAATGCACTTCATTTTTTCCGCATAGGATATGTGCAGAGAACCGTGACAATAATGCATCGTTTTTTACTTTCGGTCATATTATTTATCTCCGTTAACGCCAGTGCGCAGGTTACCCAAACATTTAATACCAACGGTACATTTACTGTACCAGCCGGTGTTAATTCTATAACTGTTGGATGTTGGGGTGGCGGTGGTGCAGGTGGTACCAGGACGTCAAATGGGGTAGCCGGCGGTGGTGGAGGCGGGGCATATTCGTCTTCTGTAATTGCTGTAACGCCCGGGGATACATATTCGTTTGTTGTAGGAGCCGGAGGAACTTCAGGCTCTCCTGCTACTGCAGGTGGGGATACCTGGTTTGGTTCTGCAACCACGGTTATGGCAAAAGGCGGAAACAGTGTAGCGACCAATTCCCAAACCGGTGCCACCGGAGGTGCGGCAGGTCCTGGCTTTGGTACTATTAAAAACAATGGAGGTAATGGCCGCAATGGTAATACGAGCGGGACAGATTATGGTGGCGGTGGGGGTTCATCTGCTGGTATTGCGATTGGTGCAAATGGAAATAACGCCACTACCAATGCCGGAGCCAATGCACCTGCAGGAGGTGGAGATGGCGGTGATGGCAGGTTCAGTTCACAGGGAAATGGCCAGCCGGGAAATGTACCTGGTGGTGGTGGAGGAGGTGCATTACGTACCAGCAGTTCTACTAGAACCGGGGGGGCAGGAGCTGTAGGTCAGGTTAGTATTACGTACACTCAATTAACATACAAGAGTAGTATTATTTCAGTGAATACCGGTGCCGGTGACTGGTGCCCGGGTGAAACAAGAAATATCTCTATTACTGTTCAAAATACAGGTACAGCAACCTGGACGGATGCTGGTCCGGATATTAATATCGGAATAAAATGGAATACGAATGGCGCCAACTGGACTGATTACCATATCAGGACAGATGCCGGAGTGGTGGCACCAGGTGATTTTCAAACATACATTATACCATTAACCGCATCAAACCATGACGGAGCAGGGTATACAACTCAATTGGCTCCGGGTACAAATAATATTAGTGTAGACCTGGTATATGAAGGCATATCCTGGTTTGGTGATAATGACGGAGGCGTTGGCCCTGGAAATGCGGCATTTGTTTCACCGGCTATAAATATCAAGGGGATACCAACTTCTGTAATTGCATCGGCAAGTCCCAACGCGGTTTGCGAAAATGCTACCCTTACGTTAACTGCTTCAGCTACCGGAGCGGAAAGCTGGGATTGGTCTGGTCCTGACGGGTTTACATCTGCCCTGCAAAACCCGGTTATCAACAATATTACAATAGCTGCTGCTGGTGTGTATACACTAACGGCAAGCAATAGTTGCGGTTCTGCCGGGGCGGTAACAACCTCCTTTGTTACAGTAAACCAGTTACCCGCAGTAAGTGCAGGCTTTTCAGTATGCATCGGAAGTACATTACAGTTGACTCCCAGTAGCGGCGGTACCTGGATAAGCAATAATGCATCTATAGCGTCAGTGACCAATACAGGCCTGGTTACCGGTTTGCAGCAGGGAAGCACAACATTTACATTTACGGATGCGGTGACTGGTTGCAGCAATACCACAACGCCTGTATCAGTTCTTCCAAGGCCCACAGCTCAAATAACCAGTACGGATGTTAGCATTTGCAAAGGAAGCAGTACAAACATTACAGGTACGGTGGTGGCAACAGGTGACTGGACGTTAACCCTGAACAACGGAGCAACGGCAACGGGTAGCGGCAACAGTTCATTCAGTATTACTGTTTCACCGGCCATAACTACATCTTACAGTATAGCATCACTAACAGATTTTAACTGTGCTTCCATACCTGGTGACCTTACCGGAACTGTAACCGTTACCGTTAATGACCCGGTTGCTATCAGCGTACAGCCGCAGGCTTCACAAACTGTATGTTCAAGCTTCCCGGCCAGTTTTTCTGTTACTGCAACGGGAACCGGATTAACATATCAATGGTATGCAGGCGCAACGGCATTAACTAATAATGCAAATATATCCGGTGCCACAGGCCCTACATTAACAATTGCCCAGGCTTCCATGGCTGATGCAGGCGTTTATCATGTTGTGGTGAGCGGGTTAACACCTTGTTCACCAGTAACTTCAGATGATGCCGTTTTAACTGTTATACAGGATATTGAAATTACAGCACAGCCAGCTACAGCTATGCTTTGCACCGGCGCTACGGCTACATTCACCGTTACGGCAACCGGCGCGGGATTAAGTTATCAATGGCGAAGGGGTGCAGCAACCTTAGTAGATGGAGGCAGAATTTCCGGTGTAAATACGGCTACGCTTACCATAACAAATATTAATGCCGGTGATGCTGCTGCCAATTACAATGTGGTTATCAGCGGTTCCGGTGGCGTTTGTCCGCAGTCAATTTCTGCTGATGCTGCCCTTGTCGTTTATCCGGTGCCTGATGTAGCTGCCAGTCCTTTGAGCCAGGCAGCCTGTTCGGGTGTAAATATTACAAGTATCCAATTTACAGGTTCTGTTGGCGGAACAACTTTCAATTGGGTTCGCGACAACCCGGGAATAACCGGCAGCATAGCAACCAGCGGAAGCGGTAACATTGTTGGTAACCTGGTTAACAGTACAAATGTTCCTGTAACGGTTACGTTTACGGTAACACCTGTAGCTAACGGATGCCCGGGAACAGCCATTACAGTTACGGTCCTGGTTAATCCGACACCGGATGCAGTGGCTTCTGTTTCTTCACAAAGTATTTGTACCGGAAGTAGTATCATACCGATCGGGTTTAGTTCGGCTGTAGCAGGAACTATCTATAACTGGGTAAGGGACAACCCGGCCGTTACCGGAACCATCGCCAACAGCGGGTCTGGAAATATAAGCGGCACGCTTATAAATAATTCTCCTTTACCCGTAACCGTTACTTTCAGTATTACGCCGGTGGCCAATGGTTGCCCGGGTATTCCGGCAATCGCAACTGTTTTGGTAAAACCTTCACCGGTGGCAGTGGCAACGCCCGCCAGCCAGTCTGTTTGTAATGGGATTGACATAACACAGGTTGTGTTATCAAGTGCAACACCCGGAACAACATTCAGTTGGGTGAGAGATAATCCGGCAATTACCGGATCCATCGGAAACAGTGGTACAGGTAATATCAGCGGAACATTCATCAATAGCGGAAATATACCAGTTACGGTTACATTCACCATAACACCTACGGCTGATGGCTGCCCGGGAACACCTATTCTTGCAACCGTTTTGGTAAACCCGGTTGCAGATGCTGTTGCAGCACCCAATAGCCAGTCAATTTGTTCCGGCTTACCTATAAATATGATTTCACTGACCGGGAATACAGCCGGTGCAACCTATAGCTGGATAAGGGATAATACAGTTCCGGTAACAGGTTTACCCGGTTCAGGATCCGGGAATATTTCCGGCACATTAAATAATACCACCAATACAGCCATTACCGTATCTTTCACGGTAACGCCAGTAATAAACAGTTGCCCGGGAACACCAGTTACCGCAACCGTGCTGGTAGAGCCTTCGCCTGTTGTAACAGCCACACCGGTAACACAGAGTATCTGTAATAATACTTTATTTACCGTAACTCTGAATAACCCTAATAATGTAGCCGGTACAAATTATACCTGGACAAGGAATAATGTCATCAATCTTACCGGCGTGGCTAATAGCGGATCAGGAAGTGTCATATCCGGAACATTTGTAAATGGTACTGCCATTACACAAACATCAGCATTTGCCATTACTGCTACCGCTGGTAATGGATGTACCGGTTCGGCAACGGCGATTGTAAATGTATATGCCACACAAGTAGCACCTGTTGTAAGTGAAGCGCAAACGGTTTGTATATTTTCAACACCGGCTATGTTAACCGGAACCGCAGCAACTGGCGGCAACGGAACATTCAGTTATCAATGGCAAAGCAGCCTGGATAATATAACCTGGAATAATATCGGCGGTGCCACAAACCTTACGTATCAACCTCCTGCAGTTAACGGCGGAACGCAGAATACTTATTACCGTTTACGGGCTATCGGTTCGTGTGGTACCATTTTCAGCAATGCCATTTATATAGAAGTGGTATCTGGTATCGGATTTACATTTGATGTAGATGACGGACTCACATCATCCACCATTTGTCCGGGTACTATTTTCACTCCTTTGATAAGTTCAGTGCATTTCTCCAATTCCGCTGTAAGGTATACATGGAGTGCAAACCCGGCTTATATTGCTCCTGCTTCCGGCGGCCCGGTTGGTACAACCAGCGGGGTACAATTCTTCTTTTTCAGAACATCATCCGGAAGCATCGGGCCGTTAACGGCATTGAACGCAACCAATGCACCGGTAACCACTACCATCACCCTGGTTCCTAACGTATATGAATACCCCGGGCCACCATCCGGTGCGTTCATTTGCAGCACAACACCTCAATATGTTACTGTTACCATAAATCCCACGCCAACGGTTAATGCTATATCAAACCAGGTAGTTTGTAATAATGCGGCTACTTCAGCCGTTAATTTCAGCGGATTTGTACCAGGTACGGTGTATAACTGGGTAAATAATACGCCATCTATCGGGCTTGCAGCCAGCGGAACCGGCAATATAGGTTCATTCACAGCCATTAATGCCGGAACGGTTCCGGTTACAGCTACTATTACAGTAACACCATCATATACTAATGCCGGAAGAACCTGTACCGGAACGCCAAAAACATTTACAATAACCGTTAACCCTTCACCAACAGTAAATACAATTGCAAACCAGGTTGTATGCAATAATGCGTCAACCTCAGCCATCAATTTTACGGGATCTGTAACCGGCACGGTGTATAACTGGACGAACAACAATACTTCAATCGGCCTGGGAGCCAATGGCAGTGGTAATATTCCTTCATTTACTGCTATAAATACAGGATTAATACCAGTAACAGCAACCATTACAGTAACTCCTTCCTATACAAACGCCTCTACAACCTGTTCAGGCACACAAAGGACATTCACTATTACGGTAAACCCGGATGTTACAGCCGGAACCATCAACGGTACTTCACCGCTTTGTATTGGTGCAACAACAACATACAGCAGCACAGGTAACAGCGGAGGCACCTGGACAAGTTCAAATCCGGCTGTTGCTTCAGTAAATCCGTCAACCGGTTTTGTTACTGCGTTGAGTGCAGGTATAACAAATATCGTGTATACGGTAACGTCAGGCTGTAACAGCCCGGCAACAGCTCTTAAACAACTTACGGTTAGTCCTGATGCAAATTCAGGTACAGTTACCGGTAATACCCCATTATGTATTGGTTCAACAGCTTTATACAGCAGTAATGGTGATGCCGGAGGTACCTGGAGCAGCAGCAATACGCTGGTAGCCACCGTTAACCCGGCAACAGGGCTGGTAACTGCCATCAATCCCGGAACTGCAACCATTACTTATACCTTGGCCGGTTGTAATGCTGTTCCGGCATCAGCAACGGTAACGGTTAGCGCGAATGCGAACGCAGGAACTATAAATGGTGTTTCACCGCTTTGCCCGGGCAGCGCATCAACTTATACAACAACTGGAAACCCAGGAGGTGTATGGAGTACGAGCAATGTGTTGATTGCAACCGTTGATGCTTCTACCGGACTTGTTACAGCCGTTAGCCCCGGAACTGTGAATATCATATATACGGTTAGTACAGGTTGTAACAGCCCGGTTTCTTCAGCAAGGCCATTGACAGTAGCCATCAATGCCAGTGCAGGGATAGTAACCGGCCCGTCACCTTTATGTATTGGTTCAAATGCATTTTATTTCAGCAGTGGCGACCCCGGCGGAACCTGGAGCAGCAGCAATACACTGGTTGCAACTGTGAACCCGGTAAGCGGGTTCGTAACAGTAACCGGTACAGGGTCTGCCGATATCACATATACGGTGAATACCGGTTGTAACAGCCCTGTTTCTTCAACAAAAACATTAACTGTAAATCAGCCGCCACCAGCAACACCTTCAGCCATTACCGGTTCAACGGCTATTTGTGCATCAACACCGGGTTTGATTTATTCAGTTGCACCGGTTGTTAATGCAACTACCTACACCTGGACTGTTCCGGCCGGCTGGAGCATCATATCAGGACAGGGTACAAATACTGTTACTGTAACAGCAGGAAATAATAGCGGAAACGTATCTGTATATGCATCCAACTTCTGTGGAAACAGCGGCGTGCGTAATTTATCCGTAACCGTTAGTGCTTCCGGAACCTGGCTTGGCATAGCCAGCAATGACTGGAACAATGCTGCTAACTGGTGTGGAGGTATACCTGGTCCTGCAACCAATGTGATTATTCCCGCAGGCACACCCAATAACCCGGTAATAAGTTCTGCCGCCAGTTCAAATAACCTGCAGGTGGCAACTGGGGCAACCCTTACCATCAGCAATGCATTATTACAGGTAGGAGGAACAATCGCTGCAGTTAATAACATGTATGCTGATAACGGAACGATTGAATTAAACGGATCCACCCAGCAAATAATCCCGGCAAATGTTTTCCACAATAATGCGTTGGGCCACCTTATTATCAATAACAGTTCAGAAGTGCAACTGAATGGAGTGATGGATATTTATGGCTCATTGACTTATGGTACAAACGGCACAGATTTCAAAACAAATAACTTCCTTACTTTAAAATCTACGCTAGCAAATACGGCATGGATTGGAAATATGACAGGTAAGGTGATAGAAGGCGATGTTACGGTTGAACGATACATACCTAATCATAGTAAAGCATGGCAGTTCCTGTCGGTACCGGTTTCAGGTATACAAACAATCAATGAGGCATGGCAGGATTCAGCTACATTCGCCAACCAGAACAGATATCCCGGATATGGAACGATGCTTACGAGTAATTTGCCGGGGGCTATAGCATTGGGATTTGATGCTTATACTGCACCAGGTCCGTCAATAAAAATATATAACTCGGCAACCGGAGGTTATAACGGGGTTGCATCAACCAAAACCACACCCATTAACAACCCGAGGGGTTACATGGTAATGGTGAGGGGCGACAGGAGCGTAACTGCCTTTAACCAGCCCGCTACAGCAACTGTTTTGCGTACAAAAGGCAAATTGTTTACACCGGCAGACCAGCCGCCTGTAACCAATGTTATGCCCGGCAGGTTTGAATCTATCGGTAACCCGTATGCGTCGGCAATCGATTTTGCACAGGTTGCCAAATCCGGGGGTGTTCAAACTGATTTCTTCTATATGTGGGATCCAAAGCTAACCATCACTTCAGGTGCAGGCGCAAACTCACCATATGGGTTGGGTGGGTTCCAGACCTTTTCATGGAATGGCAGCAGTTTTGATGTTACGCCCGGCGGAGGCAGTTATAGCGGAACTAACAGGTACATAGAATCAGGACAGGCTTTCTTTGTGGCAGCACCATTTGCCGGAGGTACTGTTTCATTTAATGAAAATTGCAAAGTGAGCGGAAGTAATGATGTAAACCGGGTGATGAACAGGTATAAGCAACTTCGTTCAAACCTGTATGTTATGAATGGGGCAGACCAGGTGCTGCTGGACGGTAACCTGGTTCAGTACGATGCATCTTTTTCAAATGAAGTAGATGTACAGGATGCCATGAAACTGAATAATGCAGGTGAAAACCTGGGCCTAAACAATAATGGAAAAATACTGGCTATTGAACGCCGGGCAGAAATTGTAAAGTCAGATACTATACATTTAAACCTCGGACAGGTAAGGGTTAAGCAATATATGTTTGAATTCGTCCCTTACGGATTGCATTTACAGGGATTGGTCGCATTCCTGGAAGATGATTACCTGCACCAGTCAACTCCGTTGAATATGGATGATACAACCTGGATCATGTTCAATATTATCAATGAGCCAGGATCATATGCAGTAAACAGGTTCAGTATTGTATTCAGGAAGCTTGCACCGGTGCCTGTATTTATTACCGGAATTTCAGCAACCAGGAATACTGATAAAACTACAACGGTAAACTGGAAAGTGGAAAATGAAACCGGTTTAAAAGGGTATACTATCGAACGAAGCGCTGACGGTAGAAATTTTGAAGGGATATTAACAGTAGAACCAGCGATGAATAATGGTGGCAGTGCCATGTATACTCAAATAGACCTGGGAGCGTACAGGTTTGAAAACTATTACAGGATCAAAGCAACCAGTTACAATGGAATGCTGCAATTAAGCCCGATAGTGAAAGTGGCACCGGAAAAAAATACAGGTTCGTTTGAAATATTCCCCAATCCGGTTACAGATAGGAAAATTAATCTTGCTTTCAATGACATAGAACCGGGAATGTATAAAATTAGCATATTAAATATGGCAGGACAGGAATTACAAACAAATTCATTACAAGTAATGGGTGCAGCCGACAGAAAAATAGTAATATTTGATCATTCCATTCCTTCCGGAACTTACCAGCTTAATTTGGTAAAACCTGGCGGAGAAAAGATGTATAAGACTATCATTATTAAATAGACGGTAATTACATAGCAGGTCAGCACATGAATCGGCATAACAGGGGTACCATATGGTGCCCCTGCTTATTTTAGATTGATAAACGTATTAATTTATATGTATTAGTTACTACGGAGAGCGCTATTTATGAAAAATAGCATAGATTTTCTTTTCCATATGTTACAATTTTTTATACAATACTGCGTTATGGGAGAGGTAATTCAATTAAATCCGACTTATCCCCGGAAGAATACCAAAGTTTAAACCTGGTTAGCCTCGTTTTAAACTTATTTAATCCAAACAAGTGAATGTAAAAAGCATTCGCATAAAAACATTTTATGAAAAATCTGTACAAACTGACAGTATCCGCCTGTCTGAAACGCCTGGCCCTTCTGGCTATTTCATTTACCCTGACCAATGTGATTATTGCACAGGAATCGATGCGTGCAAACCTGTATGTAATAGACGGGAATAATGCATTGTTGATGGATGGTAACCTTACAGAATATAATGAAGCGTTCAGTAATAATATAGACATATATGATGCCTGGAAGCTGAGTAATTTCGGCATGAACCTGGGGATCCTCCGGTCGGGATATAACCTCTCTGTTGAACGCAGGCGGACGATAAAATATAATGACACTACCTATTTCAGGATGTGGAATATGTCGAAAAACAATTACCGTATAAAATTGGTATTAAAAAATCTTGACAAATCTTGGCTGCGTGGCTATTTGCTGGATAACTACCTCAGGACGGAAACACGTGTTGAGCTGAATGATACAACAGATATCAATTTTTCAGTAGATAATGACCCCGCTTCAGCATCAGAAATGCGTTTCAGCCTTGTTTTCAGAAGTAGTATACCGGTTCCTCCCAAAACCAGGTTCATTTCATTCCTTACTTTACGTAAAAACAGGGATGTAATGCTGCAATGGGACGTGGCAAATGAAAATGAAATAACCAATTATATTGTTGAAAGATCATCCAATGGGTTAGATTTTTCAGAAGTTTACCGGGTTCAGGCAACTTCAAACAGCAATACCAGCATGAAGTATTTTCATCGCGATGCGGTAGTACCGGCAGCTGAGCTATATTACCGGGTTAAGGCACTGGATGAAAACGGCAACTGGATTTACAGTGATATCTCAACGGTGAATGAATTAACTAATGAACATGATCTAACAGTATATCCCAATCCTGTATCAGGTAAAAAGCTGCAATTATTATTCAATAACCTGCCATCGGGTAAATATGATGTTAGCATTATTAGTAATACAGGTGCGCAGATAAAATTACAGCCACTGCAAATAAATGACTGGCAGGTTAATGCCACCATTAATTTACCAGGGAATGTAACCCCCGGAATTTACAGGCTACAACTCATGTCTGAAAATAAACAAGTGATTACTAAGGTAATCAGTGTATTATAATAACTATTTGAAATAAAAATTTCATAAATGGAGGGTTTGCGCCCTCCATTTATTATTTCATAATAAAAAGGGGGGAGTGTCTATTATAATAAATGTTTAGATAAATTTCATAAAAAATTAATATACAAGTAATTGATAAAATAGTATTTGATTAAAATAAAAGCCAGATTCGTATTACACAATTGATTGATAAGCAATTGAGTCCGGGCCTTTTGCAGATAAATAAATAAATGGTCACAATAATATATTCAAAAAGTAGTTATTATATAAGTTGTACCCGGTTGAGATGGACATTAATCCAAATTATCTGATTACAGCATAAGATTTGAAAGTATCCGATTGCTGCCCTAATAAGTGAACGGAATAAAGTTGGTTGAAAAAGTGAGCCTGGGAAGTATGAAACTTTCAAATCTGAAAATACGAATCCATAACATGAATAACCAATATCCAACAATCGTATGAGAAATCTACTACACTTACCATTTCCTGGTCATTTTTCATCACCAGAAAGCGGTACAACAAGCAGGAAGTCTATGTCGCTTGTTGCCAAATTCATCCAATTAATTTTATTGTTTGTCGCCTGTTTACCTGCCACTGACATGTTCGGGCAAACTGTGCAAACATTCAATTCAACTACAACCTGGACTTGTCCCACAGGTGTAAACTTCATCACAGTTGAATGCTGGGGTGGCGGTGGTGCCGGTGGAGGTGCCTCCGTGGCGGCGGCAGGTGCCGCGGCCGTTAGATCGG
>CALKVC010000142.1 GCA_937996595.1 uncultured Chitinophagaceae bacterium
CTTATGTGCTGTACCTGCTAATCTTACTGGTAAAAAAGATTCCCAGCCGTTTTATACGCCGTATTGTTATGCCTTTTTTGTTGATTATCATTTCGGCTATCTATATAACAAATGCCGGAGCAATAGATGAAAAACTTGGTTATTATGCCGTTGATAAATTATTCAAGAATATTCAGGAACAGTCTGCTTCCTATCTTACCAGCGAGGAAGCGGAAACCGGCGCTGTTTTCGACCTTGGTGTATTGGAACCAACCATCAGCGGTTTTATAAAAAAAATGCCGGCAGGCATTGCCGCTTCCATATTCAGGCCGTTTATCTGGGAAGCTAAAAAATTCATCATCATATTCAGTGCACTGGAAAGCCTATTCCTGATGCTGCTAACCTTATATATATTTTATAAGGCAGGGATCCGGTATTTTTTCCGCAATATTTTCTACAATCCCTTTACATTCTTATGTATCACCTACTCCTTACTGTTTGCCGCACTTATCGGATTATCAACGTATAATTTTGGCACCCTTGCCCGTTACCGTATTCCCTTAATCCCTTTCTATGCAGCAGGGCTACTTAACATCCTTTACTGCTACCGGCAGGTTACCCGGCAAAAGCTTCAACAAACCGGTTCCTGATAACAGAAATATCAAAATCGGCCGCCCGTTTTACCGATTTTTCAATCAGCCTTTTCCTCAAAGATTCATTTGTGGCCATTTCCCTCATGGCAGCGGCCATAATGGTTGCATTACCAACCGGTGTGAGTATCCCGAATTCCTCTTCGCTGAAGCGGTCCTGCAATTGCATATTGGGATCTGTTGCCGGAGCCAGCATTTCCCTTGGCCCCGATTTGCAATCAGTTGAAATAACCGGTTTGCCGCAGGCCAGTGCTTCAAGCAATACATTAGGAAACCCTTCCACATCAGAGCATAATACGAATGCCCCTGATTTGCTAATGTATTTAAAAGGGTTGTTATCACGGCCCAGGAAAACAACCCTTTCAGCAATGGCAAGTTCGTTTACCCGTTGCCTTAATAATTGTTCCATGATTCCATTTCCAACCAGCAACAATTTGCAATCAAGGTCATTTAGACGGGCAAAAGCGTCCAGCAAAACAGGAAAATTCTTCTCCTTTCTGAAATTACCCACAGCTATAAAATAAAATGTATTCCCTGAAAAACCTATATCAACCTGTTCTGCCATTTTCTTTTGCAGGCTATTGAGGTCAATTGGGTTATAAATAACTTCAACCGGTGTTTTAACATGCAGGTTCTCCTGCAGGTCTTTTTTCATGGCAGTTGCATTGGCCAGTACCTGGTGTGCCCGGTTATAGGAGGCTGTAATGAGGAATTTGGTGATGGCTCTTGTTAATGCCGATTTTGTATTCAACATGGCCGTTTGGTGTGTCCGCTCACACATCACCACCCTTCCTTTATAGGCCCACAGGCTGCGCATCAGCGCATTGATATAACAGGGGCGGTTTAAAAAAGCCACACTATGGCTGATGTCATTTTTTTTGCAATAACGGTATACCTTATACGAAAGCCATGGAAGTTTCAGCAGCATGGAAACCTGCCCGTCATTTTCATGCTGGTTAAGGTCAAGTATTTTTATTCCTTCGGGGATGTCATATTCTATGGTATGATTGTATAAAGCCAGGTGAATGTCAAAATCATCCTGCAGGTGAGCCAGGAGCTGGGAAACAACGCGTTCTGCGCCGCCTGACCTGAGAGAGTTTATGGTAAGCAGTAATTTTTTTTTCATTCGTGTACCGGTTTGGTTTATATGCCGGGAAGGCGGTAAGTTATTTCTAAATTTGAAAGAATATAAAGCATCTTCCCGGTCATATAATACAGGCTGAAACCTGAAATGCAAATATAATTCATTTCAACCCGTTACAGTGTTAGTTACCGGCTATAGAAAGAAACTTATTCTTACCAGAATCTGCCTGGCAGTTTGTATTGGACTCGTTTAAATATTGCACCCCTGAATACGAATAGAATGTATTATTATAAAAAATAGTTTGCCTGCCTATCCCGGCTATTTTATCTGCCAGTTTAAACCCGGATTTGCCATAATTGTAAAATAAACTGTTGTTTACCTGAATTTTTTGCTGATTGCTTTTACTGCAGTTATCGGTATGTGCATTCAGAAAATAATTTGAAACGGTAAACGACTTAAATGTGCAACTGTCTATGATAACACCGGTAGCCTCGGCACCCAATTGATATGACCCGTCGTACATTTTTTTGCTTTTGTAATTCTCCTCAAAAAGGCACCGTTTAAATTCAGTACCGTCCTTACCGGATGTTCCCTTAAACCAGACCAGTACAGTTCCATAAAAAGAGCAGTCTTCAAATGTATGGGAAGCAGCATCCACAAATACAGAAAAATAAGCAGGCGATGCCGCAATACATTTTTTAAATAAAATATCTGATGACAATGCCTTGCTTCCTGATGCAATAGCAGATCCAACATTGTTTTCCATTACACAATTGAAGAAATATCCTTTCCTGCAAAAACTACTGTTCTCCACTTCAATATCAATACCTGCTGCGGGAGATTCATGAACAATGCCCTGTCCCTGGTTAGAAAAAACAGAATTGGTTACCCGTATATTTTCACCGCCAAGCCAACTAAGGCCATTACGCCCGCAAAAATTAACTGAAACTTTATTGATATTAATATTGTAAGTTCTTAATTCACTTCCCAGGTTAGCAATATAAATTCCATCGCATGCAAAATTTTTAACCGTACAATTATTCAAAGTAATATCATGAGAATCGATCATATACAATCCATAATGTATCAATTCAAAAGCATTGCGCCCGCTTCCCCAATTTCCTCCATAAATGAAAGCATTCATGTTTCCATCCAGCAGTAACCCTTTTATGCTGATATTACTGCATGCAGAAAGATAAATAACTATACCCGCACTGGTTGCATATTTAGAATAAACAGGATTGATATTGATGTCTTTCATCGTATGCTTAAATACTTTTCCCGTTCCGGGTGAAAAAGCCCCTATACGCAGGCTATCGGCATTTTTTATAATTGCGCCCGGTTTCCCTTCAATAATCATGTTATGACAATCTCGTAAATCCAAACTGTATTCACCTTCATATGATTTGTTACTGCCCGGTACATTACCGGTGAATTGCTGCCTGCCAACCACGTAAATGCCTTTAGGGATAATCAGTTTTCCGTTTCCTTTCCTTTTGTTGAAAAAGGCAGAAGCTTTTCTAAAAGCTTCCTGGTCGTTGCAGCGGCCGCTCCCTTTTGCACCAAACTCCTTAATTGATTTGGTTATATATCCCTGGCAAATAGCATTTGATGGAAACAGGCAGAATAATAAGATCGTATAAATCAGTTTCATAATTCAGGATGCTATATTCCTTTTCGTAAAAGGAACCGGCTTATTACTTTATCATTGTGTGAACCCAATGTTGGTTTAATCAAGAATATCATACCACTGTTTCATAATGGCATTGATATTAAACCGCTGTAAAGTAATCGCTTTTATTTCTTCCCTGTTAAATGGAAATGTGAGCGCATTCTCTATAGTTTCTGCAAATTTGTTTTCGTCATTGCTCTCTACCAGTAACCCGTTTTCTTTGTTTTTGAGCAGTTCGCTGATGCCACCGGGCGCTTTAAATGCAACAACCGGAACTCCTGCCGCCAACGCTTCCAGCATGGCATTGGGAAACCCTTCATAATAAGAGCCCATCAGGAACAATGATGGCGATTGTACAACTGCAAACGGCTTTTCACTGCTCCCTGCCAGGAATACATTTTGCTGAAGCGACAAGCTATTGATCAGATCCTGCAATGCCGCCCTGCTGCTCCCTTCGCCAATGATGGTAAACCGGTAAGGTATTTTTAAATGTGACACGGCCCTGATCAGCCTGTCTAAACCCTTTTCATCAGATAGCCTTGCCACCGTAACCAGTTCAGCAACTGCATTTACCGTTTTCATGCCGGGGCTTACAACCGGTGCAATAACTGGATTATAAATCACCCGCATCTTGCTTTGCGGAATTTGATAATGGCTGGCAAGGTCGTTTAGCATGTATTCAGACTGGCAAATGACCTGGTCGGTATTCTTATAAAACCTTCGCAACAGCCAGTGATACAGCTTTGGAAAAGGAGCATGCTCCGTATTGATACTAACGATACTGGATTCCCTGGCTACCAGTTTCATCCCTTTTGGTAAAGCCCGTTTAAAGATTGCCAAATACAGGTTGAGGTGATTGGCAGTACTGAGTATTATATGCGGATTTATTTTTCTGGATAACTTAACAATAGCAAATAAAGATTTACGTACATTTTTTATTCCCAGGTCTAAGCATTTTACACCCGGGTTAGTAATAGTAAAAAACGGGTTCGAATTATTTAACACTGCAAGCGTTACGTCATATTTTTTGCAGTCAATATTATTGCAGATGATGGAAACATTCCTTTCAAGCCCTCCACACTCCAGCGTGGGAACTACGATTAAAATTTTTTTCAAAGGCGTTATCTGCATCTTCCCTTTTTATTAATTCAACTACACCTGTGAAGTTAGCTCATTACTTTGTTACAATGTACGGCTATATAATCATCCAGGCCCGCTATCGCTTTATTATGGCTTTTTAATTTTGTAAGTTCATAACCCAGTTTTTGCAGGAAATCCACACATTGCTGTTGTACGCCGGGCAGATGGCAATCATGTGTTGCCAGCAGAATATTGGGCGCAAAATTCCGGAGTGTTTTCTCGGCGCCCCGCAACACGTCATACTCGGCCC
>CALKVC010000143.1 GCA_937996595.1 uncultured Chitinophagaceae bacterium
GGAATTATCATCTTCATTTTCCTGCAGGCTGTCGCCGCTGTTGAATACGTTTTCAAAATTAGCATCGGCATATATCGGATCATTTTTCAATTCAACCGGTTCTGAAAATTTTGTAATCTTTCCGTAATTCAGTTTTCCATTTGCATATACTTTGCTCATAAACAAACCCCAGTTTGGCGCCGACATTTCCGCTCCACCACCATTATTCTGGTAGATAGGGATGAACGGATCTTCGCAACCAACCCATGTTCCTGCCAGCAATTCTGGAGTATAGCCAATGAACCAGCCATCTGTATTTCCATTGGTGGTACCGGTTTTACCGGCTTTTTCAACTGGTATGTTATAACTGTTTATCCTACGGGCAGTACCAATAGCAATAACGCCCTGCATCATTTTAACCATGGTAAAGGCATCCGCTTCACCAATTACCTGTTTGCTTTGTGCTAGCGGAAAATCCTGTAACAGGTTACCGTTTTTATCTTCAATCCGATTAAGGAAAACCGGTGTGGTATTATATCCCTTATTAGGGAACATGGTAAAAGACTGGAGCATTTCCAGCATCGGTATTTCGGCTGCTCCCAATGCGATGGACGGATACGGCGGGAGTTTGGTTTTGATTCCGCATGCCTGTGCGAATTCAATGGTTCTTTTTACGCCGATGATAGCCATCAGGTGCCAGGCGGCACCGTTAACTGACCAGGCCAGGCAATTAGCCATGGAACCGCCACGTGTATTGATTGTTTTACCGCTCAATGTAAGCGGGCCTCCTTCTATATATGTGCTTGGAGTATAACCGGCATCTGTAACCGCTAATGTATACAGCAGTGGTTTAAACGTAGAGCCTACCTGCCTTTTTGCAGTAACGTGGTCAAACTTGAACCATTTATAATCGATACCGCCAACCCAGCATTTGATTTCTCCTGTTGCAGGATCTATGGCAGCAAATGAGGTTTGTAACAATTGCTTATGATACTTGATGGAATCATATGGGGTCATTACCGTATCTTTCTCATGCTTATCATTGCCCGACCAGCTAAAGATTCTCATCTTTACTGGTTTATGAAATGATTTCCTGATTTCATCCGGTTCAATACCATCTTCTGTCATGTTTTTCCAGCGTTCAGTATATTTTATGGCCGCTTCAATAACATTTTCATGCCCTTTCCACATTTTATCACCCCTTAACCTGAAATAATAATCCAGTTTACGCTGTACAACCGGCATATGCTGCTGAACAGCTTCTTCAGCCATTTTTTGCATCCGGCTGTCGATGGTTGTATAAACCTTTAACCCATCCCGGTAGATATTATATGGCTCTCCCGTTTTTGGGTTAATATGTGTTTTGGCCCAATCCTTAAGTACAGAAACGAGTACCGAGCGGTAATAAGGTGCAATACCCACATTTTCATCAATGGTTTTATAGTTTGTTATAAGCGGCTTTGCCTTGAGCCTGTCGGCTTCAGCCTGGGTAAGAAAATGCTGCTTAGCAACAGCCATCTGGTTAATTACCGTATTTCGCCTGTCGATGGAGCGTTTTGGCGATCTGATGGGATCATAAATAAACCCTTTCAGCATGCCAATGAGAACAGCCGCTTCTTCAATCTTCAGGTCTTTAGGCTCCTTTTGAAAATAGGTTCTTGATGCATTCCTGATCCCATACACATTTCCCCAGGGAGCCCGGTTTAGGTAGAGGGCGATGATTTCTTCTTTTGTAAAATTCCTTTCCAGTTTTACAGCAACGATCCATTCTTTCAGCTTATCAATCCCCCGTTTAAGTATATTTCCCCTTCCCTGTCCCAGCATCATTTTGGCAACCTGCTGGGTTATAGTACTTCCTCCACCCTGTGTTCCGGCTGTAAAGAAAACACGGGCCAGGGCCTGGGCGTCTATGCCCGAATGGTCGTAAAACCGTTCGTCTTCCGTTGCAATAAGTGCATTAATGATGTTTGGGGATATTTCGCTGTATTTAACCTCGCTCCTGTTTTCGGAATAATATTTCCCCATCAGCAATCCGTCGCTGCTGATGATTTCGCTAGCCAGGTCTGCTTCGGGGTTTTCCAATTCTTTGATTGACGGCATTTTACCAAACAAGCCAAAATTCGCACAGAGCAGCATCAGCAGGAATAAACCGAAGCCGGCAAAGAATAATCGCCATAATATCCTAACAGAACGGGTCATAGATTATTTCAGGTTACGAGGTTAATGATAGATGAAAAAATGTGTAAAAGCTTTCCTCAGAACTTACCGGGATAAACATTGTTTAGCAACGTTCTGTAAGCATTCATGTCTTTGTTTGTTTTAAGCAATTGCAGGTTATTGCCTGAAATTACCATGAATGAATACTTACCGGGCTGCAGCCACGACACTTCCGTTGGAGCTGCCTTTACTATCTTATCATAATATGCTATGGCATCTTCCGGCGAAGGGAATGGTTCAAAAACCAGCAATGCCCTGTCGCCATCCAATGCATCCTTATTGATGGTTACCGGTTTATTTGCATACTTTTCCCTGTTATACCTGGCAAAGGCGTTCTTAGCCTCATTCACATAAACGCCATCCACTTTGGTAAGTATCATGATAACGTAATGCGGTTTGTCAGACTCCCACCTGAAAGAGCCGCTAACCATCCCCGGTAGTGCCCTTATACTGTCACTTTGCACCTGGGGTTTATTAACCGGTGCTATCGTTTTTATTTCAGGTTTTACAACCGGCGCTGCTTTCTGCACCACAACCTGGTTGTTTTCAGATATGAGTATCTTGTCTTCTTCCTGCCTGGTTACTTCCAGGTTGCTGAGATATGTTTCAATTTCTGCCCTTCTTTTTAACACCTGTATCATGTTGGCGGCTTTTTCCTTAAGTGGAGAAGCCGGGTACATGCTGATAATATTATTTAGCACAACTATTGCCGCACTGTCATTTCGCTGCCTGATAAGGCCAACTGCTTCTATGTAGAGCAACTGGGGTGTCCAGTAATTATTTCCATGTATGCTGTCTGCTTTCTTTTTTGCATCGCTGGCTTCAGCAAACCTGCCTTCAATGAACATATCATAAATGGCTTCGTAACGCCTGGTAACATCCGGGTTCTTTTCATCCGGCTTTAAAGCAGCCGGGTTGGTCAATAGTTTTTCCGCATTGCTTCCTGCAAAATTTTTCGTCAGCAGGTTTTTATAATAATCCGCTTTTGCTGTATTGCCTAACTTATTATAACAGAAATATAATCCAAGGTATACATCACCGTTCTCTAACCTGTTCGGGAAACGCTGCAGGTATTCTTCGTAAGTATTCACGGCTTCCTGGTAATCTTCCAGTTCCTGCTGAAATAATTTAGCCAGGGAAAGCATGCTCCTGGCAATATTGCTGTTGCTGCTGTCTATCCTTTCCTGTGTTAGCGGAAGGTCTTCCATTAAACCGATGAATGTATATTCAACCGGCTTTGTTTCTCCGGGTTTGGTTCCGGCCAGCCCCAGTGAGGAGTCAGGTGGTGCATCAATATCTATATTACCTGTCAGGTTAAGGGCCGCTGGCGCAGAACCAGCCGATTTCCTTCTCCAGTTATCTTTATTCTCCCGTTTGCCCCATTTGCTTTTGAACTCCGTAAACCCTTTCGATTTCATGCTGCTGTTATAAAAATACCATTCCCCCTTTGATGGTGCCGGAAACAGGTCAACCGGTTCATTTCCTTTGTTACTAAAACCGGTAAGCATGGCACCGGCAGTACTTTCCTCTTCCTTCTGACCGGTTTCCTTCCTGTATTTCTTAAGCAGTTTCCTTATAAAGGCTTCCCTTTCTGACTGCGGCATAGCCGCTATTCGTTGCAGGCTGTCTTCCCTTTCAATGATATTTACGAGCGCAACAATATTGGTAAGGGTGTTTTTCCTTGCATTGATCAATGCAGCTTCTTCCTTTATGGAAGGGTCTTCCAGCTGCAGGCTGTCATAATACGAAGAAGCCAGTTTATACTGGCGTTCATCATAAGCAATGTTGCCAAGTTGCAGGTATGCCTTATTGCGGTATGCCTGGTTGGCACTATTGTATTTTACACTTTTTGACAGCAGTTTTTTTGCTACGGCGGTATCCGGCTTTTGCAGGCTCATTTTGGCTGCTGAATAATAAATGATATCCCGGTAAGCTTCATAACGGTCACGCTTAGCCATTTTTAACAGCCTGGCGATGCTGTTGTCCAGTTCGCGTGTATTGCCGTTATCCTTGTACATTTTGGCACTGTTCAGCCTGGCATTGATATCCATTACAGGGTCTACGGTATGCTTCGAAGATTTTGCATAATAACCCGATGCTTTTTCATAATTGCCTCCCATCTCGTACATCTGCCCGAGAAGGAACTCCCATCGTGATTTATCCTGCTTACTAACGGCAGTGGATAGTGCTTTTTCCAGGTGAACGGCAGAACTGTCGTAGTTGCCCTGCATGTAAAACAGGTATGCCTCTACTTCTTCCAGGTCGTTAACCAGCCTTTTGGGAAGGTTTGGGTCATTGCGAAGGATATTGATCATGCCCGCAGCATCACCGTATTCTTCTTTATCAACAAAAGTCCTCGCAAGCCATACCAGCGCTTCATTCCGGCTTGGCGGGCGGCTGATGGCTTTATCCAGGATATTCCTTTTCTCTTTATCGGCTATGGACAGGATGCTCGACTTGGCAGCCTGGTTGGTTCCAACAATCCGGTTATCATCTTCTTTCTTTTTCCTGGGAAAAAGGTTGTAATTGATGAACTGGAAAGTAAGTGCGGCAGAATCAAATTCCTTCCGGAAATAATAAGATTTACCGATAAGCAGGTACATATTGTCTACCCAGTCAGAACGCAGGTCATGCAACAGGATGCCGGCTGTAGCTTTATAGATCACCGAATCAAGTTCGGCCTTCTGTGATGAAGTATTTTCCAGCGTGTACGGATAAAAGGCAAGCAGTTTGGAATAATCATCCGCATTGGATGCTTTTGCCCTTTCCAACACCGCATCTATCTTGTTTTGTGCATTAAAAAAATAATTGTAATGGGTGGTGGTATTTTGTAAGAATCTCCTGAAAGTGGTAAATTTCTTATCAGCGGTTTTTTCTGATGCCAGCTTTTTCTCTTCATATTTTTCCGGCTTCTTTTCCTTTCCGAACGGATCAAATGTCCAGGTTGGCTGGGCAAATGCAGTTCCGGAAAAAACAACCAGTAAAACAAACAGGTGAAATGAAAAATGCTTTCTATGTGGCATGAATGATTCTGATTAAATAACGGGGCTAAATATCGGTTATTTTTTGCAATCCGGCTTTCAAATTCAACAGAGTGAAATACAATTTTTTGTGAATAATTATTTCCCTTGTTTTCATCTGCCGGCAACGCAAATGCATAACGTATTACGGGTTAATATATTCTTGGTTTTCCCGCCTGTTTCTTAATTTTATTTATTAATTGCTGAAAATGGCCCGGTTAGATACCAATAATACGCTCAAAAGATTGCGCAATCATTACCGGTTGGTGGTTATGAATGAGGATACGTATGAAGAAGTGGTAAAATTCAAACTTACCAGGGTAAGTGTTTACCTGGTAATGAGTACACTGTTCATTTTGATGATAGCCATTACGGCTTCGCTGATCATTTTTACGCCATTGAGGTATTATTTACCCGGTTCCGGCTATGGAGATGCCAGGCAGATTAAAGAATACAGGTTACTGAAAATAAGGACAGATTCAATGGAACATGCTCTTAATCAACAACATAGATATTACGAAGATTTGCAAAAAGTATTGAATGGCAAGATTGTTAAACGGGATACCGTTAATTTAAACCTGCCAAAACTGGAAATTGCCGAAGATTAGACTAAAATGCCGGGAAATTCGTTTACAGTAAGCGCTTATTGTTAAACATCCAAAACTATGAAACCATGTTTAGTTCCAGGCACAGGCCTTCTTCGGCTGAAACAGCTTTAGGTTCTGCCACCATCATTGGGGCAGGATCGGTCATTTCCGGAAATATTGAAAGTGTTGGTGATATCAGGATCGACGGTATCTTAAAGGGAAACCTAAGTTGCCGTTCGAAAGTGCTGCTTGGGCCCGAAGCGGTTATTGAAGGAGATATTATTGCACGCCAGGCCGATATCCTGGGTAAAGTACTGGGCAAGGTGAAAGTGAATGACCTGCTGCACCTGCATGGCAAGGCAGTGGTAGAAGGCAATATTCATACAGGTAAGCTGCATATAGAATCAACCGCCAGTTTTAACGGAGAATGCCATATGGGCGCCAATGTAGTAGAATTTAATATAGAAAAAGGCAAAGCCGTTAATGAATAAACCCGGTAACAGGCAATTATGGAAATATGCCGGTATGGCTACGCAATTCCTGGCCGGTATCGGTATTGCACTGTTTACAGGCATGAAAGTTGACCAATGGTTCAAAATAAGGATGCCGTTAGCGGTTTGGGGATTACCTTTGCTGCTGATCCTGGGAATGATCATCAGGATCATTTATGACACATCCCCCAAAAAATGACTTTACATGAAAGTAACCGGAAGGCTGTTGGCTCCACTAATATTCACTTTTATTCTTTTCAGCATCGTTTTTCTTGTACTCAGGCTGCAGCTTGAAAACTTCCACTGCAATACGGTTGTACTGCATGCCGGCAATGCCATTTTACTGCTGATCGGGATCCTGTCGGTGTTTATTCAGGTAAAAGGACTGAATAACAGTAACCCGCACGCTTTTATACGCAGCGTAACTTCAGGCATGATGATAAAGATGATCATTTGCGTAATCGCCGTATTCAGCTATGTATACTTCAGTGGCAGTGATTACAACAAGCGGAGCATATTCATCCTTTTGTTTATGTACCTGGTATACCTTGCTGTGGAAGTGTCTGCCCTGATGAAACTGAATAAGAACAGTAAAGCCGATGCCTAAAGAAGAGGTTCCCCTTTTTCAATTGAAAGATTACCTGCCCGAGGGCAGTTTTGATGACGTATACCATTACCTCGTTCATTATCGGGTACAGCTAACCGTTACCAGGCAGCGGCAAAGCATCTTAGGCGATTACCGCCATGCGCATGAAGGGAAAGCACACCGGATCAGTATCAACGGAAACCTGAACAAATACAGTTTCCTCATAACGCTCCTCCACGAACTGGCACACCTTTTCACGTATGAGCGTTATGGCCACCGGGTACAGGCTCACGGAAAGGAATGGAAAAATGAATTCGGTAAAATACTGGAACAGTTCCTTCAAAAAAAGATATTTACAACCGATGTGGAACAGGCATTGATGAAGACGCTGAAAAACCCGGCAGCCAGCAGTTGCGGTGATGAGCATTTGCTCAGGGTTTTACGCAGATACGACCAGCAAAAAAACGGGCATGTACTGGTAGAACAGTTGCAGGAAGGCGACACATTCAGGATCAGGGGTGGAAGGATTTTCATTAAAGGGAAGAAAATACGTACACGGTATAAGTGTTTTGAGCCCGCTACCAGGAAATGGTACCTGTTCAGCGGGTTATATGAGGCCGAACCCACAAAACTAACATAAATCCACACACGAAATAAAAATTTGCGATTACCCCTTACTGTTATTTTCCTTTCCCCCTCCTTTCCAGTTCCTTTCTTATCAGCCCCAGCTCACGCCCGGTTTGCCCGGACACCGAACTGTTTTCCTGGGCACGCCGCATCAGGTAAGGTATCACATCCTTAATTGGCCCGAACGGAAGATACTTACTCACACTGCATTCGCTTTTTGCCAGGTTGAACGTGATATTGTCGCTCATGCCGTACAATTGTGAAAAATGCACATGAGGGTGGTTATGCGGCAATCCCTTTTTATCCAGGAATTCTGTAGTTAACAGGTTACTGTATTCGTTATGGGATGCCACGATGAGGGAGATATGATCCAGGTGTTCGATACAGAATTCAATGGATGCGTTAAAATCACGGTCGGTAGTTTCCTTATCTGGTTGTATGGGTGAAGGATATCCCATATCGGCCGCCCGCTTCCTTTCTTTATCCATATATGCGCCCCTCACCAGTTTTGCGCCCAATATGAAATTCCTTTCAATGGCAGCCTGGTAACTATCTTTAAGAAATGCGAAACGGTCGTGCCTGTATAATTGCATGGTATTGTAAACAACCGCTTTTTTCTTGTTGAAAGTATCCATCATCAGAATGGTCAAGGCATCTACCGGATCCTGAATCCAGGTCTCTTCCGCATCAATCAGTACACCCACATTTTTCATGGCGCCTGTTTCACAAATGCGGGTTAAACGGCCTACCGCCCGCTGCCATTCGGCACTTTCATCGCCGGGCAATGACTCAATGACGTTGTGATACCTTTTCATCAGGGTTCCCTCACATTTATGCATAGACGCATCTATCTTTTCCAGCAGCCCGAACCGGATAATGCCGGTAACCTTGATGCTCATGAAAGGTATATTTTGCTGGGTGGATGCATAATTTATCACCCTGATGAATTCATCCGTTGCATGGTCGTATCCATTCTCACCGTCGTTGCCGCCTTCCACGCCGTAATCAAGGATTACTTTCACATTATATTTTTCCAGTGTGCTGGCAACAGGTGCTGTTTCCTGCAATGTTTCCCCGCCAACAAACTGGCTGAAAATGGTTTTTTTTATGAGCGTCCGGGTGAACGGTACATGCAGTTTTATGGCCACAGGAGTAATGGCCAGCCCTAACTTTACAATCATCGGATGGCCCATCATGGAAAATAGAAAATGGGCTTTTTTTAATTCTTTGGTTGACTTATATGCAAACGCATCGCGGGTGTTCTCAAAAGAAATCATAATGGTTAAATTGGTTATTTTTATTTGGCTACCCGGAAACAATCTGCCAATAAGTAAACCCAAATTGCAGCAGCACCGGTTCTAAAGATTGGTAGAATCATTTTGCCATGTCAAAGTTACCCGAAAGCTGGTAACTGAAACTTATATTTGCACAAATTTCTGCACAATATGGATAAGAAAGCATCTGAGTCACTGGTAATTATGACCGAACTGGTATTACCCAATGATACAAATACATTTGGCAACCTGATGGGTGGAAGGCTGATGTACTGGATGGATATTGCTGCTGCTCTTGCGGCAATGAAACATGGCGGGGCGCCTGTTGTAACGGCTTCGGTTGATAACATTTCCTTTGAAAACCCTATCAAACTGGGTAATGTGGTTCATATAGAAGCCAAAGTTACCCGTAGTTTCAACAGCAGCATGGAAATACACATGAAGGTTTGGGGAGAAGATGCCATCCAGCAGTATAAATACAAGAGCAATGAAGCCTATTATACTTTTGTTTCGCTTGACCCTAACGGTAAGCCAAGACCGGTTAACAAACTTATCCCCGAAACGGAAGAAGAACTGAAATTATATGAAAGTGCTCTCAGGCGCAGGCAAATCAGGCTGATCCTGGGCGGAAAAATGAAACCGGAAGAGGCGAGTGAACTGAAAGCCTTATTTATAAAATAACCCCCTGCCTGCAATCTGTTATTACAAATAAAAGGCCGGCTACCACGTCAGTATTTTTATTTACGGAAACAATGCCATTCAATCAATTTTTCGCCTTTAAGGCGCAATTCTTCATACTGCCCATTTGCATAAAGTAAGCTGCAGGTTTACAATAAATGCCAAGCCTGCATACAATACTATAAAATATTGCATTTAAATATGATGCACTTAATTAAGATTGCCAAAGCATAGCCTGATTTGATTTGCAAAACCAATGGGCCGGAATTATATATATAAATAATATTAATATCTAAAAGACTATTAAAACAATGTTAAGAATAGAAGAAATATTCCTACTTTTATAAAATAATACGCTGTATGTCCATATTGGTCATACAGTAATATTTCACAAAATAAATTTACATCATGAAAAAAATTTACTTGTTTAAAAATTTGCGGAAGGTTTTTCAGCTTTCCTTTTTGATGTTGCTTTTATTTTCTTTTTTCACAGGGAAGATAAATGCACAAACGTATGTAAACAGTAATTTGAGTACAGGGGCTACAACATCTACAGGCACAACTGCGCCTGCAGGCTTTACCTGGAGCGAATTACAGTTAACAAACACCACTTTGGGAACTGCCGGAAGCCTGAGCGCCGGTTTTACCCTGGCCGATGATTTTACAGTACCAGCAGGACCATCCTGGAACGTATCAAAAATTACTGTTTTTGCTTACCAAACCGGTTTTGCAGGTACTACTTCTCCTTTCAACGATTTAAGGTTGCGTATTTTTAACACTGACCCATCCGTAGGAACACCTACCCCTATTTTTGGTGACCTTACAACAAACAGGCTCAGTAATACTTCTACTGCCAGTATGTATAGAACTGCAGCTACTGCAGGAACAACCAGGCAAATATGGAAGATTGAAGCAAACATTTCCGTTATCCTCGCTCCGGGTACTTACTGGATGGAATGGCAAACTGGAACTTCTACTGCAGGAAACCATTTTACACCTGTAGGAACTGTTGTAGGTACCACCACCCAGGCTGGAAACAATGCCAAGCAAAAAAATACAGTAGGCAATGTATGGGCAGATCGGAAGAGCACACGTCTG
>CALKVC010000144.1 GCA_937996595.1 uncultured Chitinophagaceae bacterium
GGGATTTTGGGGATGCCAGCACCGGAACGGGCGCAAATCCAACACATACCTATGCTACAACGGGTATTAAAACGATCAGGCATTGGGTACAAACGGTGAATGGATGTTTAAGCGATACAGCTGTGCAAACAGTTTTGATCAATCCGCTGCCAACGGGTAATTTCAATTACAGTTCACCATCCTGTCAAACCCGAACCATCAGTTTCACTGACCTTTCCGTGGCCAATGCCGGCAGCCTGGTTTCCTGGGCCTGGGATTTCAATGACCCGGCCAGCGGAGCCGCCAATACATCGGTATTGCAAAACCCGGTTCATGAATTCGCTTTGCCCGGTATTTATAATGTATCCCTTACCGTTACCTCCAGTAAGGGCTGCGTTAGTACGCAGTTTATTAAACAGGTAACCATCAACGACAGGCCGCTGGCAGGTTTCATCGTTCCGGAAGTATGCCTGAACGATACCTATGCCCAGTTTACCGATACTTCATCAATAGCTGCAGGTTCTATCGTTTCGTGGCAATGGAATTTCGGTGATGGGAATGCTACGCCAGGTAACCCCAACACATCAACATTACAAAACCCAACACACAGTTATACTGCCATTGGATCGTACACAGCCCAATTGATTATAACAAGCGCATTGGGTTGCAAAGATACGATCGCACATACTTTGTTTGTAAATGGAAGTTTTCCGGTTGCGAATTTCACCGTATTAAATGCGGCCAATTTATGCGCCAATGATTCAGTAAGAATCACAAATACGTCAACGGTTTTTCCCGGCACCATTACAAAAGTTGAAATATACTGGGATAATGCAGGCCAGCCGGCCGTTTTTGAAACAGACCAGAACCCTTACCCTGGCAAGCAATACAGCCACCTGTATACTAACTTCCAGGCGCCGTTGACAAAACAATATACCATTCGTTTCAGGGCATATTCCGGCGGGGTTTGCGTTAACGATAAAATTCAGACCATAACGGTAAACGCGGCGCCCAAAGTTCAGTTCGATATCTTACCTAACACATGCATGAACGTGACAGCTTTCCAGATTACCCAGGCTACTGAAACGGGCGGCGTGCCGGGCACATTTGTTTTCAGCGGGCCGGGGGTTTCTTCAACCGGTTTGTTTAACCCGGTATCTGTTGGACCGGGTGTATATAATATCAAGTACACGTATACATCTAATTTCGGATGTGTAGATTCGGCAGTCAGGCAGATACGGGTTCTTGAACCTCCGGTAGCCAAATTCGGTTTCAGTATCCCTTCCTGTGAAACAAAGATGATTACGTTTACCGACTCATCAACAGCTGCAGTTGGAACACTAACAACCTGGACATGGAATTTTGGTGATGGTACAGCTCCTGTAATAAGAAACAATGCGGCACCATTTACACATATATTCAGCAACGCCGGCACTTACCAGGTGAGCCTGGTTGTTACAACCAGTGATGGATGCCTGAGCAATGTTAAACAGCGGGAAGTGATTGTTTGGCCGCAACCTGTTGCATCTTTCAGGTTTACAGACACGGCCTGTATTCCAAATGCGAAGATCAGTTTCACCAATACTTCCAGCATTTCAAACGGAACGGAAAACAGTTTTGTTTACCTGTGGAATTTTGGCGAGCCGGGCAGCGGAATATCCAATTCGTCTACAGCACGTAACCCGGTTCATACCTATTCATCGGTTGGTCCGTTTACGGTAAACCTGCGGGTTACCAGCGGGGCTGGTTGCATTGATGATACAACAATCGTAGTCAATACGATTCATCCGCAACCAAAAGCCGCATTTACATTCAGCAAACCAAGCGCCTGTATTGGAGAAGATGTGGTTATAAACGACCAGAGCGATTATAAAGACGGGGTAGCCAGCCTTTGGAACTGGGATTTTGGCGATAACCAGACATCTGTTTTGCAAAACCCGTCTCATACCTATGCCAGCATCGGCCTGTATAATGTTTCATTGTTTGCAGTGAACAGTTTTGGTTGCAACAGTGATACCGTATCAAAACCGTTTAACGTTTACCCGTATCCGGTAGTTTATGCCGGCCCCGACAGGACAGTGCTGGAAGGCGGCGTAATCACCCTGCAGCCGGATGTGAGCGGAAATGATCTGCAGTATTTATGGACGCCCAACCTGTACCTCAGCAACAATACAGTGAAGGAACCGGTTTGCAAACCCGAAAAGGACATAACATACACATTGAAAGTAACGGGAAGGGGTGGATGCATAAGCACAGATGAAGTATTTGTTAAAGTGCTTATGAAGCCGAATATCCCGAATACGTTCTCTCCAAATAATGACGGTATTAATGATCTGTGGGATATACAATACCTGGATACATATCCGTTCTGCAGGGTACAGGTGTTTACCCGTACCGGCCAGCTTGTGTTTGAATCCAGGGGTTATAAAACGCCATGGAATGGCACTTTTAAAGGGAAGCCATTGCCAGTGGATACATATTATTATATTATTGAACCGGAAAACGGGCGGGAACCGGTTACCGGTTATGTGACGATTGTGAAATAATGAAAATGAAGAATTGTAGTTTATTTATTGCCGGATGTTTTTTTTCGTTGATGGTTTCAGGGCAGGCCAAGCCCTCTTATACCCAGTATATCCTGAATAACTATATACTGAATCCGGCCATAACCGGCATTGAAAATTATGTGGATGTAAAGCTGAGCAACAGGAACCAATGGACAGGAATAGACGGAGCCCCGGTTACAACTTACTTTACCATTCATGGCCCGATTGGTAAGAAAGACCTGCGTACAACAGCAACATCTTTCAGCGTGCCAGACGAAAACCCAAGGGGGCAACGCTACTGGAATGACTATACGGCGCCGGCACCACATCATGGTATAGGGTTAACCGCCATGAACGACAAGGCAGGTTATATTAACAGGTGGACGATAGCAGCCAGCTATGCTTATCATTTGCCGCTTGGGCAAAAAACATCATTGGCTGCAGGGCTTTCTGCCGGTATTAACAGCGTGAACTTTGACCGTACAAAAATACAATGGGCCAACCTTGACCCCAACGACCCGGCCATCGGTTACAGTACCGGCGAATTAAAGAAAGTGAAACCCGAATTGGGCGCCGGTTTGTGGTTGTATTCCGCCAGGTATTTCCTGGGGCTTTCGGTGCTGAATATCATACCGGGCAAAGCGAAGTTTGTGCAGAATGATAAGTACGGCACCTTTTATACACCCAATTATTTTTTAACTGCAGGATACAGGATGGCCCTGGGAGACCAGGTAAGTTTACTTCCTTCGTTCATGTTGCAATACTGGAAGCCACAATTAACAGGCTTTCACGCCAACGTAAAAATGCAGTATGAAGATTTGTTGTGGATTGGCGGAAGTTACAGGTATTCTGACCTGGTATCGGGTTATTCCGGTATGGCCGGAGTAAACGTATCCAATGTTATCAATGTGAGTTATTCTTATGAAGTGTCAACCACCAGCAGGTTGCGTAACTATACCGGAAATACACACGAAATAATGGTTGGGTTCCTTATTGGTAATAAAGCGGGTGATACCTGCCCCAGGAATATCTGGTAATCTTACTGAACCGGGTTTATCAGGATGCTGCTGTCTTTTCTCAGGTGGGCACTGTCGTAAACCGGCCTGCTTTCAATAACGGATAACAATAAACGCGTTTCAACGATACCGTTAACATACTTTACCTGGAATACCTTTGTTGTGGTTTCACCTGTTTCCGAATTCTCCTCTTTCAGGGTTATTTCCCTTACAATTTCATTATCTCCCAGCGTGGCAGGTATTGCATAATTCACCGTTTCGGCATCTGTTTCATCAATGGCTGTTTCCCGGTTGCTGCCGTTAATGTATGCGGGTGAATATTGCTTTTTAGCGATGGTTGGTTCCGGCTGGTACGCTGATTTATCTTTTTTTGAAACACTTGCAGCTACTTCCTTAGAAACAAATTGAATCGGCCTTGTTTCGGAATGCCGGGCAGCTATGGCAGCGGTAAGGGGGGGCAGCTTTGCTGAAGAAACGGGAATGGTTACCGTGCCGGTATCCGGTGTATTTATAAGGAAAAAGTTGAAAAAGAAAAGGAGCGCAGCAATGGCTGTTGTTAATGCCGTATGGTTATGTTTACTGAAAACAAGGTTCTTTTCCCTTGTGAAAAAAAGGATCCTTGTCATAAGTTGTGAATGACCCGATGCTGCTGCCAGGTAAAACGGGGTTTGACTTTTCTTGAGTGAAGCGGCTTTAAAAAGCGTTTCTGCATAACCGATAGCGGGGTAACTGAACTGCAGTACGTGCACATCACAGTTTTTTTCTCTTTCAAGCCTTATTTTCCGGGCTATGCTTCCAATAAAAGGATTAAAAAAGTAAACTGTTTCAGCGGCTACCAGAAACCAGTTTACCAGGTAATCATGGTGCCTGATATGGGTTAGCTCATGTATGATGAGCGATTCTGTTTCTTCCAGGGTTAAATGGTTCACCAGGGCCACCGGAAGCAGGATAACCGGGCGAAAATACCCGAATGTAACAGGCCCGTTAACCTGGTTGCTGTACCAGATGCTTACCTGGCGCCTGATACCAAACTGCATGGCTTTTACCCTGGTGAATAAGCGGATGTCGCTGCCGGGCTTTATCTTTTGTCCGCCGATGCCGGTTTTAAAATGGTTCCATTGGTATATGAGGGCACTTATTTTATATAATACAGCTAAAGCATATGCTGCCGAAATCCATGGTGCCAATATGTTCATATAGGAACCGGTTTGCAGCATGCCAGACAGCTTTTCTGTAAACGATGTTGTTAATGTGGAAACGGAACCAGAATAATAAATATAACAGGTGGAGATGGAAAGGAATACCTGTAATAAAATCATCCCAAGTAACACATTCCGCCTGGCAGACGGTGAATGGTTACCCGCTGTATGGCAAAAAATGGTATATATACCAAGCAGTAGTGCCGACTGCCATAAACTGTGCAACAACGACAGGCTAAAGCAGTAAGAAAAATGTTCCATCAGGTTGATATTATTTTTTCAGTTTCAAATCATCTATCAGCTGCTTTATCTTATCCAGTTCTGCTTCACTGGTATTGTTATTTCCCAATGCCTGTAACACCAGGTCTGATGCAGACCCGGCAAATAATCCGTTGATGATCCTGTCCAGGAACTGGTTTTGTGTTTTTTCCCTGGTAACAGCCGGTGCGTAAATATGCGTTTTACTGCTGTCATCACGGGTTACCAGTTTCTTTTCAAACATGATTTGCATGAGTTTGAGGGTAGTGGTATAACCGGCATCCTTTATTTTACTCAGTTCTTCATGTACGGTTCTAACAGAGGCATTCTTCTTGTCCCATAAAATAGAAAGTATCTCCAGTTCACTTTCAGTGGGTTTTGATGTTTTAATCCTGGTCATATTACGATATGTTTCGTATGGCAAAGTAAGAATTTATTCGTAAATGAATAAACCATTTGTCATTTTTTTTGAAATTATTAGGATTTCAGTAAAAACGTACCGTGCCAGAAGGCCTGCAAGAATTGTTTTTTTTCGATCGGCTTACCGAAGCAGCATGAAACTGCCTTTTTTGGAAATGGTTTCGCCAAGGTCGCAGATGCAAACCAATTCGTAAACGTAAGCAGATACCGGCTGGTCGCTTCCTTTCACTTTGCCATCCCAGCCCATAAATTTTTGGTTTGGTTCAATATCCATTACTTCATAAATCTTTTGTCCCTGCCTGTTGTAAATACTGAAGCGAAGCAGTTTTTTTATCCCGCGGGTTATTGGATAATAGAAATCATTCAGGTTATCATTATTGGGTGAAAAGGCAGTAGGTAATAAAATGTTGGCACCATTGCATTCAACAAAAATGGTCACTTTATCAGAAGATACACATCCGTTTTGTGAAGTAACTGTTACTGTAAATGTCTGGGTAGCCGATGCTATCCCGTTTGGATTGGGACAACTGCTGCAATCAAGCGAACCGGCAGGGGACCAACTATAAGAACGCACATCATTGCTGTAAACCGGCATGAGTGAGAATGCTGAATAATATGGCAGCGACCTGTTTGGGCCGGCATCAGCAAGCGGCAAGGGTTTCACTGTTACCAATACCTCTAAACTATCGGTGAAGCAGCCGGCAGAGTCTGTAAGCATTGCATTGTATATCGTTGTTTGAGCGGGCGACGCAACCGGACTATGTATGCTGCTGTCAGATAAACCCGTAGCCGGGCTCCAGGTAATTTTTGTGTTAGCCGGATAAGCATCCAGCATAACTTTTTCGTGCTGGCAGATTTCTACTGAAGGTTTGTTTGTTGTTGCAGAAAAAGCCGGATGAACAAATATTTTTATACTGTCTGTTTTGCTGCATTGCTGGCTGTTAGTGGCTGTTACCTGGTAGGTGGTACTGATTGCCGGGGAAACCACGATGGTATCGCAGGATGAGCATGGTACGCTGTTTGACGGCATCCAGGTTATCGGGTCATTATGAAAAGCCATCATTGTTACCGAATTTCCGGCGCAAATGGTATCAGCACTGCTGATGTTTACCAGGAAAGGTTTGTCTGCAATACTTACATTTTTCAGCAGTGAATCCGTACATCCATTAATATCTGTTGTAAATAATTTTACCGGGAAACTGCCCCAGTAAGGAAAAGTATACGGGGCAGGCGTTACATTCTCATCATGATGGTTAACGATACCATATTCCCATTTCCAGTTCGTAATATGATCAGTTGGCATAAACGGTTTTGAAAGGTTTGTTACAGCATAGGGAGTTCCCAGGCAAATCCGTTCAGCTGCACTAAAATCAGGTATTGGCCCCCTTACAATGATTTGCTCTGCTAACCGGCTTGTATCCGGGCAATATTGCGGACCGTTTTTTATAATTACATAATTATCGTTAAAGAATCCGTGATTACGGGCTATTATTTGATGCTGAGGATATGTACCGGTAACCGGGTCATTTTGCAATACTGCCCATTCGTACCGGGCTGATGGGTTATTATAGTTATTGTGTATGAAGAATGCGGTTTCACTGTTTTTGCATATGGATGAATCAGGGTTATGCATAACCGGGTTTGCAGTATAAATGTCTGCCTGGTATATATCACTGCAGGAAGTAAAATCATCCCTGATAGAAATGCTGGTTGTAAAAGTACCTGTATCAGGATATTGATGTACTATATTCCGCCCGGTTTCTGCGGGGCTGCCATCTCCAAAGAGCCAGGTAAGTTCCGAAATATTGCCTTGAGTAGAATTAGATAATTCAAATTGTTTTTTATCGGAACAGGTGTTGGCATAGGTAAATCCGGCAATAACACCAATAACATTCATTGATAGAGATGCAGGTGTTCCCGGGCAGTCATTATAAGATGGGGTTACCCGGATATTTTTATTTCCAAGCCTTTTGAACCGGTGCCTGATCATCGTATCACTTGTATATATAGTGTCTGATTCACCAAATTCCCACATGTATTTATTGGCCAATGCAGCATAAGCCGAAAACATGGGTGATTCAGATCCGCAAATGGTTTGCTGGTCAGCATATGCAACCGTATTCACCGGAGGCTGGCCAAACATTAATGCCGGGAATTGGAAAAGGCCGGTACAATGGTCATTGGTTGAAATGCGCAGGGTAGGGTTGAAATTCCCGGCAACCATGTAAGTATGGTTAATATTCGCATTTGCGGTGGTAATTTCCGGGCTGCCGTCTCCAAAATTCCAGGTATAGGATATTATGGAAGATACTGCCGGTACTGTAACCGTTGCCCTGAAACTGGCCGTGGCCGGAACACAACCTGTTACCGGGGAAACATCAGCACTGATGACCGGCCTTACTATATTCACCGAGGTGAAGGATTGCCCTGAACAACCTGTAGGTGCAATGGCTTTCATGGAAATATTATATGGCCTGAATTCCGCGAAATGATGGCTTACCGTACCAGCATTTGTATTAACAATACCGCTTTCATCTCCAAAATTCCATTCATAAGATGCAATGGGTACAGAAATGGCTGAACTGAATTGGATGATACCCGGAGCGCATAATGATTGCCTGTCCATGATAAAATGAGCAGCAATAGACGGATTTATAACAATGTTTTTGGAAACCTGAACGGTCGTTTTTTTATAAATCACCATTAGTTTCACTGTATAGCTTCCCGGAGATACATACGTACAGGTTGGGTTCCTGCTATTGCTGCCGGTGTTATTACCGAATGTCCATACATATCCTATGGGGTTTCCGGTTGTGATAGCTGTAAACTGGATGGCAGAAGGGGAACAAAATTTTCCATCGGAACTCTCATACTGAAAGTCCGCGGTTTGGCTAATGCCAATAACAGGCATGCCAATGGCAATCAGAAGTAAGGTAAGTTTGTGGTTCATGTTTTGGACTGTTGATTCGCGATGCTGGTTAGGGAGCAAAAAATCTAAGCCAAGAACAATTGAACATTAAAATTACTTTTTAAAGCCTACATATTATAATTTTTAGCATGTCAATTTGTTATATGCCAAAAAAAATCCGGCTTTTTAGCCGGATTTACGTATAAAAATAAAGTTGAAATTAGTTCTCTGAAGCGTTCATTTTCAATGATAAACTGCCAATTTGACTTGTAATTTCATTGAATTTTTCATTAACAGTTGCAGGTTGGGTGATGCCATTGATACTGATTTTACCATTTTCTACAACCAAATCATAATGTGAAATATCAAGTAATTTATCGGCAGCCAGGGCCTGAACAAGTTTTTCAGCATTTGAATCCAATGTTTTAATATCTTTTTTGCTGCTATTATTTTCATAATCAGCAAGAATGGATTTTTCAATTGAAATTTTATGTTTGTTATTTCCTTTTGCCTGACCGGTATGCATACCAGCTAATGTTGGAGCAATTACAAGGCTTACAATGCTCATCAGTTTGATAAGGATATTCATAGACGGCCCGGAAGTATCTTTAAATGGATCACCAACTGTATCACCTGTTACCGAAGCTTTGTGCGGTTCAGATTTTTTGTAATAAACCTGTCCGTTAATTTCTACTCCTTTTTCAAATGATTTTTTTGCATTATCCCATGCACCACCGGCGTTATTCTGGAACATGCCCATCAAAACACCGCTTACGGTTGCACCGGCAAGAAATCCACCCAAAGCTTCGGCGCCTAAACCCGGCATAAAGCCGATTATAAGTGGAGAAACGATGGCTATGGCACCCGGAAGCATCATCTTTTTAAGTGAAGCCTGGGTTGAGATAGCTACGCATTTATCATATTCCGGTTTACCGGTACCTTCCATAATTCCGGGTATACTGCGGAACTGCCTGCGCACTTCTTCCACCATCGACATGGCAGCTTCACCCACCGCCCTGATGGCCAGGGAAGAGAAGATAAAAGGTATCATACCTCCCACAAAAAGGCAGGCCAGTACATTTGCTTTATAAATATCAATGCCATCAATTTCGGCAACGCCAACAAATGCTGCAAATAGAGCCAGTGCTGTTAAGGCTGCTGATGCAATGGCAAAACCTTTTCCGGAAGCGGCTGTAGTATTTCCTACTGCATCAAGAACATCTGTTTTTTCACGAACATCCGGTGGCAATTCGCTCATTTCTGCAATACCACCCGCATTATCAGCTATAGGCCCGAAAGCATCAATGGCAAGCTGCATGGCTGTTGTTGCCATCATACCGGCAGCGGCAATGGCCACACCATACAGGCCGGCGCATTCGTAAGAACCCCAGATTCCACCAGCCAAAACAAGTATAGGAAGAAAAGTAGATTCCATACCTACAGCCAGGCCGCCAATCACATTGGTAGCATGGCCGGTAGAAGATTGCCTGATAATGCTCAATACAGGCCTTTTACCCATCGCCGTATAGTATTCTGTAATGATACTCATTAAAGCACCAACCGCCAGTCCAACGCCAATGGCACCCATAACGCCCCATTTGGTAAATGCAATACCCCTTAATTCCATTTGTTCCGGTAATAACCAGTTTACCAAAACACCGGCAGCAACGGCAGTAAGTACCATGGATCCCCAGTTACCCATATTCAGGGCTTTTTGTACAGTAGATGTATTGATACCCGCATTTTCACTGATTCGCACAAAAAGGGTACCGGCAATTGAAAACAGGATTCCAACACCGGCAATTAACATTGGCAGTACGATTGGTGAAAATCCACCAAGGATATCAGTTCCGCCGGTAACAGTAGTTTGTTGTCCCAGTACGATGGTGGCCAGAACGGTGGCAACATAAGACCCAAATAAATCGGCTCCCATACCAGCTACGTCGCCTACATTATCACCTACGTTATCGGCAATAGTAGCCGGGTTGCGTGGATCATCTTCAGGGATGCCTGCTTCAACCTTACCAACCAGGTCGGCACCCACATCGGCTGCTTTGGTATATATTCCTCCACCCACACGGGCAAACAAGGCGATTGACTCTGCACCAAGGGAAAACCCGGTAAGTACCTCAATGGTCCTGATCATTTCTGCCGAATCGATACTGGCTTCAGGTGCAAAAAAATGTTTCAGAATAATATAAAGTCCACCTAATCCAAGTACGGCGAGTCCTGCAACACCAACCCCCATAACGGCACCGCCTGTAAATGATACATTCAGCGCCTTGGAAAGGCTTGAACGGGCAGCCTGTGCAGTACGTACATTTGCTTTGGTGGCAGCTTTCATACCTATATAACCGGCCGTTGCGCTCAATATGGCACCAATGATGAATGCAATAGCGATGCTCCAGTGAGAATGAGGATTCGCCTGGGCCATTACTGCCAGTAAAATGGCAACAATTACCACAAAATACCCCAGTACTTTCCATTCAGCCTTAAGGAATGCCATAGCTCCTTCAGCTATATAATCACTGATTTCTTTCATCCTGGGAGTACCTGCATCTTGCCTGGATACCCACATGAATTTCACAAAAGTGTACAACAGGCCTATAATACCCATTGCAGGAACTGCATAAATCAAATTTTCCATAAATGTTATTGTTCTAAATTTTGGTGGGCAAAAATAGGGTAAAACTGCCAAACCGTTATAATATGGGTTGTGTAATTTATATGTAATGCAGTTTATTTATGGCTTTTCAGCAGATTCAGCATGGTTGAATTTCATTTTTCCCGGCTCCGTATATGCTGTGGCTTGTTTCAGGGCCGGGTTGTAGTTAAATGGATTTGTTACCTATTCAGGTAAAATAATTATATTGCATTAAATAACCTGCTTGGTTTATTAGAACCTGAAGGTATTTTTTATATCATTGAACATCTAAAACGTTAAGGCATTATGAAAAAAATAGTTCTTTCTACCGTGTTTTTAGTTAGTATAGGTTTGGTGGCATCTGCTCAGGAAAGCAATGCCAAATCTGCAAGTTCTGAGCAGGCTGCAAAAGCCAGGCAGGAAAAAGAGGCAATCTTAAGGAAAGAAGCAGAACATAGGAAACGTCAAAAAGCGGAAGCTGAAAAAAACCTTATTAAAACCGGAGAAGGGGTAGATCCAAAATCTGAGGAAGCGCTGGAGACAGAAATAGAGAGAACAAAACCAAAAGAAAAACAAAAAGAAGTACGCTATGCTACAGATTCCCAGGCAGCAAGCCTTGAAGCAAAGGCTGACGAAACGGTAGCGCCGGAAAAAAAGAAAGTTGGGAAAAAAGGTACAGTAAAGACAAAGAAGAAGAAATAAATAATAAGTATTTGAAAGAAGCCTCCCTGTTAGGAGGTTTTTTTATGCTATAACGGCCTTCCATGCATCCGGAAGTGAATCTGCCAGATGAGACGAT
>CALKVC010000145.1 GCA_937996595.1 uncultured Chitinophagaceae bacterium
GGTCCGTTTTGCACACATAACCACCAGGGGCCGTGATACCGCGAGCGTGACCGTTCACATCCCACATGCGAGGAAGAATATGGTCCTCGTCCCACGCCCGAGCTGGACGAGAAAGATCCAGATTCTCGGGCAGCTTGGTGTGGTTGCCATTGTTGAAAAAGATGACAGCATGTACGCTTTCATCAGGAAAACGGCCGATCAACTGGGTTTCAACAATATGAAAGTGATTAAATCTGATGTTTTCAGGTTCATAAACACCTGCCAGGATAGCTTTGACCTGGTATTTGCAGGGCCTCCTTATGCATTAGCCAATATTGATGACCTGCCAAAACTTGTATTTGAAAAAAAGCTGCTAAACCCCGGTGGATGGTTCATTTTGGAACATACGCCCCGCAATGATTATAAAAAAACACCGCATTACCGAACAGAAAGGAATTACGGTACAACCATATTTTCTGTGTTCATTCAGGAAAAAAAATAACGAATACCTGCATGAGAAAAAAGGAAATCAGGCCGCTATACAGGGAAAAAAGGGCCGCCATAACAGCTTCTGCTAAAAACAAGCTGGAAGACCTGATGCTGATTGGTTTTCAAAAACTTCAATTATCCATTCCCGGTACCATCATGACCTATGCGGCATTTGAGGATGAATTTGATCCGCATTTAATAACTGACTATTGCCGTTTCAGGAATCCGGCCAGTCAATTCTTATACCCGGTTATGAATAAAGAAACAGATAACCTGCTGGCTATTGCAACGGATGATGATACAGAATTTATACGCAATACATTCGGGATATATGAGCCTGCTGCCGGCCATGAGATACAGCCGGAAGATATTGACCTGCTGATCGTACCTTTGCTTGCATTTGATAACAGGGGATACCGGGTTGGCTATGGTAAAGGGTATTACGACAAGTTCCTGGTACATTGCCGGAAGGATGCCTTTAAGGTTGGATTCAGTTTTTTTGAAGCGGCAGATGACATTGAAGACACCAATCAATTTGATATCAGGCTTAACTGCTGTATCACCCCGGAAAACATTTATCATTTTACCGATTAATTCAGAACATTTGCTTAAAAGTTTCAGATACCTGCTTTTTCCATTTTCATTCCTGTATGGGTTCATCATCTGGATGAGGAACTGGTTGTTTGATAAAAACATACTGAAATCATCTGATTTTAATTTCCCTATTATCTGCATCGGGAACCTGGCAGTTGGCGGCACTGGCAAAACACCTATGGTAGAATACCTGGTGGATATGCTGAAAGTAAAATATAAAGTGGCCACGTTAAGCCGCGGTTATAAAAGGAAAACGAAAGGGTTTGCTATTGCCAATGCAAACACAACCGCCTTAGATATTGGTGACGAACCTATGCAGTTTCACCTAAAATATCCCGATGTAACCGTAGCCGTAGGAGAGGAGCGCCTGGTTGCCATACCGCAGATATTGCATACAAGACCAGACACTGACGTAATCATACTGGATGATGCGTTTCAGCACCGTTCTGTTCGTGCAGGATTAAACATACTGCTTACCGAATACCGGAACCTGTATACCCGTGACCTGATGATGCCTTCGGGTGACTTGCGGGATAATAAAGCCAGTAGTTACAGGGCCGATATCATTGTTGTAACAAAATGCAAGCCTGCGCTGGATGAAGCTGAAAAAGAACTGATTAAACAGGAACTGAGCCCTTTGCCGCATCAGCAGGTATTCTTCACCGCTATTGAATATGGAAATCCTTACCTCCTTTTCAACAAACAGGAAATAAACATCAGTTCGTCTGCATCAGTCTTACTGGTTTGTGGAATAGCCAATCCAAAACCCCTGATGGAATTTATGACAAACAATACACGTACCTATGACATGCTGCGTTTCCCCGACCATCATATATTCAAGATAGATGACCTGGAAGAAATAAAAAAGCAGTTTGGCAAATTGCAGGAACCAGGAAGCATCATATTAACAACCGAAAAAGATGCTGTAAGGCTTGAAAAATTCAAAGATGAACTTTCGGGTTTCCCGTTTTACGTATTACCGATAAGGCACCGTTTCCTGTTCAATGAATCAGAAAAGTTTAATGCATTGGTTGTTAATTCCATCTCTTCTTACCAAACAAAAGTGTAAAAGCGCTGTTATTGATAAAATATTCTTAAAAATGAAAAAAACGGATGAATGGCAAGCCAATACCACATCTAAGAACTACTTTCGTAGATAATATTAAAACTGTATATGACACATTTGCTGCCTCCAAAAACATATGCCAGGCCTTTACTGCTGTTGTTCGCCTTAATTACATCCAGTTTTCAAATTTCCGCACAAAGTACCATCAGCATACGGGGTACGGTAAAGAACAATGAAGGTAATATCATGCCAAAGGCATCCGTATTATTATACAGTAAGGGTGAAAAGGATACGCTGAAAAGGGTAAGTGATGAAAAAGGGATATTCATTTTTTCTGCTGTAAAACCCAAAAAATACCAGTTACAGATATCGTATATAGGCTATCGCGATTTTGTTCAGCAGTATGATTTCAGCAGGGCTGTTACCGACCAGTCTATTTCAGATATTTCCCTTTTCCCGGGTGATAACCTGTTACAGGCAGTCACATTGGAATCTAACAAGGTGCAGATTAAAGAAGATACGGTTTCCTATGTAGTAGACAGTACCATGTACAGGAAGAATGATAATGTGGAGGAAGTACTAAAGAAATTACCCGGCGTTCAGGTTGACAAAGACGGAACCGTAACCGCCCAGGGCAAACAGGTTACCAAGGTAAAAGTGAATGGCAAGGAATTCTTCGGTGGTGATGTAACAACCGCCACCAGGGAGTTGAATGCCGATATGGTAGACAGGATACAGATAATAGATGACTACGGTGACCAGTCTGCCTTTACCGGTATAAAAGACGGCGATCCGTCCAAAACGCTTAATATCCAGTTGAAAAAAGACAAGAACAAAGGTTATTTCGGCACCATTACGGCAGGTGCGGGTACAGAAGACCGTTATCTTGGTTCTGTTTCCGTAAACAAATTCAACAACAACCAGCAGATTTCGCTGATAGGTAACATTAACAATACGAATGCCAGCACATTTAATTTTGGCAATTTCGGCGGTGGAGCGATGGGTAACATGATAGGAGGGATGGTGCGCAGCTTTGGAATTGGAAGGGGAGGCGGAGGTGTTGCTTCCGCACTGGGAAATTTTGGCGTAAATGACGGCATTGCCAGTACCAAATCGATTGGCTTGAATTACCGGGACGAATGGGGCAAGAAACTGTCGGCTTATGGAAGTTACAGTTTTTCTGACAGGCGAACAAGCACCATCAGGGACATCACCCAGCAGAATATTTTCCAGAACAGCAGCAATACCAACATCCAGCATGTTGATGATTATACCATCAATGACAACCACCGGTTTTCTTTCAATCTGGAATACCGCATCGATTCATTCAATTACCTCAAATTCACCCCAACCTTTTCGTATAACGAAACACAAACCGAAAACATAAGTGATTTTTCATTCCTGGGAAATACCGGGGCTAAGAACAATGACGGTACAACCAGGCAGAACAGCAGGTATACGGCACCTAACCTGAACGGTAACCTGCTTTTCAACCATCGTTTTGCAAAACGGGGGAGAACCTTGTCGGTGAACCTGAGCGGAGGTAAATCTTCTTCCGACGGCTATACAAAATATCAAAACCTGAGCACCTATTACTTAACCAACGGACTCACTTTTGACACCAGCCTGTACCAGTTGTCTGACCAGAACAACAGCAACTATAATTACGGTTTCCGTGCATCCTATGTAGAACCGCTGAGCAGGAAAATGAGCCTTGAATTCAATTATGCTTTTAACAACCAGTTTACCGGAAATGACAAAAAAACGTATGATGTAGACCCGGTAAATGGTTCAGACAAATACATTGACAGCTTAAGCAATATTTTTGATAATACATATATCACCAACCGGTTTGGTGTAAACTTCCGTACAAACGAAAAGAAATATAATTACACGGTAGGTATCGCCGTGCAACCGGCTACTATAAAGAGCAGCTCCGTAACCGGTAAATATGATTATTCGCAAAACCTGGTAAACTATTACCCGGTTATCAGGTTTGCTTATAACTTTTCAAGAAGCAGGTCGTTCAACGTAAATTATAACGGAAGCACCAGCCAGCCTTCATACAACCAGTTACAACCGGTGTATGATTATTCAAACCCGCAATATATTACCATTGGAAATCCAAACCTGAGACCAGAATTCACGAATACGCTCAGCATGCGGTATAATAATTTTGATTTCATTTCAGGGAATGTCTTTTTCGGTAACCTGTCTTTTTCATTTACGAATGATAAGATCGTTAACAATACCATCAACCGTGGTTTTGGCGTGCAGGAAACCCGTTACCTGAACAGCAATGGATTTTATACGGTATTTGCATTCTACAATTTTTCAAAACCAATCCAGAACAGGAAATATGTTTTCAACCTGGGCGGCAATGTAACCTATAATAACAATATTTCTTTCCTTGACAGTAATAAGAACAAAGGAACAAACTGGATTCTCGGTCAGCGATTTGCTACCGATATCAAGATAAAAAAATGGCTGGAAACTACGCTTGGCGTGAATTACAGCCTTAACAGCAACAAGTATTCGCTGCAGAAGCAACTGAATTCGGATGCTACCGGCTGGACGTTCAGCCATTCATCCAGGTTTTTCCTGCCAGGCAACTGGAAATTCAATTATGAAATAGATAAAACCATCAATACCGGTTTTGCCAGCAATGTAAATACAGATCCGCTCATCATAAACGCCACCCTGGAAAAAAGCCTCTTAAAAAAACAGAATTTATCACTCAGGTTACAGGCATTTGACCTGTTAAACCAGAATACCAATGTAAGCAGGTCGGTTACCGGAACGGCTATCACTGATACCCGTACAAACAGGCTTGGCCGTTATTTCATGCTAAGCGCCGTTTTCAGGCTGAATAAATTCAGTGGTCAGTCGCAACAACAGAACATGATGATGATGCCGGGTAGTGGTGGTAATATGCAGATGATGAGGCCGCCAGGCATGTAATGGCATTACCTGGCCAGGGCTATCTTCACTTTCCTGTTCTTGATCTTTTCATTTTTTATCAGTTCAAGCACAACACCCACTTTAGATTTCCGTACTGCGGCAAAAGCAGTATGGTCTTTTACATCCACCAGGCCGATGTCGTCTTTTTTCAACTGGCCTTTGTTTGACAGGAAGCCCACAATATCGATCTTGTTCACTTTGTCTTTTTTGCCTGCTGCAATGAAGAGTGTGCTCCATTTTGGTTTGGCCGGCAACGTAAATTCCGGCAACAGGTCAAGCTTAATCACCGGGTCATTTACAAAGCCCGGGACCGATTCACCGGGGCCGATTATCATGTATACGTTACCGGTAGCCTCCATACGGGCCGTGCGCCCATTACGGTGCACAAAGGCATCTTCGGTAAGCGGGAGGTGGTAATGTACGATACTCCTTATATCAGCGATATCAAGCCCGCGGCTGGCCAGGTCAGTGGTAACCAGTATATCGGAACTGCTGTTTCGGAACTTCACCATGGCCACTTCACGGTCGTGCTGTTCCATTCCGCCATGGTAAAACACGTTCACAATCCCGTTATCGGAAAGAAAACGGGAAGTCCTTTCCACGGCATCACGGTGGTTGCAGAAAATGATGGTAGACGTATTCTTCAGGTGACAGACCAGCCTGAGCAGGGTTTCCAGTTTATCGGTATCCGGGGCATGAATCGTATGAAAGCTTACTGTGGAAGGTTTGCCATCTTGGATGTGCAGGTAATTGAGGGTTGTTGCATTGGCCGCATCCAAAAAAGCAGGTATTTCCACCGAGTAAGTAGCCGATGTAAGCATCCGTTTTTTTACAGCCGGCAGCGACCGGATGATGAATTCCATTTCTTCCAGGAACCCGAGTTCCAGGCTTTTATCAAATTCATCCAGCACCAGGAAGCCGGTGGCAGACAGGTCTACATTTTTTCTGCGGATATGGTCACATATACGGCCGGGTGTTGCAACAATGATGGCGGGAGGTTCAACCAGGCTGTTTTCTTCAATTTCACGCTTATGTCCGCCATAACAGGCAGTAATTTTAAAACCATGCTGAATCTTTTTCAATACATCCGTAATCTGCAAAGCCAGTTCGCGGGATGGAACAATTATGAGCGACTGGATGGTTTTTACATGTTTATCCAGCGACAGGATCAGCGGAACCAGGAAAGCCAGCGTTTTTCCCGAGCCGGTTGCAGATAATAAAATCAATTCATCTTTTTCTTCCATGGCTATTAATGCCTCCAATTGCATGTTATTGAGTGCCGTTATTTTCAAACGGGCACATATATCTGCAATTATTGTTTCTTTATCAGTCATGCGGCAAAGCTAAACTATACCTGGCTAAGTATTAAAAGCTCCTTTTTGCTTATAATTAATATTATGTTAAACAGGCGCACAACGAAATTGGATTTGAATGCACCCACTGCACCCAAACAGGATAACCCTGATAAACTAAGTGCGCATACTTCAGGTGTATCTCAATGAAAATAAATGTAAATGATTTAGCATAAGGTTGTCACAAATCAACCTTAATGAGCAGCGAAGAAACAACCCCAATTAAATTTTATAAGTTAAAGGAAACAAGTTCCATTAGTATATGGGAGCACTTCATGAGTAATAATGGCGAACTGCCATTAGATGAAGTAGATGAAATTTCAGAGGAAGAATTTTTATCAGACAAGTCTGGTAAAACTGTGACTTACGGTGGCACCACTGAGCAAATCAAATCCGTTTTCGGTAGGAAAAAATAAATACTCCTTTCCTGATATAGTTATATAAAAATCCCCGTTATCATTTCTTAAGCTATATTCATCCCCTAATTTTTTATTTCCCGGAGATAAAGTATGAATAGCACCTTTGATCTCTCCTTTATTAAGCGGGAATAATGTAATAACAAACCCATCGGTACTTTTCCAAGAAGTCGTATATTTTGTTTCAAATTCAATTAAATCCATTTTATATTAGTTTGGACAACTAATATAGGAAACAATTAGGATTTTTTCAAAATCCCACTCCGTGAGCTTCGCATTTCAAATCCAATTTCTCCCACCGCAACCATATCCACGCACGCGGCGGTTTGTTTTTGGAAAACTTACAAACCGCCCCCGCCCGACTGCCAACCTGAATAACATAACAAAGTCTTATACAAAAAGACTAATTGCTCTTTCTTTATCTGCTATCGCAGGGGGCACTTGCTCTGTTGCGATCCATCATGTAAAGATATTATGTCACGGATGGATCGCAACAGAGCAAGTGAAGGAAATTAGTCTTTCAGTATAAGATAATATTATGTTAAACAGGCGCACAGAGCGCACTCCATCCATTTCTTTTTTCTTCCCCTTGCCACACTTTAGAACATTTATGAACTTAAGGAATAGTCATTTAAGCGGTATATTGCGAGAAAATATACTTTATGGTAGGCGTATCAATTTATGTTGACATTTTAAATGAAAATAAGCCGGGAGGTATTACTCTTGACTGGTGTTCTGTTATATATAATATTCATGCATTAAATGCAATAAGAAATAGGAAAATTGACGGGAAAATTGAAATTTCTCAAGAAAGCCCGCTTGTGCAAGCAGGAAATTTCGTTTGTATCAAGCAGTTACTTCCAGCAGGTAAAATGTCACTGATATTTTATGATTTTAAAGAAGACCCAGAATTGCTTGAAGATGCTAAAAAATCTCTTTCAAGCAGGGATGCTTTTATTTTAGATTCAATAGTTAATTATATAAATGAAAATTACGAATCTGTAAAAAAAGAAATCGTTTTAAAGAAAGGTCGTGCAGTATGTGAAGACAGCGAAATAGCTATTGATATAACGCACCCTATGATTTTACAACATAAGCAAGTTGTTGAAGCTACAATAAAATCAATAAACGCCCTATTTAAAGATATGAAGAGTGATTTAATCAGGGAAGCTGCTGTTATTGAGATTAGACACGACAGAGAAAGCAATAACCCTGAAGCAATGGAGATAGTTGTTTATTGCGACGATGAAATTTTAAGATTAAAGGCTTTGGATATGCTTAAGAATCAGCTGTATAAAGGTTAAAGGCAATTCCCTTACTTCAACAATATTTAGCGATTTCTTAAAATCGCTTAAGTTTGTTTTTATTACGCAGTCGGATAATGAGTCTGATTTTACAGATAAGTTAATCATAAAGTATTAATTTTACTTGTCCGGTAAAATCATTTTATGATTTAGGGTAGTTGGCACTACCCTTTTTCTTTTGATAAAACTACGTTTTATTTTAATACAAAATACATGCTCCGCAGCTTCAAGAAAAAAGAAATACATGGAGTACAGCCGCTATGCTGTATGCTCACCCACGAGGCAAGTTGTGGGAAAAACTTACAACTTGCCGCCACCCGTCGGCTAACCTGAATAACATAATATAGCCTTATAGGTGAACCGTTAGTGTTCTTTATATTATTGAATTAAGAAATATTTGCCCAGCTTTAAATAAAGCCATAAATTAGAATGTTGAACAACAAGGGCAGCAACAAAGCCGGGCTCCTTCGGGAGTAGGTGCACTATAACCACTTTGGCGGTCGTTTCCAACTCGACCGTGCTGCCCTTTTAAATCCCTGAGCAGCTCCAAAACAAATATTTCTTAATTCAAAGAGCATTCGCTTGTTGCGATTTTGTGCCTACACTACGTTTATGTCACGGCAAAAATCGCAACAAGCGAATGTTTGAACTAACGGTTACCGATAAGGTAATTTTATGTTAAACAGGCGCACTGGCAAACACACCCACCTAACCTGAAAAACATAATATAGCCTTATCGGTGAAACATTCGTAATCTGTCTTTGGTACGCTAAGGCGCCAAAAAGTTTCATATAAATAACTGAATAAAAAAAGCGGCAATGAAGCCGCTTTATCATGAAGTTAAACAATCAGTTTCAGGAACCGGTTGTGCTGCCCGTCCTTTTATGCGTTTTTTCATAACGGTACATTTGGAAAAGCGCAAAGGATATGCTGGCCAGGCACAGGAATAGAAATACGGCTTTTGGCATTTTTGATAGGTTTTGCGTGATTAATGAGGGTTAACCAGCCCATAACGTATAATTAATATTTTTAGTATGCTAAAATAAAAAACAAATAGTAAGGGCAATTTATTGGCTGATAGCGGAAACCCTAAAGTTTGATAATACATATTTCCACACCAAATTATATAACTGGATGAAAATCATAGGTTGAAATCCATTTTATCCCTATTTTGCGATTACCATAAATGAAACAAATAAAACGGTAACCATGTCACATTCATTGCAGATTGGCCAACGGGTATTTTTAAATATCAGGGAACTGGAAAACAGCGATACGCCGGTTCAGTTCACCATTACCGGCTTTACCAAGTATGACCAGTATGATATTAACAGCAACCAGCTGGTAAACATCCTCCATGTTGATAATAATCTGAAGTTCACCACGCTGTCGGTCTATTTCTCTTTGCTGAGCCCCGCAGAACCTGAATAAGGATTCACTGATATTAAATTCCGGAAAATATCCGCTACAAATTTTATGGCTGAAAATTAAAATGACCACTCCTACTGAGTGGCCATTTTTAATTCATAAGCTAGTCTACCCTTTCCTTATAATGATATAACAGAAATCATCATTCGTTATCCGTTGCCGGTGTTGCGGCATCATCAGCTTCATTTCCATCCAGTTCTTCATCTTTTTCATCAAGCTGTTTCGCAAAGTCTAGATTATTCTCAAAGCTCATGTTATTGTTGTTTGGAGTTGGGTGTTTGGAGTTATTTTGTTGTATTGTTGTTTATGCTTAAAGTAACTGCAAAACAAACAACACCCAACTTCAAACATCAAACAATTTATTATTCAATCGTTGCAATTACTTTTAATTCAATAGCTATTGGCGTTGGTAAACTTTTCACTTCTACAGTTGTTCTGCATGCCTGTACATCAGAAAAATATTCTGCGTAAATTTTATTATAGACAGGAAAGTCATTTTTCATGTTGGTCAAAAAAACCGTTACATCA
>CALKVC010000146.1 GCA_937996595.1 uncultured Chitinophagaceae bacterium
CCACACCGCAAATTTCATTTCTATCTGGAAGGCATACCCTACAAAACTGATTCCGTCGAGGTTAATAGATTCCAGTACTTCCCTTTTGTAACAAACAAATCCGGCTGTGGGGTCTTTTATAGGCATCCAGGTTATCATCCGGGTATACAGCGATGCGCCTTTTGAAAGCATGATCCGGTTTGCCGGCCAGTTGGCAACTGCACCGCCGGAAACATATCTTGATCCTACTGAAACATCAGCACCGTTGATACAAGCTTCATATAGCCTTTCCAGGTCGGTTGGGTTATGCGAAAAATCGGCATCCATTTCAAAAATATACCGGTAACCGTTTTTCAAAGACCATTTAAATCCATGGATATACGCTGTGCCGAGGCCGAGTTTACCCCTTCTTTCTTCCAGGAATAGCTGCCCCGGATATGTTGGGAATAGCGACTTTACGATGGATGCAGTACCATCCGGAGAACCATCGTCTATGATAAGGATATGGTAACCCTGCTGCAGTCCCATAACGGCCGCAATGATTGCTTCAATGTTCTCTTTCTCATTGAAAGTGGGTATGATGACAATTTTTTCCAATATCCCGGGAATCTTATTTTTCCAAACTTACAATTATATGTGCTAATGCCCCTGCCGGTAGCTGATATTAATTGTTTTTTAACAGCGTACGGTTAAAGAGCTCTGTAAGTTTTTTCTTTGTGTGCAGTGGAAAATCGCCCCGCATCATCCAGTCGTAGTACTGTGGTTCAGCTTTTAGGACCTGTAATACCGGGCGGCCTTTATATTTGCCAAAGTTAAATATTTCAACACCATTATCATCATAGGAGAAACGGCGGGCATAATCAATGATTTTGTCTTCCCCGATGGCATTTAAAATGGAATCCACAGAATCGCCCAGTTGTTCATAACGCTGCAACTGTGCGAGCAGCACATCTATGGTAGCCTGTACGTCTGCTTCTGCGCTATGGGCATCCACCAGTTCTTTCTGGCAGTAAAACTTATAAGCAGCCGTTAATGTGCGTGGCTCCATACTGTAAAAAATATGCTGAACATCAATCATACGGCGGTCAGTCAGGTCAACTTCAAGCCCGGCCCGTAAAAATTCTTCCATCAGCATGGGAATATCAAACCGGTTGCTGTTATATCCGCCCAGGTCGCAATTTTCTAAGTATTGTTTTATTTCATTGGCGGCCTGCTTGAATGTGGGTGCGTCTTTTACCATTTCATCGGTTATGCCATGAATGTCGGATGAGGAAACAGGAATGGGCATTTCCGGGTTAATCAGCTTCCTTTTAACCTGTCTTTCCATACTGGGCAGTACTTTTATGATGGCTATTTCAACAATCCTGTCTGTGGAAAGGTTTACACCGGTTGTTTCCAGGTCAATAAAAGCAACAGGACGGGTTAGTTTTAACATGAATGTTGGGCGTTTTTAATGAAAAAATCAATTTTGGCACAAAATTAGTCCTGCTCCGGAAAGAATTTGTAGTTAAAAGTACTTTTTCCTGTTGAATTTCGTTTACCGATCATACATTATATTTGTGCATTAATTCAAAATCTGAAAAATGAAAAAAGTTATTGTAGCTGTTGTTTCCCTTCTTTTGGTCGCAACACTGATAAGCAGTTGCGGTAGCAGCCGTAAAAGCGGTTGCCCGATGAATGAAAAGATTATCCATTAATAGTTGCTTCTAGCATGGATTGGAAAGAGCTAACCAGTGAAGAGCAACTGGATACCATCAGGAAAGAATCTTCCGGTAAAATTCAGGTCATATTTAAACACAGCACCCGTTGTGCAATCAGCAGCATGGCAAAAAGCAGGCTGGAGCGGGCAGATAAACCCGTTGCCATCGACTTTCATTTGCTCGACCTCATCAGGTACCGTTCTCTTTCAAATAAAGTTGAGGAACAATTTAACGTGTACCATGAATCGCCCCAGGTATTACTTATAAAAGACGGAAATTGTATTTACGATGAAAGCCATAGCGGTATTTCCATGGATGAAATACTAAGCGTTGCCAGTGAACAATAGTAAAAATAAAAATAAATTATAATGATGCTCCGTAAGGAGCATTTTTTATATAATAATTAATTCAAGTTAAATTACAGATTAACAGATATTTATAGTAATTATTTAAAATATTAATTTAATTAAATCCGGTGCAATGTTTCCAACAGAAAAGTCCAGAATTTCTGTACGGAACTGATCTGAACTTTTTCATCGGGTGAGTGGGCGCCATGTATATTGGGACCAAATGATATCATTTCCATGCCGGGGTAATTGCGGCCTATAATACCACATTCAAGGCCGGCGTGACAGGCATTTACATGTGGCTCATCCTGGAATAATTCCTTATAAATTTCCCGCATCAGTTTAACGATGGTAGCATCCGGTTTGGGCGTCCAACCAGGGTATGATCCGCCATGCGATACAGCAGCACCCATCAGTTCAAAAGCAGCACGAATGGCTGTCGCCAGGTCCATTTTTTCTGTATCTACGGCACTGCGGGTAAGGCATAATATGCTGAATGAACCGTTTTGCACTAACACCCTGGCAACATTATTTGATGTTTGCACCAGGCCTGCTATATCCGGGCTCATCCGGTAAATGCCATTCGGGCATGCATAAACAGCTTTCAGAAGCTTTTCCTGGAAGGCGGTTTGTAAAACGGTTTCCGGTGTTGCAACCGGTTCGGCCGCCAGTTTCAGGTGCGGATCAGTTACCCTATATTCCTCTCTGAAAATGGTTTCCAGCTCAGAAATTGTTTTTAACAGATTGTCAACCTGTGATGGTTCAACACAAACGATTGAAACAGATTCGCGGGGAATGGCATTTCTTAATCCACCGCCATCAATAGAGTGGATATGGGCATTAGTATTTTCTGCCAGGGTTGCCAGTACCCGGTTCATTAATTTGTTTGCATTGCCCCTTCCTTTATGGATGTCCATACCTGAATGGCCGCCCGTTAATCCTTTCAGGGTAATTGAAAAAGCACTTAGCCCCTGATTGGTTGGTTCTGCCTCAAATTTTCCGGTAGCAGTTATGTCAATACCACCTGCACAGCCAATCGTTAACTCCCTGTCATCTTCCGTATCAAGGTTCAGCAAAATGCCGGCATGCAGCAAAGCTCCCTGTAGTCCGAGTGCGCCTGTCATTCCGGTTTCTTCATCAATGGTGAACAGCGCTTCAATAGCAGGATGCGGGATGTCATTGGCAGCCAGCAGGCTCATGATGGCGGCCACACCAATGCCGTTATCGGCTCCCAGGGTTGTTCCTTTTGCCTTTACCCAGTCTCCATCAATAAACATCCGTATTCCCTCGGTATCAAAATTGAATTCCGTGTCGTTGTTTTTCTGGTGAACCATATCAAGGTGGCTTTGAAGTACCACCGCTTTTTTTTGTTCCATGCCAGGCGTGGCAGGTTTCCGGATGATTACATTGCCAGTTTCATCCTGGTGTACAGGCAGGTTAAGGCTTCTGCCAAAATCGCTGATGAACTGTATTACCTGTTGCTCTTTTTTGGAAGCACGCGGCACCGCATTCAGGTCGGCGAAATAATTCCATAAACGTATTGGTTCCAGGTTCCTGATATCCTTATCCATGAGTTTGACCGGTTAAATTGGGAAAAATAAATTGAATTCAAAATTAGCTGATTTTATTCAGCAATGCCGGTTTCAAAAAGAAGCAGCAGGTCTTCATCGGCTTTAAGCCGGATGGTTTTTACAAATTGCAAACCCAGTTTACCAAGCAGGCTGATACTGCTTTGATTATCCTGCGTGGTGATGGCAGTGATCTTTTTTAGACCCAGCCTGTTATTGGCAAACAGGAGGGTAGCTTGGGCCATTTCAAGCGCATAGCCCTTACCGGTATATTCGGGCAGCAGGGCAAAGCCGATATCTGCATTTTCTAGCCCGTCTCTTTTTATGATCCCGCACATGCCGATGGGTTCATTACTGTTCCTGGTTTCTGCCAGGTAGAGCCCGAATCCGTTTACGGCATAACTTTTTTGAGGGCCGTTCCTAATATAAGCCAGTGCAGAAACGGTATCATATATTTGTTTGTTACCTATGTACTGCAACCAGCCAGGGCTATTAACGAGCCTAATGATGAATGCAGTATCATTTTCATCAATTTCCCTTAGTACAAGCCTTTCTGTTTCAAGAACAGTTCTTTTAATTACGCCTTTTCCTTGCTGTGCCGGATTGCTGTTCATGTTTATCAGAAATTGTATGATAATGTGGCTCCGTATGTTTTTGGCGTACCAAGGTGAACGGCTCCAAAATCATATGCATAGGCAATATATTTCCTGTCCGACAGGTTCCTTGCCCAAAAGAACAGGGATATGCCTTTTGCAGTAACGCCGGCGCGTACATGAAACAGGTTATAGCCGCTTTGCCTGATGGTATTTGACAGGTTGAAATATTGTTCACCGATATAAAACCATTCAGCCCGGGTTGTAAAACGCAGTTCTTGTTTTTTTCCAACGGCATATCCATACTGTAAGGCAAGCATGGACGTTTCCTTTGGTGTAAACAACTGCTTTTTACCGTTGAGGTCTGCAATGGATCCGTTTTGAGATAGTTTCAGGTTTTTGTAACTCGCATCGGTATAACCGAAATGGTAGTCAGCCTGGAGGCCTTTAACCGGTGTTGCAGACAGCTCCAGTTCAATGCCGCTGCTGTGGAGTTTGCCCGCATTTTTTGTTATGGTAACCGCATCTGGTAATACGAGTGTTGGTACCTGGGCGCCGGTTACGTTGGTATAGAAAAGGGTGACGTTAACCTGAAATCGTTTATCCATAAACGTATTTTTTATACCGGCTTCAAAATTATTACTGTATTCGGGATCGTATGGGAACAGCGGTGGCTGGGATGGATCTGATGATAAGGCAGTGAGTCCGCCGGTGCGGAAACCACGGCTATAGGTAATAAACACATGGTTATTCGGATGTAGTGAATAGGAGAGGCCCAGTTTTGGTGAAAAAGCCTGGAATGTAGCAGCAGCGCTGGTGTCGGGCCTGGTATCGAATTGAGGGTTTGGATCAGGGTCTTTCTGGT
>CALKVC010000147.1 GCA_937996595.1 uncultured Chitinophagaceae bacterium
GCCACCGGTAAGTATCACACCGCCATTGAGCATTCTGTTATCCAGGCCAACCTGTTTCAGGTGGTATGAAACAAAATCCATGATCTCGCTCATGCGTGCCTGTATGATATTAGCGAGGTTCTTTACTGAAATTTCTTTAGGTGCCATGCCCCGCAAACCAGGTATCGTGATGAAGGCATTGGATTTGGCCTCATCGCTCAATGCACTTCCGAACTGAATCTTCATTTGCTCAGCCTGTGTTTTCAGTACTCCCAGGCCGGTTTTAATATCATTGGTAATATTCTCTCCGCCAAAAGGGATTACAGCAGTATGTTTCAGAATTCCCTCATAAAAAACAGCCAGGTCAGTTGTACCACCGCCAATGTCAACAATAGCAACACCGGCTTCCAGGTCCTGATCGCACATTACTGCCGCTGCAGAGGCAAGCGGTTGTAATACCAGGTCCCTGGTTTGAAGCCCGGCTTTTTCCACGCTCCTGTTGATGTTGCGGATGGCATTCTTATCACCGGTGATGATATGGAAATTAGCGCCCACCTTTACACCGCTGTAACCGATGGGGTTTGGTATGTTTTGAAAATTATCTACGGTGAACTCCTGCGGTATCACATCAATTATCTGGTCGCCCGCTGGTATGTATGTACGATACTGGTCTGCCACGAGCCTGTCAATTTCATCCTGTTTTATTTCTTCTTCCAGGTTCTGCCTCACAATGTCTCCTCTGGTCTGAAGACTCTTAATATGATGCCCCGCAATACCTACATACACTTCTGAAATGGTTAGGTTCGGGTTTGATGCATAGCAATTCTCCAAAGCCTGCTGAATGGCTTTTATCGTTTGATCGATATTCAGCACCATACCATGCTGTACACCATTGCTGTTGGCCCTTCCGAAGCCAAGTATTTCTAATTTGCCGAATTCATTCTTACGGCCGGCAATAGCCGCAATTTTTGTTGTGCCGATGTCGAGGCCAACGATAATGGGTTGTTCCTGGTTCATAATTGTATGTTTTTGTGTTTGTATGTTTTTATATTAAGTATGTTAATATTCGTTTGCTGAAGGCATGGTAGCTTTCGGCTTCTGTTGCTGTTTCAATACCGGTTTCTTTTTCTCCATAACCGTTTTTTTCTTTTCTGCAGCCGGTTTTTGAACAGGTTTGGGCGCCGGTTTTACAGGTGCCGCAGTTACCGGTTTTGTTTGTGGCTGTGCAACAGGTTGAGCAGGCGTTTCCTCATATCCGGCATCTCCCGGTTCATCCCGCTGAAAGGATTGCTGGATTATGCTGATGTCATTATCCTTCTTATCATCCTGTTTGAACCTTGAAACAGTATCTTCAGCATATCTTACCGCATTGGCTGCAATGATTTCCATCATTTGCCGCGTACGCAAAGAGTCTGCACTAACATCATCTTTGCCGCGTATTTTAGCAACAACCTGGTTCTTATATTGCAGGTTAATGATACTGTACCGGTTCCAGCCGGTTTTCATAATTACTTTCTTATAAAACTGCAGCAGTTTATTAAACTTGGCATCAAGGTCTGTAGCGTTTCCGAAAACAATTACCTGCCCGCCGATCTTTGGCACCATTTCAAAAACCCTTTGTGCAGTTATATCAACCTGGTCAATCATGGCCATGAGAAAAGAATCTGAGTACAGTTTCATGCTGATATTCCGTATATCACGCAACAGGGAACTATCTGCTTTTGACAGCACTTTTGTATCTGTAGGGAACCCGGTAAATACCGGCAGCCTTGCCGAAAATTTCTCACTAAGGGGAAGCATGGTAATGTCCTTATCAATATAAAATGTTCCGCCTCCTGTGGTAAATACCCTGGCAACAGGTTCCCTTTCTTCCACTTCTACGCGTAATTTGTCATTGTTATCAAAGAACAGCTCGGCTTCCTGAATCCATACATCTTTCTTCAAAGCAGATTCCATGGCAGCCAGGTTAAAAGCATCAATAGGTTTACCTACCGGCTTAGTACCGGTATAAGTACCAATCACTTTCAGCACATCCTGCTTATCAATAAAGAAATTGGTGCTCACGCCACTGATATTTACTTCAATACCTTTACACCGTGTTGCATCTTTCTTTTTAACAGCTGCAACCAGCAACACAACGGCAGCACAACCTGTGGCAGCCCACAAAATACCAGCCAGGATATTCTTTATTTTATTTTTTGTTGTCAATTTCATTTCTCTATAATGGAGCCGGTCAATTCAATACCTGCTTTATCGGTTCAACAAGTTTGTCAATATCGCCAGCCCCTGCCGTAATCAGAAAACCGGGTTTACTAATCTTTAGCGTTGATATAAGCGCCTCCTTATCCAACAACTTTACATCCGCATGATGCATCCGTTCCCTTATCATATCACTGCTTACCCCTGCAATCGGTTTTTCCCTTGCCGGATAAATGGGCAACAACAATACTTCATCTGCCATGTCAAGCACTTCTGCAAAGCCGTCTGCAAAATCCCTTGTCCTGCTAAACAGGTGCGGCTGAAATACGACCGTGCATTTCATACCCGGAAAAAGTTCTTTTGCCCCGGTTATCAATGCCCTTAATTCTTCCGGGTGATGGGCATAATCATCAATCATAACCTTGTCATCATTCTTAATCACATACTCAAACCTGCGTTTCACACCACGGAATGAAGCAATTGCTGCCCTGATTTTTGCCGGCTCAATACCGAATCTCATTGCAACTGCCATGGCGGCTATTGAATTTTCAATATTATGCATACCACCCATATTCAATTCCACATCATTCAGCCGTTCGCCATTGATCATTACATCATACAGGTAACTTCCCTTGTTCATCCGGATATTTTCAGCATATGCATCAGCATTTTTATCCTGCAAGCCATAGGTAATATGGTTTGCAACCGAAAACTCATTGCTTCTGTGCAACCCATTTTTAGTGATCAGCGTTCCGCCCTCTTTAACCTTTCCTGAAAAAGCGATAAATGCATCTTCCAGGTTTTCCGCTGTGCCATATATATCGAGGTGGTCTGCATCCATCGCCGTTATGATGGCGATATCCGGGTTTAATTTCAAAAAACTCCTGTCGTATTCATCCGCTTCAGCAACTGAAACCTGTTTGTTGCTACCGGATGTTTTTTCCTGCGGCCAGAAATTTGTATCATAATTGCTGGCGATACCGCCCAAAAAAGCGGCACAACCAGTTCCGCTGTCCCTGAAAATATGGGCAACCATGGCGCTTGTGGTTGTTTTCCCATGGGTTCCAGCTACACAAATACTATAAGTGGCACTTGTAATCAACCCCAGCACATCACTCCTTTTCATTATCGTATAATTATTGCTTTTGTAATAATTATACTCTTTGTGGTCTGCCGGAACGGCCGGTGTATAAACCACGAGGCCTGCTTCTTTGTCAATGAACTGTATATCATCTTCAAAATGAATGCTGATACCTTCAGTTTGCAGTGCTGTAGTGAGCGCCGTGGGTGTTTTATCGTACCCGCTCACCTTAACACCATTATAATTAAAATACCTTGCCAGTGCGCTCATGCCGATGCCACCGATGCCGATGAAATAAACAGATGATATGTCCTTTATTCCTTTCACTTATTTATTTACTATGATGCTGACAATTTCCTTTGCAATCACCTTATCTGCTTCCGCATTTCCCAACCTGCCAATATTTGCCTTCAGGCTTTCCTGAAGCTTTTCATCTTTTGAAAGACTGATCACTGCAGGAACCAACTTTGATAACGCATCATTGTTACTGATAAGCATGGCTGCCTGTTTATTAACTAAATTTTGTGCATTGGCCGTCTGGTGATCTTCTGCAGCAAACGGGTAAGGCACAAAAATCACCGGTTTCCTTACCAGGCACAATTCAGCAATTGCCATTGCACCGCTTCGGCTGATCACCATATCAGCAGCCCCATATGCATATTCCATCTGCATGATAAAGTCATTCACATAAATATCTTTTTTCCCTTTACAGCGTTCGCGGGCCCTATCTGCAAACGGTTTTCCTGTTTGCCATATTAACTGGAGTCCGTTTGCTTCAAAAAGATCTATATCCTTGTCAATGGCTTCATTAATACTTTTTGCACCCAGGCTGCCTCCAATACACAATACTGTTTTCTTATCGGCGCTTAACCCAAAATGTTTCATCGCATCCGCTTTGGAAATATTTTGCGCTGCAATAGACTGGCGCACCGGGTTACCGGTAACCACTAATTTCCGTGCTGGAAAAAATTTTTCCATGCCATCTGTTGCCACAAAAATCCTGGTGGCCCTTTTACCCAGCAGTATATTTGATTTGCCGGCAAACGAATTGCTTTCATGGATGAATGTGTCTATACCGCGGTTTTGTGCATAGCGTAAAACCGGGAAACTGGAATATCCACCCACGCCAATTACAGCGTCAGGCCTGAACCTGTCAAATATCTTTCGTACCTGGAAAAAACTTTTAATCAGTTTTAACGGTAAACTGATATTTTTTATCAAAGAGCTCCGGTTAAACCCTGCAATGGTTAACCCAACAATTTCATATCCAGCCTGTGGCACTTTTTCCATTTCCATCTTTCCTGTTGCCCCAACAAACAGGAAAGAAGCGGAAGGCAATTGTTCCCGTATTGCATTGGCGATGGCAATAGCCGGGAAAATATGTCCGCCGGTTCCCCCGCCTGCTATGATAAACCTGGTTCCATTGCCGTTTCCGGTAACCAATTTCTTTTTTATGTTTTGCCCGTCCATCTATGCTGGTTCCTCTTCAGTTTTGTCTTTCACTTCCGTTTCCTTTACTACAGCAGGTTGTAATTTTCCTTCCTGCTGTTCTACGTTCCTGGCTACGCTTAAAATAATTCCGATTGCCAGGCAGGTGAACAGGAAACTGCTTCCTCCCATACTCACCAATGGTAACGTAACTCCCGTATTTGGAAACAGGTTTACATTTACACCCATGTTAGCAATAGCTTGTATTACCAGTGTAAAACTGAGCGCCAATGCCAGGAATGCACCAAATGCATAGGGGCATTTCCTGTATAAACGGATACACCGGTACAGGAAAAGCAGGTAAATAAACAGTATGACAGCCGCTCCCAGTAAACCATATTCCTCAATGATGATGGCATAAATGAAATCGCTGTAACTGTGCGGAAGAAAATTCCTCTGTTCGCTGTTACCCGGGCCAAGACCAAGCCAGCCACCGTTTGCAATGGCAATCTTTGCCTGGTTTATCTGGTATAGTTTTTCACTGTCATCTTCCTTCTTGCTATATACGAATGTTTGTATCCGGCTTATCCAGGTTGGTATGCGGCCTGAAGCAATGATTGCCGGAAGTTTTTTGGTTTCACCTGTGCTTGAATCGTATGTTGACACGGCTATGCTGATGAGCAGGATGATTGGTATCATTGCAATGCCCAGTGTATATAAAATATGTTTTGTGCTAACCCTGCCGATGAACATAAGCATGAGGCTTGTTCCAAAAATCAAAATAGAAGTAGACAGGTTGGCTGGCGCTATGAGTATGCAGATGATGGCAACCGGGACGATGATTGGTAAAAACCCTTTCTTAAAATCCTTGATCACATTCTGTTTACGGCTGAGTTGCCTGCTCATGTACATGAACAGGGCCAGCTTGGCGAGGTCTGAGGTCTGGAACGTCATATTGATCACCGGTAATTTGATCCACCTGCTTCCGGCATTCAGTTGCACACCAAACAGTAATGTATAAATGAGCAATGGTATGGAGATAAGGAATAATACCAGCGCTACCCTTGAATATACCGCATAATTTATCCTATGTGCGAAATAAATGATGATGAGCCCCAGGATGATGAATGCAAATTGCTTGAACAGGTAACTCTCGGTGCTTTTACTCATCCTGTATGCCAGTGATCCGGTGCTGCTGTATACCAGCAGGAGGCTTGCCAGTGTTAAGATGATTACGATGGCCCAGATAAACTTATCACCCCTTGTCTTGCTAACGAGGTTATCCCCCATTCCCTTTAACGGGGAGCTAAGTACCGCTTCTGCGCTGTCGGAATACCCGAACAATTGTTTCAATATGGATTTTACTTCAGCCATGTCAAACGCTGCTTGTCATATGGTTTTTATAAATTCTTTACAGCCTGTTTAAATTGCCTGCCCCTGTCTTCATAGTTTTTAAAAAGGTCGAAGCTGGCACATGCAGGGCTAAGCAACACCACTTCCCCCTTATTTGAAAAATGAAATGCAGCCTGAACCGCTTCCTGTGCGTTGGCGGTGTTAACAATCAGCGGAACAATGTCTCCGAAAGCTTCATGGATCTTCCGGTTATCTGTTCCCATACATACGATTGCTTTCACTTTCTCTTTCACAAGGTCTTTCAGCAGGTTATAGTCATTGCCTTTATCTACACCGCCAAGTATGAGGATCACGGGTTTTGTCATACTTTCCAGGGCAAACCAGGTGCTGTTCACGTTGGTTGCTTTGCTGTCATTTATAAACTCAACCCCTTTGATATTCGCCACATGTTCCATGCGGTGTTCCAGGCTTTCAAAGGTTTGCAGCGCTTCCCTTATTTTTTCTTTGCGTATATCCAACGCCGTTGCTGCCAGGCTTGCTGCCATACTGTTGTACTGGTTATGTTTTCCTTTAATGGCAAAATCTTCTACACTCATCTGCATTTCTTCGCCCTTCCATTTAAGATGCATCTTTGCATTTGTCAGGTAGGCTCCTTGTGGCAGTTCTTTACTCATGGTAATAGGCGCTTTGGTTGATTTTATGGGATAGTTAGTGAGGTATTTCATGGTTGTTTCATCGTCCAGGTTATATATGAATACATCACCCGGAAGCTGGTTTTCTGCAATCCTGAATTTGCTCCTGGCATAATTCTCCAGCTTATAATCGTACCTGTCAAGATGATCTTCTGTAATATTTGTAAGCACTGCCACATCGGGCCTGAATGAAATGATGTCATCCAGTTGAAAAGAGCTTATCTCAGCTACATACAATTCATGCGGATCTGAAGCTACCTGCCTGGCAAAGGAATACCCGATGTTGCCAACCATGGCACAATCCTTATTGGCATGCCTGCAGATATGAAAGGTGAGAGCGGTGGTGGTGGTTTTTCCGTTGCTGCCGGTAATGGCTATCACTTTGCTGTTTCCGATGTACCGGAATGCGAATTCGATTTCGCTGATCACGGGAATATTTTTCTCCCTGATCCTGATGATGATGCCGGCATTTCCCGGTATACCCGGACTTTTAATCACTTCATCTGCATTCAGTATGGCAGACTCTGTATGTCCTGATTCCTCATAGTTGATACCATGAGTTTCCAGTTCGGTGCGGAATTTTTCGCTGATTTTTCCGCCGTCGCTTACAAAAACATCATACCCCTGGCGGGTTGCGAGCAATGCTGCCCCAACCCCGCTTTCCCCTGCCCCCAGGATGACAATCCTCTTTTTCATGTGTGTTTCATGCATTTACAAAAAAATGGTTCTTCAAAAGCATAGAATTTAACAGGTAATAGTATACAGACCTTCCTGCTCAATAAAAGTGGTTCTTCAATAGTATTGACTTTTACAGGACAAATTTTCCTATATCAGGCATATTGACTTCATGGATAAAAAAATGGTTCTTCAACGGCATGAATGTAACAGGTCTTATGATCAACCCATTCGTGCTCAATAAAAGTGGTTCTTCAATAGTATTGACTTTTACAGGACAAATTTCCCTCAAAGAATACCGTTGCTGTATTCAGGATAAAAATGGTTTTTCAACAGCATAGAATTTAACGGATCGTCAATTTCACAGATAAAGCACTGGTAACAATTGAAAGGCCTTTATGCCACGGAATCGATCCCGGGCCGGGCTTTTCAAAAAATACTTATCTCAACTTCAGTGTTACAATTGCCATCGCCACACATAAAATTGTTATGATCCAAAACCGGACTGCTATTTTACTTTCATGATAACCCAGTTTCTGGTAATGATGGTGAAGCGGGCTCATCAGGAACACACGCCGCCCTTCTCCATACTTACGTTTGGTGTACTTGAAATAACTCACCTGTATCATCACACTCAAATTCTCAACAAGAAACACCAGGCAAAAAATAGGTATCAGTAATTCTTTTCTAACGATGATGGCCAAAGCCGCAATAATACCACCAAGTGCCAGGCTTCCGGTATCTCCCATAAATACCTGTGCCGGGTAAGAGTTATACCAGAGGAACCCGATACATGCCCCAACAAATGCTGCAATGAAAATTGACAATTCACCCAGGTTTGGTATGTACATGATATTGAGGTATTCAGCAAACTTGATATTGCCGCTTACATAGGCAAATATGCCCAGGCAGATTCCAATGATTGCACTCACCCCCGTTGCCAGCCCGTCTAACCCGTCAGTAATATTCGCTCCGTTTGATACAGCCGTAACAATAAATATCACGATGAGGATATACAATATGTACGTATACTGCTCCAGGCTTGATGGCAATAGTTTTGCATAATTGAATTCATGGTTCTTTACAAAAGGAATGGTGGTGATGGGTGTTTTAACTTTTGCAAAAATGTGCTGTTTGCCATCCAGGTTAACCACGTGAAAGGAATCGCTCATCAGCTTTTCTCCGGGTTTCAGGTGGTCTTTCACATACTGAACATCCGATGTATAAATTTCCCTTTCCACAATTACACTGTTTGTAAAATATAAAGTAGCGCCAACGATAATACCCAGCATCACCTGGCCAAAAATCTTGAATCTTCCAGCCAATCCGTCAGCATCGGTTTTCTTATAATCAATTCCTTTTTCCTTCGCTATCCTTTTAGCTTTTATCTTCAGGTAATCGTCTATAAAACCGATAGCGCCCAGCCATACCGTACAAAGCAGCATCAGCCTTACATATACCTTATCCAGGTTTGCCAGCAACAAGGTTGGAATGATGATGGCCAGGATAAGTATGATGCCTCCCATGGTTGGCGTTCCTTTCTTCTGCTGTTCCCCTGCCAGCCCAAGGTCTCTAACGGTTTCGCCTAATTGTTTTTTCTGAAGAAACCTGATCAGTTTCTTTCCATAAACAGTTGTAATAACCAAGGACAGGATCATGGCCAGTAACACCCTGAAAGTGATGAACTGGAAAAGTCCACTTCCGGGAAACCGGAAATTTTCTTTTATCAGCCAATCAAACAGGTGGTATAGCATCTTTAGTTTCTGGTTTTTAGTTTATAGTTATTAGTTTATAGCATTTAGTTTCAGTTGGATATTGTCATCATTCCGGCATTCACTGCTATCCATTGCCGGTTTATTTTTCCAGCAAATCAAACATCTCTTTCAATACTTTTTTATCATCAAATTCATATTTAACCCCTTTTATATCCTGGTATTTTTCATGGCCTTTACCGGCAACCAGTACGATGTCTTCTTCGTTACTCAGGCTAACTGCTGTTTTGATAGCTTCTTTCCGGTCGGCAATTGTTATGTATTTCTTCTTTGCCACCACACTCACCCCGGCTTCCATTTCCTTTAAAATCTCCAATGGGTCTTCATTCCTTGGGTTATCGGATGTGAAAATCACTTTATCACTGTATTCACAGGCTACTTCTGCCATAACAGGCCGTTTGGTTTTATCGCGGTTGCCTCCGCATCCCACCACCGTTATCACTTTTTCATTTCCGTTACGCAGGTTCCTGATCGTTGCCAGTACGTTGAGCAATGCATCCGGCGTGTGTGCATAATCTATAATACCAACCACATGCTTTTCCGGGCTAAGCATATAATCGAAACGGCCTTCTGCACCCGATAAACCGCTTAACACCTGCAAAACCTGTTGCTTATGCTGGCCCAGGCTTACAGCCGCACCATATACCGCCAACAGGTTGTATGCATTAAACTCGCCAATCAGTTTACAATGTACTTCCGTATCGTTGATGACCATATGCAAACCGGTGATCGTATTTTCAAGCACTTTGCCTTTAAACTCTGCAAGTGTCTTAAGGCTGTAATACATCTTCCTGGCAGCTGTATTCTGCAACATCACCACACCCCTTTTATCATCAGCATTGCTGATGGCGAAAGCCGTTGCGGGTAATCCGTCGAACCAGGATTTTTTCACCCTGATATATTCATCAAACGTTTTATGATAGTCAAGATGATCATGTGATATATTTGTGAAAATAGCACCCGTAAAAGCCAGACCTGCTATTCTTTGCTGTTGTATGGCGTGGCTGCTGCATTCCATGAACACATAGGTGCAGCCGTTATCTGCCATTTGTCTCAGCAACCTGTTCAGGCTAATAGCATCCGGTGTGGTATGGGTAGATTCTTCCACCTTATCACCCACCTGGTTCTGCACGGTACTTACCAGCCCGCATGTATATCCCAAAGAACTGAACAGTTTCCACAACAGGGTTGCCACAGTTGTTTTACCGTTAGTACCGGTAACGCCTACCAGCTTCATATTACTGCTTGGCTCGCCAAAGAAATTATGTGCCATGATCCCTGCAGCAATGGCGCTGTTTTCTACCTGAACCCAGGTAACGCCCTGGGTAAGGCTTTCGGGCAGCGTTTCGCAAACAACGGATGTAGCGCCGGCAGCTATAGCTGTATCAATGTACGTATGGCCATCGGATGCAGTTCCCGGTATAGCAACAAAGCAACTACCCGCAGTCAGTTTGCGTGAATCAGACTGAATGTCAGATACCGGTATAGCTGTATCGCCATGTACAGACCTGATGCTTACTTTGTATAATATATCCTTTAACATATTGAATGCCCTTAATTGAGCACTAAAAAAATCTTTTGTCCTTTTCTGTATGCAGCACCTGCCGCTATACTTTGGTTTATAACACGCCCCCTGCCGCTAACGGAAGTGATAAAACCCTTATTCTCCAGCAGGTAAACGGCATCTTTCAGCCCCATGCCCGATACATCCGGTGTAACGGAAGCCTGGTCTGTGATCTTTTCAGGCGCTTTAAGCATAGCAGCATTATTCTGCAAATGCAATGTTCTCCAGTAACCTGTGCTTGCAGAATCAATGGAAGCCATATTCAGGTAATTGAATATAGACTTCAGGTCTTCTTTTGAACCATGATAACTATAAACCGAAGTATCCGGTTTTTCAGGGAGGTTCAATGCTGCCGTACTCAAGTAATGATTATAAATCCGGTCACTGATTTCCTTGAATACCCGGCCGGAAACATCCGCACCATAAATGAGCCTCGACTCATTGCTGTTCTGTATCACAACAGCCATGGAATATTTCGGATTTTCAGAGGGGAAGTACCCGATGAAAGAAGCCTGGTAAATCTTGTTCCCTTTATTATATCCTTTATTGTTAAGGGCCGTTACGGCGGTTCCTGTTTTACCTGAAATGGAATACATGCTATCGAACAGTATCCTGTGCCCGGTGCCGTGTGTACTGTCAACTACCGCTTTCAGGCAATCTTTCAGTTGCACGAGTGTTTCATCGCTGCAGATCTTATCAACCAGAACCTGAGGCTGTATCTGTTTTACAACCACACCGTAATCTTCTATGGCGCTAACCAGGTATGGCCGCATCATCTTCCCATTATTTGCCACTGCATTATACACCATAAGCATGTGCAGCGGAGTAACCAGTTGTCCGTAACCGTGAGCCATATACGGAATTGTTGTAGGGTGCCAATATTTGCTTCCCGGCTTATAAATGACCGGTTTACCAGATGAAGCCGTTATATCTACACCGGTAATTTCATCAAGCCTGAGTTTATGCAGGTGGTCTGTGAATTTTTCCGGCTGGTTGTGATAATACTGGTCTGCCAGTTTTGCAAAAGCAACATTGCTGCTGCGCAGGAAGGCTTCCTTTACCGTTATGGCTCCGGTTCCTAAATGTGAGTCTTTGATGCGCAGGCCATAAAAATATTTGGCGCCGCGTTCGCAATCTACAATGCTGTTCTTGTCAACGTGTTTGTCTTCCAGCAGGCTGATGAGCGTTACCAGCTTGAAGATTGAACCCGGTTCTGTCCTTTTTCCAATGCCATAATTAAGGTCTTCGGTGTACGTGCCATCCGGTTGTTTACCCAGGTTCGCAATCGCTTTTATCTTGCCGGTGGATGTTTCCATCACGATGGCAGTGCCGTGCAGGGAATTGTTGCTGACCAGCATTTTCATTAATGCATTTTCGGCAACATCCTGTATGTAAGTATCCAGTGTGGAAATGATATTTTTCCCGTTCACCGGGTCAACTTCCGCGCCTTCAACAGGCATATAAGCACCGGCAGCATAACGCATCAGGCGCTGGCCTGTTGTACCTTTCAGCAGGCTGTCATACGACCTTTCCAGCCCAACATTTTTTGTTGAATCTTCCCTTGATAACCCGATCGTACGGTTAGCCAGCAACACATATGGATTTATCCGTTTGTCTCTCGGATCATAAATGAACCCGCTCTTATTCCTTCCCAGCCTAACCAGGGGGAAGTTCCGCAATTGCCTGAACTGATCAAATGATATCTTTCTTTTCAGCAGGTAATAGCGCTCCTTATTCTTATACGCCAGTTGCAACTGTTTCTTGTATTCTTCGCTGGTTTTGTCTTTGAATAAATTTGCCAAACTCATGCTGAGCGAATCAACATTTTCCCTGAAACGTTTTCCCTGTTTTTCCCTTAGCCCTTCTGCGGCAAAATCAACATAAATATCAAAAATGGGAACTGATGTGCTAAGCATGTTCCCATCTTCACTGTAAATGGTTCCTCTTTCTGCTTCAATAGGAAGGTATTTCAGGTGCAGGCTGTCTCCCAGCCCAACCCAGTAATCGCCTTCCACCTGCTGAATATATACAGCCCTTCCCAGAACCATCACACCAAGCAGTATGATGCCCAGGAAGCACAGGTACACTCTCCACAATATGTCTTTTTTTATTTCCAAAACTGCCGGTTGTTATTCGGTTATATCAGTTAACATTTCATTTCAAACTATCCAGTAAAATCGGTGGCCTGGTTAATTCCTTTAACCCAAGTGGTTCTACGGCTTTTACCAGTTCACTTGCCTTGCTCCGGAAAATCACTTCACTCTTAATCGACTTATATTCATATTCCAGTTCCTTGATGTTCTTCTCACTGGCTGCAATCTTACGTACCAGCTTATCTGCATAATGCCCGTTATATATGTACAATACAGCCAATACCGACAGGAAAAGGAAAAAGGGTATGTTCTTAACTATGAAACGGTAATTGAAAAACCGTTTCCAGTCTGCTTTCGTATTCCCTTGCTGGCTGGTATTTATCTTTTCCTCGTTCATACATATTTATTTCTTTGAAGCAATCCTCAATTTGGCGCTTCGAGACCTGGGGTTGTTACGCAATTCTGCCGTACCGGCAACAACAGGTTTTCGGGTAATGATTAAAAACGGGCTTTCTTTTTTTCTTCCAAAAAAATCTGATTCGGGTTCTTCTTCAAATGACCCCTGCCGGAAAAATGTTTTCACGATCCTGTCTTCCAGCGAATGAAAAGTGATTATAGCGATTCTGCCACCTGGTTTCAATACTTCCAGCGACTGCTGCAGCATTTCTTCCAGCGCCTTTATCTCTTCATTTACCTCAATTCGCAAAGCCTGGAAAACCTGCGCAAAATATTTATTTGGATTCCCTTTCACCACCTGGCTTACGGCCTGCTTAAACTGGTTGATTGTTTTTAATGGGGCAACCAGCCTTTGTTCGCAGATACATTTTGCCAGTGTTTTTGAATTGGTTACTTCCCCGAATTTTTCAAAAAGCTTATGCAACTGCTGCTCCGGATATTTATTCAGTATATCCGCTGCCGTTAGTTCCTGCCGCTGATCCATCCTCATATCCAGTGCTGCATCAAACCTGGTTGAAAATCCCCTTGCTGCTTCATCAAACTGGTGACTGGAGACGCCGAGGTCGGCCAGTATCCCGTCTACCTGTGTTGTTTTGTGCACGCGCAGGAATTTCTGCAGGTGCCGGAAATTCTGCCTGATGAACAATATCCTGTCATCTTCCGGCAAATTTTTCCTGGCGGCTTCATCCTGGTCAAATACAACCAATTTGCCGGTATCGCCCAGTTTTTGCAGGATTGCCCTGCTATGGCCACCACCGCCAAACGTACAATCCACGTAGGTTCCGCCGGGTTTAATGTCAAGACCAACAATTACTTCCTGCAACAAAACCGGTGTATGATAATCTGAATGATGGCTGTCTGATATTTCAGCATCCCCTATTTTAGGTGGTTTGCTCATACATATCAACCATTTGGCTTATCATTCTTTTTATTCATCACTTCATTGGCCAGGTCGCTGAACGACTCCGGTGAAAAGGATTCAAAGAGCTCTTTATAAATATTCTTATCCCAGATTTCAATTTTATTTACAGCAGAAACCAGCACAATGTCCTTGTCAAGTGAAGCATGCTCCAGTAAGTTTTTGGGAAGCAATACCCTGCCTGCAGAATCAAGCTCAAGTTGTACGGCTCCGTTTAAAAAATTACGCCGGAAGGCCCTTACTTTAGGGTCGAAGTCATTTAGCTGGCTTATTTCTCTGAAAATGGGCTCCCAACTCTGGATCGGGTATAGCGTGAGGCATTTCTCAAATCCCCTGTTTATGACGAATACGTAACTCTCCTGTTCAGGAAGTTGCTTTTTGAAACCGGCCGGAAGTAAAAACCTTCCTTTAGCATCAATCGTAGATTCATATTCGCCTATAAATCCAATCATTAAGGGGGCTGTTGGTTATTTTATGAATTATTAACACAAAATAACACTTTTTCCCACTTTATGACACATATTTTAAAAAAGTTTTTTATCCACAGGGGTTTAAGGCAATCCCGATGGGATTCTAAGTGTAAAATGGCAGAAAACGGCTGTGCACTGAATGTGGATAGTTGTTAATAGCTGTGGATAACCATATTTTCCTATCATGCCAGGGGGAATGAAATGGTGAAAATGGTACCTTTTCCAAGTGTACTTTCGGCTTTTATGGATCCTTTATGGGCTTCCACCATGGTTTTTACATAGCTTAAACCCAGGCCAAAGCCTTTTACATTGTGTATGTTTCCGGTATGGGCCCGGTAGAATTTTTCAAAAATCCGGTTTAGTGTTTCCTTATTCATACCTATCCCGTTATCCTCAATCCTGATCTTTAACTGGTTGCCGGTATTTGACGTAGATAATTTGATTACCGGGTTTTCATTTGAATATTTTACGGCATTGTCCAGCAGGTTATTGATTACATTGGTAAAATGCACTTCATCGGCCATGATGGTACACCTGGGCGCATCCAGTTCAACCTCCAGTTTCCCCAGTTTTTCATTCACCGGTAATTCAATATTATTCAATGCAATCTTAATCAGATCGTGTGCCGATAGTTTCTTCAGGTTTAACTGTACTTCCTGTTTATCTAACAGGGCCGCCTGCAGGATTGTCTCCACCTGCTTATTCATGCGTTTGTTTTCTTCCTTTATAACGGCAATGAAATAGTTTGACTTTTCCTTATCGGCACTCACTTTTTCATTCTTCAGCGCATCTACAGCCAGTGAAATGGTTGCCAGCGGCGTTTTAAATTCATGGGTCATGTTGTTGATAAAATCTGACTTGATTTCACTGAGTTTCTTCTGCCTTAATAAGGTGCGTATGGTAAGGAAAAAAGCGGTGGTGATGACGAGTGTAAAAAAGATAGCCCCTAAAATGAACCAGGTTATCTCCCTTAATATGATGCTGCGCTGATGCGGAACAATTACGATCAGGAACTCTTCCTTTGCCAGGTTTTCCATACTGCTTCCGCCGGGCGGTTGCAATGCTATGATGTGATGTGTATTGTTTACGGTGTCTACAAAATATTTATAAAAATTCTCCGTCTGAATTTCATCCCCGGTGATAGAATTCTGCGTGATGGCATATTCGAAAGGAACGGATTTCAGGTTGTTTTTATCCAGCGACTGACGGATAATATCTGCAATCTCTTCCTTTGTATAACGCTGCAGTACAGATGGCCTGTAAAATTCGCGCTGCATCTTTTCGTTGGGGAAAAGCAAGTTCTGGTTTTTTGTGATGGGCGGAAAACGTTTGTCCTGCGTAAGTTTTTCGGCCGCATCATTGGTAGCTTTGTTGATATTATCTATAAGCTGCTGTTCCTTTACTTCCTTTGCACTCTTCAGCCATAAGAACTGGAAAAAGATAAGCCCCAGCAAAGACAGCAGGATCAGTATGGAGATAATGGGGAATATTTTTTTCATAATGTACCTGTGATACAACCTGCAATCATGCAAAGCTGCAAAAGTAAATCACAATTGCCTTAGCAAAAATTATTTCATGGCAACGCATTAAAATTAACGAAGGTTTACAACAAAAAGAAAATAACTAATTTAGACTATTCAGCGATAATATGCTACTTTAGAAATATGATTGAACCGTCGCAAAACACATTGCTTATTGCAGACCCTTTCCTGAAAGACCTTAATTTCATGCGCACCGTAGTGTTCATGTGCAGGCATTCCGACGAAGGGAGTTTTGGTTTTGTTTTAAACAAGGCGGTAGAACAGACGCTTGACCAGCTCATTACCGGTCTGGATGGCACCGAGGTGCCTGTTTATTACGGAGGGCCGGTGCAGTTGGATACGGTGCATTATATTCACCAATACCCAAACCTGATACCCGACAGCTACCAGGTATCGGATGACATATACTGGGGCGGTGATTTTGAAACGGTGAAATCACTGTTAAACAACCGTAAGATAGACACGGAAAAAATTAAATTTTTCGTCGGTTACAGTGGTTGGGAGAAGGGGCAACTGGCATTTGAATTATCGGAAAAAAGCTGGCTAACGGCAACGGCAACCCGAAAACTGGTTTTCGGTACCGGGCCTGACGATATCTGGAAAGAAAGCCTGAGGCACCTGGGCGGGGAATATGAACAACTGATCAATTACCCCATAGACCCGCAATTAAACTGACAAATTAAACCTACACATTCAGCTTGCTATACCGCTTGTTATATATACCGGCAAAGTTTGCCATCCGGATCTATTGCAGGCAGCTTGCCATCAACAATAAGGATAACCTGTTATTGAACGGGCCATTGCTTATTGCCGCCAATCACCCGAATTCTTTCCTGGATGCCATCATACTGTCTACCCTGTTTCGCAGGCCCGTATATTCACTGGCGAGGGGCGATGCTTTTGCCAGGCCCCTGTACAAAAAACTGCTCCTGTCGCTCAACATGTTTCCCGTGTACCGCATCAGCGAGGGTGCAGAAAACCTGGAAAACAATTATGATACATTTGAAAACTGCAGGGAAATATTCAGGAAGAACGGGATCGTGCTCATATTCAGTGAAGGCAGGTGCATCAACGAATGGAAACTAAGGCCGCTTAAAAAAGGCACAGCCAGGCTGGCATTAAGCAGCTGGCAGGAAGGCATCCCATTGAAAATACTTCCTACGGGCATCAATTACCAGTCGTTCACTTCTTTTGGAAAAAATGTACAGTTGAATTTCGGCAGCTTTATCACAGAAGCCGATATCGGCACTGCTGATGCCTTCGGTAAAACCATCAATGAATTCAATGACAGGTTAAGGGCCTCCCTGCAAAACCTGGTATTGGAAACAGATGCGGCAGACAGGCATACGATTATTAAGCATTTCCATGTGCCGATACCTGCATATAAAAAAACACTGCTTTTCATTCCGGCCGTATTAGGATTTGCCATTCATGCGCCCCTGTACATACCGCTAAAAAAAACCGCCCTGGCAAAAGGCCGGCATAATGACCATTATGACTCATTGCTGGTCGGCTTGCTGTTTATCTTCTATCCTGTTTTCCTGGTACTGGCAGCCATAATGGTCTACCTGGCAATTGGCGGATATTGGTGGACGTTAGTATTTATCCTGCTGCCTTTTTGCGCCTGGAGTTTTGTGCAATTGAAGCAGCAATTCTAAGGCATGAAAAAGCCCGTTGTATGCAACGGGCCTTCAAATATATTTTCAGAATTAACTTATTTTTCTTCCGCAGCTTCTACCAGAACGGTTGTCTTGTTATTCAGCACTTCCACAAATCCGCTTTGTATGGTATAAGAGGCTGTATTGGTTTTGTCTTTCAGAATCTTCAGGTTACCGGCCTTTAGGGCACTTACCAGCGGGGCGTGCTTATCCAGCACTTCAAACAAGCCGCTGATTCCGGGTAACTGCACTCCGTATACTTCTCCGCTGAAAATTTTCCTGTCTGGTGTTAATATTTCTAAAGTCATAATGAAAATTTGACAATTTGAACATGATACAATTTGAAAATGAAAACTGCATTAAATCAGCACATTTCCAAATGATCCATTTTTCAAATTAAGCTTGGGCTGCAGCCATCAGTTTCTTACCTTTCTCAATCGCATCTTCCAGGGTTCCAACCAGGTTGAATGCTGCTTCCGGGTATTCATCCACTTCCCCGTCCAGTATCGCATTGAATCCGCGGATGGTATCTTCTATTGGAACCAGCACACCTTTTAAACCGGTAAACTGCTCAGCCACAAAGAATGGCTGGCTAAGGAAACGCTGTATCTTACGGGCCCTTGACACTACCAGTTTATCATCGTCGCTCAATTCATCCAAACCAAGGATAGCGATGATATCCTGTAATTCCTTATAACGCTGCAAAATCAGTTTCACCTTATTGGCCGTGTTATAATGTTCATCGCCAACAATCAACGGTGTAAGGATCCTTGAAGTGGAATCCAGCGGGTCTACCGCAGGATAGATACCCAGATCCGCAATTTTACGGCTCAATACCGTTGTTGCATCCAGGTGGGCAAACGTTGTAGCCGGTGCCGGATCGGTAAGATCATCTGCCGGTACGTAAACAGCCTGCACCGAAGTAATGGAACCGTTCCGGGTAGACGTGATACGCTCCTGCATGAGGCCCATTTCAGTGGCAAGCGTTGGCTGGTAACCTACCGCACTTGGCATACGGCCTAACAGGGCCGATACTTCAGATCCTGCCTGGGTGAAACGGAAGATATTATCAACGAAAAACAGGATGTCTTTACCCTGGCCTTCGCCATCACCGTCACGGAAATATTCAGCAATGGTCAAACCACTCAATGCCACACGCGCCCTTGCTCCCGGCGGCTCATTCATCTGTCCGAATACAAAGGTTGCTTTAGAATCTTTCAATCCTTCCATATCCACTGCATTCAAATCCCAACCACCTTCTTCCATGCTATGCTTAAACTTTTCGCCGTAGTTCATGATACCTGCTTCAATCATCTCCCTCATCAGGTCATTTCCTTCACGGGTTCTTTCCCCCACACCGGCAAATACAGAAACCCCGTTATAGGCTTTGGCAATATTATTGATCAGTTCCTGGATAAGTACGGTTTTACCTACACCCGCACCACCAAACAAACCGATTTTTCCTCCTTTGGCATATGGTTCAATGAGGTCAATTACCTTGATACCTGTAAACAGCACTTCTGTAGCTGTACTAAGGTCTTCAAACAACGGCGGTTTTGCATGTATGGGCCTTCCGCCTGCTTTGCTAACCTGTGGCAAGCCGTCGATAGCATCCCCGGTAACATTAAAAAGCCTTCCTTTGATACCTTCTCCAACAGGCATGGCAATAGGTTTGCCGGTATCAATCACTGCTGTTCCCCTTACCAGGCCTTCCGTTCCGTCCATCGCAATGGTACGTACGCTGTCTTCACCCAGGTGTTGCTGTACTTCAAGAACCAGTGTTTCGCCGGTATCACGTTTTAGTTCCAGCGCATTCAATATCTCAGGAAGCTTTGAACCGCTGTCAAACTGAACGTCTACAACGGCGCCGATGATCGATTTTACTTTACCAGTATTGGCCATAAGAAATGTTTAAAATATATAAGGTATCTATTTCAGGGCGCAAAGGTAAGGTTTGAACGATGTAAAAAAAAATAAGGAGGTGGTTTTTTTATACGTATCTGGGTTATAAAGTACTTACACGGGCAATTGTGTACATCAGGGGATTTCAACCATAACTGCCGGATAATTAGCCCTATTTTTGCTATGTACCGCTAATTAAACAAATTTGATGAAAACCTTCTTTGCTGCCATTGTAACCATTGCCCTGTTTTCCTGTGCTGCTTCAAACAATTTTCATAAGGATAAAGCCCTGTTTGATGCTTCCCCGGTTTTAAAAAGTTTCAGGTCGGTTGCCGATATGAATGACTCCTATTTTGTGATTAAGGAAAATAATTTTTTTGAATTTTACAGGGTTCTGTTCGACAGCGTAAAAAACACCCGTTACCCCGGCCGTTTCTATAAAAACGGAGATACCCTGGTATTGACATTTTACAACCCAAAAGGTTATGAGTTGCTTGGAAATAAAATGATTGTTGATGAAAACAGCAACCAGGTTACTTTTTTCAGGTAATTAATAACGGAAGGCCTACGCTTTTGCCATTTTCCTGTTGGCTACATAAACGCCGGTTAATATCACCAGCAACCCAAGCACCTGTTTCCAGCCAATCTGTTCTCCGTAAATGATTCCCCACAAGATGGCAACAAATGGAATTCCATAGGTTACCATGGAAGAAAATACGGCTCCTGCCCTTTTGATGAGGATATAAAAGATGACTGATGCCAGTGCAGTACCCATGATACCCAGGATTACCGAATAGCCGGTTGAAAACAATATGGGGCGGCTTGTAAGGTCCATCCCGAAATAACCCGTTAAATATAACACAACCAATGCCGGTATTGCGTTTGTGCTAAGGGCCAGCGCTGCAATCTGGAATGAAGAAACATGTTGCAGGTAACGGTGAACCATGTTCACATTCAATCCATACATCATGGTTGCCAAAACCACCAGTAACACATAGGCAAGGTTGCTGTTATGGGAGAACCCGGGCTGGCTGAAAAAAAGGAAAACGCTTCCGCTGAATGCAATAAGTATTCCGATCACTTTGTGTGCCGCCGTTTTGGTTTGAAAAAATACGGCACCAATGATGATAACGAAAATAGGTGTAAGGGAATTCAATGTACCTGCCAGCGAACTGTCTATTCCCTGCTCAGCAATGCAAAACAAATAGGCAGGAAAGAGGCTGCCCAGCACGCCCGACATAAAAATGACAAAAATTTTATTGGACGGTATCTTCCGGATACTACTTATTGCAACCGGAAATAAGACCAGGCCTGATGATATGATGCGTATAGAAGCCACCTGGAATGCAGATAATGCTACCAGGCCTTCTTTCATCAGGATAAAGCTGCTACCCCATATCACAGATAAAGAGATAAAAATCAGCCAGTTAATCAGTTTACTATTCAAATTAAATATACGATTTGACTGTGCAAAGTTGTGGTTTATTATCAAATACTGCTTTTTTTATTTCAAATTTCCAGTGTATTTCAATGAATTAAACATTATTACTTATTTTTGTATCTACTTTTTTATTCATTTAAATCTGCAATTATGGGATTCATAAAAGAATTTAAGGATTTTGCCATGAAAGGCAACCTTGTAGACATGGCAATTGCCTTTGTTATGGGCGGTGCTTTTGGAAAAGTAGTAACTGCCTTTGTAGAAAAAATGTTCGCCCCGGTTACCGGGCTTTTATTAGGTGGAATTGATCTGAATTCTAAAAAACTGGTGCTTAAAGACGCTGTTGCAGAAGTAAAAGACGCTGCCGGCGTGGTTACAACTAAAGCCGCACCTGAACTGGCCATTCAATGGGGTGAATTCATTACTGCCTGTATTGATTTCATCATCGTTGCATTCGTGATGTTCCTCATCATCAAAGCGATGAATAAAATGAAGAAGAAACAGGAAGAAGCTCCTGCCGGGCCATCATCTACTGATGCACTCCTTATGGAAATAAGGGATTCACTGAAAAAATAATTCAACTATTTCTGCAAAAGCGGTTGTTACCCTGTTAACAATCGCTTTTTTTTGTAACCATGCGAACAATTATCAATCGTTTACATGACAGGTATCACTGTTTTACATGTTCTTACCGGTATATTTTTGCAAATAAAATCTTACATATGAAATATTCAATGGTCGTTAGCTTCCTGTTCATCCTATTAAGTATAAACAGCATTGCCCAGGATGGTACTGTACAGGACCTGAAAAAAGAATCGGAAAAATCAATCAAGAAAGACCCGAAGGATACTACTGTGAAAACCTGGAAAACAGGAGGCCTCTTTAACCTGAATATAAACCAGGGATCATTGAGTAACTGGGCTGCCGGCGGCGATAAATTTTCTTTTTCGTTAAATGCATACCTCAACCTGTATGCCTTCTACAAGAAAAATAAACATAGCTGGGATAACAACCTCGATTTGGCTTATGGCATTGTTAATACCACCAGCCTGGGATCTAGAAAAGCCAGTGACCGGATTGATTTCATGTCGAAATACGGGTATGCCATATCAAAAAAATGGAATGCATCAGCCTTATTAAACCTCCGTACCCAGTTTGCCGAGGGATTGGCTTATTCAAAAACTGCTGCGGGTGCTGATACATCTGCCAGGATATCAAATTTCTTTGCACCGGCTTATATGCTGCTGTCCCTGGGTTTTGACTATAAACCGGTGAATGATTTTTCCCTGTTCATTTCTCCTGTAACGGCACGTTATGTAATTGTAACAGATGATTTACTGACAGCACAGTACGGACTTGATCCAGGTAAAAATGTAAAAAGCGAGTTCGGTGCTTTCCTCAGTGCCAATTACATGAAAAAGATTGGGGCAAAATTCACTTATAAAACACGGCTCGACCTGTTTTCCAATTACCTCAAAACACCACAGAATATAGATGTATTCTGGTCGAATGTACTAACGGCAGCCATCACAAAACATATCAATTTTTCTTTTAACCTGGACATGATTTATGATGACGATACAAAAAATGTTAACCCTGCCAAAGGGCCTGCACCGCAGTGGCTGCAACTGATGGGTATCGGGTTTGCCTATAACTTTTCTAAGAAATAATGTAAACTGAAGAGGCGGGGAGGCGCTATTTTTTCTGTTCAAGTTTATACTTTACGCCTCTGTGCCTTTGCGGTAAACGTGGATAACCTTTGTTTTTTAAATGTCCGAACTGTTTAACTTTGGCGTTCGTTTAAAAAATTACCATTGAGCAATAATACACCCAATTACCAGATCAAGCTGGAGCAGTTTGAAGGACCGTTCGACCTCCTGCTGTTTTTTATTGAAAGGGATGAACTGGACATTTACAATATCCCGATCACCAAAATCACCAACGACTTCCTGCAGCATATTCACCAATCGGAAAAACTGAATATTGAGTTAAGCAGTGAATTCATCCTGTTTGTGAGCACGCTGATGCGCATTAAAGCCAAAATGCTGTTGCCGCGTAAGGAACTTGACGAAGCAGGCAATGAAATAGATCCGCGTAAAGAACTGATTGATAAGATACTTGAATATAAAAAATTCAAAGAAGCTTCCGCAAAACTGGCTGAGATGGAAGCTATACGGATGCTGATGATGAAAAGGGGCAACCTGCAGAAGGAACTTGCACAGATAGGTGAAGAGGCGGGTGAAGGAACAGAAATCCAAACGGTTACCCTGTTCAAACTGATGAAGGCATTTGAAAAAGTTGCCAACCGCCTCAAAGAGAAAAACAACCGGCCGGTGCATACCGTGGTGCAGTACAATTATACCATGGAAGGCATCCGTGATTACATGTTAACCCTTTGCCGCAACGAAAAGACACTTTCATTCGAAAAGATATTTGATGTGTGTGAAGACAGGATCCATGCCATTTTCATATTCCTCAACATGCTGGAACTGGTACAGCAGAAGTTCCTGCACATTCTTATCGGTGAAGGCCGCAACAATTTCATCATAGAATACAATGAAAACAGGGAAGAAGATCAGCATGTTTTTCTTTCCGAGGAAGATTTCAACCGGGTAAACTGATATTTATAACCATTGAAAATACTGCCCCGCCTATAAAGCGGGGTTATTCATTGGTATTCCTTTCAATCATTTTCAAACATCCGCTGAGTTAATAATTTGACCATGGAAACAAATGAAACCATTGAAGACTTTTTAAGAAAAATGCAGGCAAAGGCTGTGATCTTTGACCTTGACGGAACATTAATTGATAACAATGCCTACCATTTACAAACATGGAAAAAATATCTTGAAAAAACAGGTCGGAATATCAGTGAAGAAGCATACAGGAAAAACATCAACGGTAGAACAAACAAAGATGCGCTTGAATATATTTATAACCGGAGGATGACAAATGATGAGGCCATGGTTTTTGCATTGGAAAAAGAAGCGCTTTACCGGGAGATTTACAAACCATTCATAAAACCTGTTCATGGCTTATTGGTACTGCTGGAAGCCCTGTATAAAAAAAATATTCCCATGGCCATTGCCACCTCGGGCATACAGGTAAATATTGATTTCATGTTTAAACATATCTCCATAAAAAAATACTTTTCAATCATTGTAAATGCTGCGCATATCAGTAAAGGAAAACCAGATCCGGAAATTTATCAAAAAACCGCCTCCCTGTTACAGGTGCCTCCCGCCCATTGCCTCGTTTTTGAAGATGCGGCTGTTGGCGTGCAGGCTGCAAAAGCTGCCGGTATGCATGTGATTGCATTAACTACCACCCAAACTGTGCAGGAACTTAGCCAGGCAGACCTGATCATACCTGATTTCAGCGCACTGATACCCAACCCTACCCCATAATACAGATGTAATTTTGGCAGTATTGTAAATGGCATCAAATTTGATGTTTAAACATTAAATTAAACGATTTTATATGAACATTTCCATTCAAAAAGCTGCAGCACGTGGCGCCGCCGATTACGGCTGGCTAAAAGCCCGTTACTATTTCAGTTTCAGTAATTACCATAATCCGAAACAAATACATTTTGGCGCCCTCAGGGTATTGAATGATGATATCATTGCCGGTGGCGGTGGTTTCCCAACCCATCCGCATGATAACATGGAAATTGTTACGATCCCGCATTCGGGTGCCATTGCCCATCGCGATACTACCGGTGGTTCGGGAACCATCATGGCCGGAGATGTACAGATCATGAGTGCCGGATCCGGTGTGCAGCATTCTGAAAAAAATGCATCCGAAACAGAAGCATCAAACCTGTTCCAGTTATGGGTTTTTCCAAAAGTTAAAAACATAAAACCCAGGTATGACCAACGTACTTTTAACGTAGATGACCGCATAAACAAATGGCAGGTAGTTGTATCGCCGCTGGAAAAAGACGGGGCTTTATGGATTAACCAGGATGCCGTGTTTTCGTTGACAAAACTGGAAGCCGGAAACACATTGGCCTATGAAAATTCTTTTACAGGCAATGGTGTTTACCTGGTTGTGATTAACGGCACCGTAACAATCAATGATTCTACTTTAGAAAAAAGGGATGCAGCCGGAATAACAGGATCGGATCGTTTTACCATTACAGCAACGGCAGATGCTGAGCTACTGGCGGTGGAAGTTCCTATGCAAATACCTTAATAGTAAATCCACATAAGAATGGGTTTGGTTGATCCAGCAATATAATTACTCAGAATTTTGAGGAAAGCCGGGGATACTGTAGGGCATCCCCAGCTTTCACATATAGGTAACGGAAATACTTCACTATCCGGTACACATCCATGCGCATGCAGCACTACAAACCTTTCAAAAGCCCTGCTGTTTGATGTATCAAGTCCGTATAATTTATATGCCAAACCGAATTTTCCTACATAGGGTTTTCCTACTCTATATCTGCCCAATGATGTACAATTGCTGCTTACCCTGTTAGAAAATGGTTTTTCACTTTTATTTGCACCTGGGCAACTACCCTGCGTAACTAATCCGGCCGCAATGACTGTATCCTTTAACAGGTTATATATAAAAAACCTATTTCTCCCTGAATGAATGCTCATATCAATCAGAAAACAATACTGTTTATTGAAATGGCTCCATGTATCAATCTGCTTCATTTCATTTACCATCCTTTGAAGCCGAACCGGTTTGATATGGCTGTTTTCCGGCATCCGTGAAACGGATGGCTGTTTTCCCGTATCACTGAATTTCGGTTTGTACCAAAACAGATATAACGATATAGTTGCCGCTAAAAAAACGAACGATAAAAATGAAATGATCTTAATCATATATTAATACATTGCTGCTTCACATTGATGCGGAAACGCCATCTAATCCATAAAGATTTCAACCATACTGTTAAATAAAACATTCTTATTTTACATCTGAATATGTAATAATGCGAATAGCCTTTATAAGACAGGCTCAATGATTATATTTAGTTAATAAAATTGAACTTAACTTTCTTTCATGATCCTTAAATTTTTTGGATGGTTCTTTTCAATAAAAGGGTGGAAAATTGAAGGAACGGGTATTCCCCCGCATATAAAAAAATGCGTGGTTATTGCCATGCCGCATACATCTAACTGGGATTTTGTGTATGCCATGGGTGCTCTCCGTTTGTTCGGTGTCCGTTTAAATTACCTGGCCAAAAAAGAACTATTCCGCTGGCCGGTAAAAAGCATTTTCACCCGTACAGGAGGTATCCCGGTAGAAAGGCAGAAAAACACACGCATGGTGGAAACGATTACCCGGAAATTCATGGAAGAGGAAAAACTCATCCTGGCCATACCGGTGGAGGGTACACGAAAAAGAGTTGATAAGATAAAGACAGGTTTCTATCATGTGGCCATATCAGCAGGTGTGCCGTTGTGCATGGCTTATCTTGATTACAGGACAAAGATAGCAGGATTCAGCGAACCCTTTTACCCGGTGGGAAACCCTGAATCAGATGCAGCATTTATCCGTGAATTTTACCGGGATAAGACAGGCAAGTACCCTGATAATTTTAATCCGGATGCGATAAAACTGGATTAAAGGGTTATTGCAGAACCTTTACGGTAACGGAGGCCATTTCTGTAATGGCATGTGCAATGCCGTTGGCATCAATGCCAATCTCATCATATAATTGTTTGGGTGTGCCGTGTTCAACCAGCCTGTCGGGAATTCCCATGATCCTTACATCGGCTTTATAACCGTATTCATTCATGAATTCAAGGATGGCCGAACCAAAACCACCAACAACCGTTCCATCTTCCACTGTTATCACTTTACGGAATTTTGCAAAAACTTCATGCAGCATCTCTTCATCCAGCGGCTTTGCAAAACGCATATCATAGTGGGCCGGATTAATGCCTTTCGCTTTCACATCCCTGATGGCTGCAGCAGCAAAGTTGCCAGGGTGGCCGAAAGTAAGAATGGCAATATCTTCGCCATCTTTCAGTTTCCTGCCTGTACCTATCCGAATTTCCTGCATGGGTGTTTTCCATTCAGGCATCACTCCTTCCCCGCGGGGATAACGGATTACGAATGGAAGCTTGTTACTGTCAAGCTGTGCCGTGTACATCAGGTTACGCAGTTCACTTTCATTCATCGGTGCACTTACAACTATGTTCGGGATGCAGCGCATGTATGCGATGTCGTAACATCCATGATGTGTAGGGCCATCTTCTCCAACCAGCCCGGCCCTGTCTAAACAAAACACTACCGGTAATTTCTGAATGGCCACATCGTGTATAACCATATCGTATGCACGCTGCATGAAGGATGAGTATATGTTGCAGAATACACGCATGCCCTGTGTGGCAAGCCCGGCACTTAATGTTACCGCATGCTGTTCACAGATGCCTACATCAAAGGCGCGGTCCGGCATCTTGTCCATCATGAATTTTAAGGAAGAGCCGCTGGGCATGGCCGGTGTAATGCCCATGATCATGTTGTTTTTTTCTGCCAGCTCTATGATGGTATGTCCGAATACGTCCTGGTATTTAGGTGGCTGCGGAATTTCAAATTTCTTCTTTACAATTTCACCGGTTACTTTGTCGAACAGGCCGGGCGCGTGCCACTTGGTCTGGTCTTTTTCCGCCAGGTGATAACCTTTACCCTTAACCGTTTTAATGTGCAGGATTTTAGGCCCTGAAATATCTTTCAGGTCATTGAGGGTATCTATCAGTTTGGTTATATTATGCCCGTCTATGGGGCCGAAATACCTAAGCTTCAGTGCTTCAAACAGGTTGCTGCTCCTGCTAACCATGCCTTTAAGCCCGGCTTCCAGTTTGCTGGCCATATCGCGGCTGAAGTTCTTTCCTACCGGTAATTTTCCCAGGGCTTTCCAGAGGTTATCCCGAATATCATTATAGGTATGCGATGTGGTGATATCGGTAAGGTATTCTTTCAATGCACCCACATTGGGATCAATGCTCATGCAGTTGTCGTTCAGGATGATGAGTACATTGCTTTTTTCAATGCCGGCATGGTTCATGGCTTCAAATGCAAGGCCTGCCGTCATGGCGCCATCACCAATAACTGCCACATGCTGCCTGCCTGTTTCGCCTTTATAATGCGAAGCCATGGCCATGCCCAATGCGGCAGATATGGAGGTGGATGAATGCCCCACACCAAACGTATCATATTCACTTTCGCTTCTTTTTGGAAAACCGCTGAGCCCGTTGTACTTCCTGTTTGTTATGAAAATATCGCGGCGGCCGGTTAATATTTTATGTCCGTATGCCTGGTGGCCTACATCCCAAACCAACTGGTCGTATGGCGTATTGAATACATAATGAAGGGCTACGCTTAATTCAACCACACCGAGGCTGGCTCCGAAATGGCCTCCATAAACGCTTACCACATCTATGATATACTGGCGTAATTCATCACACACCTGGTGCATCTGGTCTTTGCTCAGTTTCTTGAGGTCTGCAGGGCTGTTGATGTGCTGTAATAATTCGCCGGCTTTGATATCCATTGTGATTTTTTATAATAAACGAGCAAAATTAGGGTATAATATACCATCAAAGGCATATTTCAACAAAATTTTAAGCACAATGTTCACTAGCGGCTGTTATTTGTAATATACCTGTTTAGATGCAGCAGCAGGTCTGGATTGGGGCATATCCGGAAATATTTTTCCACTTCATCCAGTTTGCAAACACCCGGATAATCGCCTTCCAGGTTGCCCATATCGGTAATTACCTGGAAATGCAGGTGCGGCGGCCAGTTACCATTCTCGGCCGGAGGCCCGAAATGAGCAAAAGGTTCTCCCCTTGAAATAAACTGGCCTGTTCTTAATCCTGAAATATCATTAACTGACAAATGGCCGTACAGTGTATAGAAATTGAAAGTTTTTAACTGGTGTTGCAGAATAATCGTAGCCCCATAATCTCCATGATTATTATTGTATGCGAAACTATGAACCATTCCGCCCAGCGGCGCAAATACTTTTGTACCTGCCGCTCCCCAGATATCAGTTCCCAGGTGGATGCACCTGGGTTCTTCATGTACATTGCCAGGTGCTGCAAGGTTCCTGTCAAACAGGCTGCTTCTCCTGTACATGTTGCGGTGTTCACGGTACCCGCCTATACCATACAATGCATGATTATCATTTAGTATTTTATTTATATAAGCCGAAAAAATGTCCGTATCCAGGTAAACAGATTCATTGAAGCCCGGATTATTCCCGGAAAGGTCTAATGCGATGATCCTGTCTGTGCCGGGATTGAATGGCACCACCTGTGAAAATTCATCCCGGTGATTTAGCAGTATATTTTCCAGCATCAGTTCCATGAAATCATCAGATTGAATTTCCAAACATCAGATAACCACATTGATCATTTTATTTTTAACATAAATGATCTTCTTGGGTGATTTGCCGTCAAGCCATTTCTGTACCACTTCATTGGCAAGCACCATTTTCTCCACTTCTTCCGTTGATGCATCCAATGACAGAAGCAGGTTGCTGCGCAGTTTGCCGTTTACAGAAACCGGGTAATCTTTGGTTGTTTCCACCAGGTATTTGCCGTCATATTGCGGAAATGCTGTATTAAGCACACTGCCGGTATTGCCTAAACAGTTCCAGAGTTCTTCTGCAATATGCGGTGCGTAAGGTGCTATCAGTATCAGCACTTTCTCCAGCACTTCTTTCTTATGGCAGTTTAAGTCGGAAAGTTCATTGATACAGATCATAAATGTGCTTACGGCCGTATTAAAACTGAACCTTTCTGTATCTTCTTCAATCTTGCGGATGGTACGGTGCAGCACTTTCAGTTCGGCGTTTACCGCCTTTTCATCATTCCAAACCTTACCCTTGATATCGTCGAAGAATAAACGCCACAGCTTCCTCAGGAAACGATGAACACCTTCAATGCCTTTTGTATCCCAGGGCTTGCTTTGTTCCACCGGGCCGAGGAACATTTCATACATGCGGAAAGTATCCGCACCGTATTTCAGCACCAGGTCATCCGGGTTAACGGTATTGTATTTGGATTTGGACATTTTCTCCACTTCCGAGCCGCAGGTATAATTATACTCTTCGGCCGGTTTGCCTGCATGGATATCTTTACCGTTGAATGTACCTTTTGATGTGATGAAAAAGGCTGTATTATATTTCGGGTTCCTGTTAATGTATTCGCTGATGTTGAGCAATATACCATCAACAATATTCACATCAGCATGTATACCGCCGTAAGAAACTTCATCATAATGAAGCCCCGACACATCCGGGAACTTTTCCCTCAGTATCCTTAATATTTCTGCCTGAATAACACCAGCCGCAGCCGGGTTTCCCGAATCAAGTTTATCAACGATATCTTTCGACAGGAATATTACAGGTATCTTTTCCTTGTCCAGTTTGTCGGAAGGCCCCAGGCCAGTCCACAATACGCGGTACACAAACCGGCTGCTTCCCTGTATCATTCCCTGGTTAACCAGTTTTTTGAACGGTTCATCAAATCCAATCAGGCCCAGGTCGAACAGGAATTTGGTCCACATGCGGCTGTATAACAAATGCCCCACGGCATGTTCTGTACCACCAATATATACATCTACCTGGTTCCAGTAATCGCTGGCCTGCCTGCTGCAAAATTGTTCATTGTTGTGCGGATCCATGTAACGGAGGAAATACCAGCTACTGCCTGCATATCCAGGCATGGTGCTTGTTTCCCTTCTGCCGGCGGGCGTATTTATCCATTCGGTAAGGTTTGCCAGCGGGCCTTCCCCTTCGGGACCGGGGCCATACTTTTCAACAAACGGGAGTTCAAGCGGTAATGTTCGTTCATCCATCACCGTTGCAATCCCATCTTTCCAGGTAACGGGAAAAGGTTCTCCCCAATAACGCTGACGGCTAAAGCCAGCGTCACGCATCCGGTAATTCACCTTACGTTTGCCTATGCCAAGCGATTCTATCTTTTCTATGGCAACGCTGATGGCGTCTTTCATTGTAAGGCCATCCAGGAAGCCCGAGTTTTCCAAAACAGCTTCTTTTGTAGGATTGGCCTCTTCTCCGTTATAATAGCTGCCGATGATATTTGTAATAGGAATATTGAAATGTTTGGCAAAGAGGTAATCACGCTGGTCGCCGCAGGGAACCGCCATGATGGCGCCTGTGCCATAACCGGCCAGAACATATTCAGCAATCCAAACCGGGATTTGCCTGCCGTCAAACGGGTTCACTGCATATGCACCGGTAAAGCAACCGGTAACCTGTTTTACTTCGGCTATGCGTTCACGGTCGCTTCGGCTTTTTACATATTCCAGGTATTCATTTATGGCTGACTGCTGTTTTGCTGAGGTTATTTGCTGTACCAGGTCATGCTCGGGTGCCAGCACCAGGAAGTCGGCACCAAAGATTGTATCCGGCCTGGTTGTATATACATCTATTTCAGCCTGACTGCCATGAATATTAAATTTTAATTCAGCGCCTTCTGATTTACCAATCCAGTTTTTCTGCATTTCTTTCATGCTATCGCTGAACGCTACCCTGTCAAGGCCTTCCAGCAGGCGGTCGGCATAAGCCGTAATCCTCAGGTACCACTGCCGCATTTTTTTCTTTACTACCGGATGGCCGCCGCGTTCGCTCACACCATTTACCACTTCATCATTGGCCAGAACGGTTCCCAGCGCTTCACACCAGTTCACTTCACCGTAAGCACTATAGCAAAGGCGGCGTTTCATCAGGATGTCTTCCTGTTGCTTCCTGGTAAAACCGTTCCATTGATCTGCCGTGAAATGAATGCCATCCACCGGGTTACCGGTTTTAGGCATGGCACCTTGGCTAGCATATTTATTAATGAGTTCAGCGATGGGTTTTGCCTTCTTTTCGGTATTACAGAAATAACTATTGAATAATTTAAGGAATATCCATTGCGTCCACCGGTAATACGATGCATCACTGGTTTTCACTTCCCTGTTCCAGTCGTAGCAGAAGCCAATCTTGTCCAGTTGCGCTTTAAATGTTTCTATATTCTTCCGGGTTGTTTCTGCAGGATGCTGACCGGTTTCAAGTGCATACTGTTCAGCCGGCAATCCAAAACTGTCGAAACCCATCGGATGCAATACATTAAATCCCTTCAGGCGTTTATACCGGCTGAAAATATCACTGGCGATATACCCTAACGGATGACCCACATGTAAACCAGCACCACTTGGATACGGGAACATATCCAGCACATAAAATTTGGGCCTGGCTGTGTCATTAGCCACGCTATAAATGTTACCGGCTTTCCATTTTTGTTGCCAATCCTGTTCTAATTTCCTGAAATCATATTCCATGTGTACGCTATTGCTGTTAATTTATCTGGTTTTTATGGAGGATAAACTGGATCGTGTTACCGAAATATCATTCTGAATGCAGCAACAGATTTGGCCATTATTTCCATACTGCAGGCTCTTAAAATTAGCAGGATGCTTTTTTAACAAATAAATAGGCAATCCTAATCCAACAATAAAAATATATTTGGCAGGCAATCGTTTTGCAGAGGGCAAAAATAAAACAAACCACTTAAAAACCTTTATTTTTGTGCACCCTGAAAACGGAAATTACATTCATCATCCTGTATTAAGAAAAATATTATGGCTCAATTTGGAAAAGCAACCAGTAAAAGAGGTAAGCCTAATTATACAGGTGCTATTATAGGAGTGGCACTTGTATTGTTTTTATTCGGCATTGTGGGCTGGTTTTTCCTGAACCTGCGTAAAACCGGTGATTACCTGAAGGAGAACATACAGGTTCATACCTGGCTGAACCGGGATGCTTCCAGGAAACAGATAGACAGCCTGAAAAACTACATTTCGTCCATCCCATATGCCAACAGGGTTGAGTATGTTACCAAAGACATGGCCATCAAGAAGTGGAATGCCGATAACGATACCACCTGGAAACAGTTCCTTAGCAATAACCCGCTTCCGGAAAGCATAGATTTTTATGTGAAGGCCAATTATGTTGATTCAGACAGCCTGACCCGGTTAGCGTTGAATTTGCAGGAAGCATATCCCGGCGTGATTTCGGAATTTCAATTTCCTACAGAAACGATATCAAAAGTGAGCAGTTATGTAAAAACAGCGGCCATCATTTTCCTGATTGCGGCCATCTTACTCACCATCCTTGTCGTTTTCTCCATAGACAATACCATCCGGCTGGCCATGTACAGCAACAGGTTCCTGATAAAAACCATGCAGATGGTTGGCGCCACCCGGTGGTTCATCGCCAAACCGATCAACCAGCGGGCAATCATTAACGGCCTCATTGCATCACTGATTGCCATTGCCGCCATTTGGGGCAGTGTGATGCTGATTGAAAACTTTTTGCCCGATTTTAAATCACTGCGTGATACGAAGGGCTTATTATTACTTTTTACTGTTATCATTATCCTGGGTGTTTCCATTACACTGGTAAGTACGCATCGTTCTGTAATAAAATACCTTCGCATGAAACTGGATGACCTGTACTAACCGGAATATGAAAATTCCATTATCTTGCAAATAAATAGCTATTTATGTCAAAAGAAAAAAATCAGACGGTTACCAAAACAACCCTTTTTGGGAAGGAAAACTATATATTGATGCTGGCCGGCCTGGCTATGCTTGCCCTTGGTTTTTTCCTGATGAGCGGAGGAAAGAATACAGACCCGAATGTTTTTGATCCGAATGTTGTTTACAGCAGCACCAGGATCACGGTTGCCCCCATACTCATCATCACGGGTTTTATTATCGAGATTGTGGCCATCATGAAAAAACCAAAATAAAGTCAGGCCTGTTAACCATACTTTCTTTTGCGCTGTATATTACAGCGTTTTTTATTTTAACGAAACCATATGGACATTTTACAAACGGTGATCATCGCGATTGTGGAAGGGATTACAGAATACATACCTATTTCATCCACAGGCCATATGATCATAACGGAGAAACTGCTGGGCATCCCCGATAATGAATACACGAAGATGTTTACCGTTGCCATACAACTTGGGGCCATACTGGCGGTAGTGGTTTTGTACTGGAAGAAATTCTTTGATTTTAAAAACCTGTCCTTTTATCCAAAGCTGGTTGTAGGTGTATTACCGGCCATCATACTTGGATTGTTGTTTTCAAAAAAGATTGATGCCATGCTGGAAAGCAGCACCACTGTTGCCGTATCATTATTGCTTGGCGGTATCATTCTCATCTTCATAGACAAGGCGTTTACTAATCCACGCATCCATTCAGAAAAAGAAACAACATTCCTGAATGCTTTTATGATCGGCACCTGGCAATGCCTCGCCATGATTCCGGGAGTAAGCCGCAGCGCAGCATCAATCATTGGCGGCATGCAGCAAAAAATGACACGCAGTGCGGCAGCCGAGTTCTCATTCTTCCTGGCCGTACCTACCATGCTTGCAGCCACCGGGTATAAACTGTATAAGTATTATAACGAAAACGGCGGCTTTACCGGGGATGAGTTAAAGCTGCTTGCCATTGGTAACCTCGTTGCATTCATCGTTGCCATGCTTGCCATAAAATTCTTCATCGGGTTCCTTAAAAAACATGGCTTCCGTGTTTGGGGTATTTACAGGATCATACTTGGATTGATATTACTGCTACTCATCTGGAGAGGAGTGATTTGAAGATAAGGGGCTTGTAATTTTCTGCTGCATTTCAATAATTAATCGCTAATTTTTCATCCTTAATTATCAAAATGCAGACTGCCTCCAAAAAAGTTATCAATGGCTGGGCCATGTACGACTGGGCCAATTCAGTTTACAACCTGGTTATCACCACCACTTTTTTCCCTGCCTATTATGCCGCAGTAACGGGAACACAGAACGATGCATTCAAAAACGGGGTTCCTTTCCTTGGACGAACCTATGTAAATACAGAACTGAAAGACTATGTTTTGTCATTCGGTTTCCTTGTGATCGCCATTTTATCCCCTATCCTTTCATCCATTGCGGATTATAAAGGCAACAAGAAAAATTTCATGCGGTTTTTCTGTTACCTGGGTGCAGCCAGTTGTTGCCTGATGTTCTTTTTTGACGCCAGCCATGTTTCTCTTGGCCTGATGTGTTTCATGTTTGCAGGAATAGGTTTTTACGGAAGCCAGGTATTTTACAATTCATACCTGCCGGATATTGCTTCAGAAAAAGATATGGACCGGATAAGCGCCAAAGGCTATTCGATGGGATATATAGGTAGTGTGATCATGCAGATGATCGGGTTTGCCCTCATCATTTTGATGCCGAAAGGCGCCCTGCCATTAAAGATCACCTTCCTGCTGGTAGGCATCTGGTGGGTGGCTTTTGCACAGATCACGTTCAATGTATTGCCCATCAGCCCCAAATCGGTGAGGCATTCCAGGACCCATGTGCTTAAAAATGGTTTCCTGGAACTTAAGAAAGTTTGGCTACAGCTTGTTCATATGCCCGTATTAAAAAGATTCTTAACAGCCTTTTTCTTTTACAGTATGGGTGTTCAAACGGTGATGCTGGTTGCCATAGATTTTGGAATAAAGGAACTGAAACTGGAAGACAGCAAACTTATCATCACCGCTGTGATCATACAGCTTGTTGCCATTTTTGGCGCAATAGGCATGAGCAGGCTATCGGCAAAATATGGCAATATCAGGATACTTATTTTTACCGTTATGCTCTGGATCGGAGTTTGCATTTCCGGGTATTTCATATCCACCGAATATCATTTTTACATCATTGCCTCCCTGGTAGGGCTGGTTATGGGCGGTATCCAGTCGCTCAGCCGTTCTACCTACAGTAAATTCATCCCGGAAACAAAAGACACTGCTTCTTTTTTCAGTTTCTATGATGTTACCGAAAAAGTTGCCATTGTGATTGGTTTGTTCAGTTTCGGTTACATTGAAGGGTTAACAGGCAGCATGCGTAATTCCATCCTGGCCCTCATCATATTTTTTGTACTTGGATTGCTATTCCTTTTTTTAACCTGGCAAAAACAAGGCAAACATGGTTTACCTGTTACTATGCCCAATACTGATTAAATTGCACTTATTATGAATCTCTATTCAATAAATACCGGGTATTTTAAACTGGATGGCGGTGCCATGTTTGGTGTGGTTCCAAAAAGCATCTGGAATAACCTGAATAAGGCCGATGACAATAATATGTGCAGTTGGGCACTGCGCAGCCTGCTCATTGAAGATGGCAACAGGCTGATATTGGTTGACAACGGAATGGGTGATAAGCAGGATGCCAAATTCTTCGGGCACTATTACCTGCATGGCGACGATTCGCTGGATAAGTCGCTGGCAAAACATGGATTTAACAGGGAAGACATTACAGATGTATTTTTAACCCATTTGCATTTTGACCATTGCGGCGGAAGCATTTTAAGGGAAGGCGATAAACTCATTCCCGCCTTTAAGAATGCCGTTTACTGGAGCAATGAAAGGCACTGGAAATGGGCCACTGAACCCAATGACAGGGAAAAAGCCTCTTTTCTTAAAGAAAACATATTACCTATACAGCAAAGCGGCCAATTACGTTTTGCAGAACAGGACCAACAGGCATTTCCCGGCAACATCCTGGTAAGGCTTGTTTTTGGGCATACGGAAGCGATGATGCTTCCGCAGGTAACCTATAAAGGAAAGACAATTGTTTATATGGCCGACCTGCTGCCATCTGCCGCACATATCCCGGTACCGTATGTGATGGCATATGACATGTTTCCGCTAACTACCCTGCAGGAGAAAAAGAATTTCCTAACGGAAGCTGCAGCCAATGATTATGTACTCTTTTTTGAACACGACCCAACAATAGAATGCTGCTCCCTGCATATAACGGAAAAGGGTATACGCTTAAAAGAAAGTTTCAGGCTTGATGAGTTGTAGGTAACCGTAAAACCGGGTCACCTTATTCCGCGGAATGAAGTGAGTGGATAACGGAGGTTACGGTACGACATCATATCTACCTTGATGCTGCCGACCGAAATGGGGCTTTCCACGCGAAGAATAATGTGGTTGGGATCGTCGCTTATCCATGCTGTCATATTTTCACCTCCTTCAAAAATGGTACCTTTAACAAGCAGTGGCCTTATCTTGATGGCATTGAACCTGCCGTACCTTGTCTTGATTTTCTCTTTTCCCATATACCTGATGTACAGGTGAAATATCTCGTCATCCAGGAACATGTCGAACGGAATTTTGTCTTCCACCTTGTACTTATTGAAATCTATATTCCTGGCATAGTACACCGAACTCATTACATCCTGCATACAGTCGGTGATGGAGAATACACCATTGGTGCTAACGGCCGTATTAGCCTGCTGGTTGAAAGTTACATTGTTGTATTTCTTATAGCTCCCTTCTTCTATGTTGCGTATGAATTTGTAAGGAAGCAACGAGCCGGTATCCACATAGCTTTCATACCTGTCACGCACTTTAAAGAAATTATCAAAAAAGGAATAAGTCTTGCCTTCGCCTACATGATGGTATACCGGTTTGCCGTTAAACCGTTCCAGGGTGGTAGTGAATGTTGCTTCCCCGGCGCCAATATAAGCCCCCAGCGTACTGTAATACACTTTGAATGTAACCGTTTCACCGTCTTTGTAGGCCGTATTTTTTATACCGCAAAAGTCTCCCTGCCCGGTTGTATGAAAACTCAACAGGCTCAACACAAGCAGCATGGCCAATGCACCCGGAAATCTCTTCATCGTTCTTTCATAATTTTTATTCCTAAAATCAGCAAACTTCCCAGAATTGCCGGCAATACCAGGTTAATAAGCCAGATACCCAACGCGGTTGCCTGTATGCCGATCACGTTTGCACTGAACAATCCGAAAATCAGTCCGCTGGCCGATGCACGTACAGGCAATTCTGTAAACCCCACCGTAGGAGCCAGTACCATAAACATATAAAAAACCGTAAGCAACACAAAGCTTACCTGGTATGGAACCTCCACGCCCATCACCTGCAACAGCATCATGTATTGCAAAATAAATATGATATATCTTAAAAAAGATAAAAATAAAATTCTTAACAATTGTTTACCGCTGAAACTGCCCGCCACTTCCACAAACTTCGACAATCCTGTTAAAAACCGAACCTTTGAAATTAAGGTTGTAAGCAGCCTGGCCCTGAAATATAACAGCAGTAATATAACGGTAAGGAATAAACTAGTATAAAAAAGGGTGTCGTTCAGTAACCAGGAAACAGGACCGAACACCTGCTGCTGCGCAACCAGTTCATTCCTTAATATGAACAGTCCGGCTGTGCCCATTACCATGGTAATACCCAGCTGGCTGGCGCTGCCCAGTATGGTGAGCGAAATGGCTTTCAGCCTGTTTGGCTCGCTCACATACATGATACGCCCACCGAATTCGCCGATACGGTTTGGCGTTAGCATGGTGATGCTGCAGCCTGCCAGCACTGACTTATAAGCCCGGATAAATGATAATTTTTCTAACGGTTCCATCAGCCGCTTCCATTTATACGACTCAATTCCCCAGTTTACAAACATGAGCAGGAAAACCACCCAAAAGCCTGCCTGTTTCCAGCTTAATTTAATGAACTGCCAGCGGGCTTCCAGGTCGGGTTGCTGAACGATCTGCCGGTACAGGCTCCAGGATAATATAATAAACAGCAGCGGCCCGAGCAGGTAGTTGATTATTAATTTGATATTTTTGTTCAAGCAGGAAATTATTGGTAAAAATAAGTTGCACATTGCAAAAAGCATCAAAAATCATTTTAGGCATTGACCCCGGCACCATCATCATGGGATATGGCCTTGTTCAGATAAAAGGCTCTTCCATGCAGCTTGTAGACATGGATGTGCTTAAGCTGCCGGCCAAAGCCGATGCATATGAAAAGCTGGAAAAGATCCATCACCGGATACAACAACTGATCAGGCAACATAAACCCGACAGTTTTGCCATTGAAGCCCCTTTCTTCGGAAAGAATGTACAAAGCATGCTGAAACTGGGAAGGGCACAGGGTGTAGCAATTGCCGCCGCCATGCAGGCCGGCCTCACCGTGCATGAATACTCACCCAAAAAAATAAAACAATCCATCACCGGTAACGGGAATGCGGGCAAAGAGCAGGTGATGAAAATGTTACAGCATTTACTCCATTTCCATACAGATCCGGCCTATATGGATGCAACGGATGCGCTTGCTGTAGCCGTTTGCCATCATTTTCAGCAAGGCCAGGCTATTCAGGAAAAACAAAAAGGGCCACAGCGTAATGACTGGAAATCATTTTTAAAAAACAATCCTTCACGGGTCAAATAGAAATATCAGCACACGGCATGGTACTAAGTTCAAAAAATATCAGGTGGCTGATCATCATTAGTGTTTTACTCATTACACTTATTACTGCAGTTCAGCTTTTCTGGATACAGAAAGTGTACCGTTTTGAAGAAAAGCATTTCAATGCCAATGTAACTAAAAGCATCAAAGGGCTTTTCCGGAACATGAACCTGGTGGCCGGCAATCATTTCACATTTGAAAAAAATATTGAAAGGCCTGTTCCGGAAGCATACCTGGCCAGAATTGAAAAAATACCGGCCATAGATTCTGTAAGTTTCTTCCTGAGCAGGGAACTGACAGATTTTGACATACTTACTGATTGCAATGTGTCTTTATTCGATATATCGCAAAACAAATACATCGCATCCAAATATATTGACATACCAGATTCCTATGATGCAGCCAGCAACCCTTTTAAAACACCACAGTTTAAAAGAAACTATTCATACATTTCGCTTTACTTTCCGCACAGGGGAAATTATATTGTTAAACAGATGTTGTTCTGGATTGTTTCCAGCGGTATTTTACTGGTTGTGCTGGTTGGTTTTGGTTTCAGTATCTTTTACCTGTACCAGCAGCAGTTCCTGAATGAAACACAGAAAGGGTTTGTAAATAATTTCACCCATGAATTTAAAACGCCCTTATCGGTTATTAAGATAGCAGCAGATGTACTGCATCAGCCGTCCATACATGAAAAACCAGAAAAGCTTAGCAATTATGCCGGCATCATACAAAGCCAGGCAAGCCACCTGCAGAACCAGTTAAACAGGATGCTTGCCATTGCGTATACGGAGTACCGTAAACTGCCCCTGAAAAAGGAACGGTTTGATGCCAATCAACTGCTGGAACAGGCTATAAATAATATCCAGCCGCTTATAGAGGAAAAATCGGGCGAACTGGTATTCGTTGAAAAATGCGAACAGGCATTCATTTATGCAGACAAGGCATATATCCTGCTTGCTTTTACCAACCTGCTGGAAAATGCCGTTAAATATTCCATAAAACCTGATATCAATGTTTCAACATATATGCAGGGAAACGACTTTTGTACAGCTGTAAAAGACAATGGCATCGGCATAGACAAAAAACAACAACGAAGGATATTTGATAAATTTTACCGGGTGATGCATGGCGATCTGCACCAGGCAAAAGGGTTTGGATTGGGCCTCAATTTTGTTAAGAAAATCATGGATGCCCACAAGGGGAAAATAACTGTAATCAGTTCACCGGGAAAAGGAAGTACATTCATATTAAAAATACCCGCATTATAACCGCATGGCCACCATGAAAGCAACCATATTACTGGCAGAAGATGACACGGCTTTAAGCTTTGTCATAAAAGACAACTTACAGGAAGCCGGCTACGATGTTACTACCTGTAACAACGGTGAAACGGCCTGGCAGGCATTTCAAAAAAAGGGTTTCGACCTTTGCCTGCTGGATGTGAACATGCCTATACGCGACGGTTTCTCACTCGCCAAAAAGATAAGGCAGGCCAGCGACCTGGTGCCCATTATTTTCATCACTGCCAAAAGCCTGGAAGAAGACAAGATAAAGGGTTTTTCTGCCGGTGCAGATGATTATATTACAAAGCCTTTCAGCATGCAGGAACTGATTATGCGGATAGAAGTGTTCCTGAGGCGGACAAGAAAACTGAAATCAGATATAAAAGAAGAATACCAGATTGGCCGGATGCGTTTCAACTATAATGAACTGAAATTGTATTTCGGCGATGAGGTGATCGGGTTAACGCAAAAAGAAGCCGACCTGCTGAAGTTCCTGGCAGCAAACCCGAACAAAATCTTAAAAAGAGAAGAAGTGCTGATACATGTATGGGGTAAAGATGATTATTTCCTTGGCAGGAGCATGGATGTCTTTATAACAAAACTCCGCAAACATTTTAAAGCCGATCCGGGCATCGTACTGGAAACTGTTCATGGCGTAGGTTTCAGGCTCAACCAATGATCCGGCTGCCTTAAGAAAGGTTACTCACTATGGTAAGCCTTACCATTTCCATTTCCGTATCGGTCATCTTCATTTTCGGCCTGGTAAAATTAAGGTCGTTGGCACTGTTTATCGGCACCAGGTGCATATGTGTATGCGGCACTTCTATCCCGATTACGCTTATGCCACAGCGTTTGCAATCAAATGATTTTTCAATGGCCTTTGCAATAGGTTGTGCAAAAAGCAGCATACCGGCCAGGTATTTTTCGGGCAGGTCATATATTTTGTCAACCTCTGTTTTAGGTACTACCAGTACATGGCCTTTTACCAGCGGGTCTATATCTAAAAACGCAATAAAATCTTCATTTTCCGCAATCTTATGGCAGGGCAATTCGCCGTTGATGATTTTTGTGAATACCGACATGGCTTTATATTTAAAAACTTAGCTTAGTAATGTTGCTGCAATCAGATTTCAATCTTATCAATACTGAATTTCAGTTTACCGGCAGGCACCGACACTTCCACTACATCACCAATCACTTTGCCTAAGATACCACTGCCGATGGGAGAGGTTACGGAAATCTTGCCCGCTTTAAGGTCGGCTTCATTTTCGGAAACGATTTTATAGGTTACCGTTTTTTTAGTAGCCTGGTTCGTTAAGGTAACTTTTGTAAGTATGCTTACCCTGCTTGTATCAATGTTTGTTTCATTCAATATCCTGGCTGTTGCCATTACTCCTTCCAGGTATTTTATTTTTGCTTCCAGCAGGCCCTGTGCTTCTTTGGCGGCATCATATTCTGCATTCTCTTTCAGGTCGCCTTTTTCCCTTGCTTCCGCAATGGCCTTGCTTGCCGCATACCTGTCAACCGTTTTTAGCGTATGCAGTTCTTCCTGCATCTTATCAAAAGTTTCCTGCGTTACATAATTAGTTTCTGCCATAATAATTGTATTGTAGATACGAAAAAAAATACAACGCCCCGGAAATACCAAAGCGTTGCATATGTACAAATGTACTAAAAATATTACGTGTTATGCTTTGGTATTATCTAATTTTTATTGATATCCCTTTATAATTGAATTTTGTTCCTTTTTGCTTGCCCAAAAAGGAACCAAAAAAGGCACCTGCAATCGATATACAGCCCGATTGCAGGAAGGAGCTTTATTCAGCTTTAGTTCTTCGGTAGCATCAACTGCAGTAATTCTACTCTTAGGGCAGTAATTTTAAACGTTTTATTGAAATATTATATTATTTGAAGTTTTTTTATAAAAATAACAGGTTTATAAATTTATGAATAAGCATTTCTTTAACAGCGTAAAAACCTTGCCTGTTATTTTACCCTGATGCCCAGTTTTTCCAGTAAAACCACACTCATCTTGTAAAACGCTTCATGGGAATATCCGGCTATATGTGGCGTTATAAGTACATCTTTATGGTTTGCTAAAAATTCGAATTCCTGTTTCTCGGTTTCCGACATTTGTTGCAGGTTTTCATTTTCCAGTACATCCAAAGCAGCACCTTTAATACGCTTTTCGTTTATAGCCCGCACCAAAGCACTTGTCTGCAGAACTTTTCCCCTGGACGTATTGATAATAAACGGCTGCCTTTCCAGCAAAGAAAAAAAATGCTCGTCAGCCATATACCTGGTTTCATCGGTAAGCGGCAGGTGAAAACTGATTACATCCGCATACCTGCATACCTGTTCCAGGTTGGCTTCCTTAACATATTTATCTCCAAAACCATATTTATACTTATCAAATGCAAGCACGGTAACATCAAAGGCCAGCAACAGTTTGGTAAACGCAGCACCGGTATTGCCATAGCCAATGATGCCGATGGTTTTTCCGCTCAGTTCCATACCCCTGTTCTCTTCACGCAACCATTGCCCCTTACGTACTTCTTCCTGGCTTTTTGAAATATGATTGGTTAGGTTTAACAGCATACCCAGTGCATGCTCGGCCACGGCATTCCGGTTACCTTCCGGAGAGCTAAGGCAGAGGATATTTTTAGAAGCGGCATAATCCAGGTCAATCAGTTCAAGTCCGCTGCCCAGCCGCCCAATCCATTGAAGCCCGGTGGCCTTATCCAGCAATCGCTTATCTATGCTGATCCTTGTAGTAACCACCAGCCCGGTGGCCTGTTGTGCTATATCATACAATTCCTCATACGTTATGTCAGGCGCATACAGCAACTCGTACCCCTTTTCCTGCAGGGTTTCTGTTAATATGGGATGAGCTTTGGCGGTTATGATAATCATGATAAGGATGCGATCATACTTATTTCCACATTCACATTTTTAGGTAATCCCTTTACGGCAACTGTTTCCCTTGCCGGGTAATCTGATGTGAAATAGCTGCCATATATTTCATTCACTTCGGCAAAAAGGCTCATGTCGCTTAAAAAAATGGTCGTCTTTACTACATGGCTGAAATTGGCAGAAGCTGCGGTAAGGATGGCTTTCAGGTTCTCCATCACCTGCCGCGTTTCTGCACCCACACTGGCATTGTTCAATTCGCCGGTTGCCGGTACCAATGCAATCTGCCCTGAAATGAATAACAGGTTTCCCGCCACTGTTGCCTGGTTATAAGGGCCGATGGGCGCCGGCGCTTCGGCTGTATTTATGATCTTTTTTGCCATGATCGTACTTGTTTTTTAATCAAACACAAATATATCTTTTATCAACAACCTATTTTTGCAAAAATTGTTATTATGAAGATTGCAGTGCTGGCAAATGAAGAATCATGGAACGAATTGGTTACAGAAATAGATGGTATTGATTTTACCAGGTGCGAAGGGTTTTCCGACTTATTGCAAAACAAGAATGCTGATGCCTGTTTTAACCTGTTAGACAATGCTGCTGATATGGATTATAGCGGTTTTGAAAACCCCGTTTTTATTAACAGTGTGCATACTGCTTTAGGGCAGATAAAAACCGGTAAAAACACATACCGCATCAATGGATGGCATGGATTTATTAAAAGGCCGATTTGGGAAATTGCCGGAAACCCTGATTCAAAAGCAACAGCAGTGCTTTCCACCTTGCAAAAAAAACTGGTGACTGTGCCTGACGAACCCGGCTTCATTGCCGCCCGCATCATTGCCATGATTATTAACGAAGCCTATTTTGCCAAAGAAGAACAGGTGAGTACAGAAAACGAAATAGATATTGCCATGAAGCTGGGAACCAATTATCCGTACGGCCCGTTTGAATGGGGCAGGCAGATTGGTATCCCGCAAATTTATCTTTTATTAAAAACATTAAGCATACACGACAAACGATACATCCCTTGTTCATTAATGCAACAGGAAACAGAAAAATAATATGAGCTATATCTTACACATAGATACGGCAACAGAAACAGCCGGCGTAAGCATTGCAGAAAACGGTATCATACTCGCTGCTGCCCGTAACGATACCCGGAATGAACATGCCGGTTTCCTTCACATCTCCTTAAAAAAAATATTAGAGCAGGCAGCAATCAGCATAAATAAGATTGATGCCATAGCCGTAACAAATGGACCGGGCTCTTATACCGGGCTGCGAGTTGGTATGGCCAGCGCCAAAGGGCTGTGCTATGCCCTAAACAAGCCATTGATTACCATCGGCAGCCTGGCTGTATTGGCGAATGCATCTATGCAGGATAATAAAAATGGCTGGCCGGAAGGCACATTATTTTGCCCGATGATTGATGCCCGCAGAATGGAAGTGTTTACAGCTATGTACGATCTGCAAATGAATGAAATGAAAGCAGCTTCCGCCATGATCCTGGATTCCAATTCATTTAGCACCCGGCTTGAAAACAACATGGTCGTTTTTTCAGGTAGCGGCGCTGTTAAATTGAGCAGGCTGCTTAGTTCAAAAAATGCCCTTTATATTTTTGATACAGATACAACAACGGCCTTCTGTCAGTTGTCGTACCGGAAATTCGTTCAACAGGATTTTGCCGATTTAAAGTATTGCGAGCCATTATATGTGAAAGAATTTTTTTTCGCATCATAATACAAATCAATTATTTAGGCTCATATTATAAAATTTTAACAATACATAAATTAATAAATATTCATTCGTTTGTATATTTGCAGTTCAATACATTGTTTACGCATTATTAAAATTTATTTCCTATGATGGTTGCACCCCAGGCAAATGATCAGCTATCAACTGCCGAAACACCCGACACACTAAAGATCAATTTTCACAACCTGAAAAAAGCGGCGCTTGTACTGAGGGCACTGAACCACAAGTTGCGCCAGCAGATTCTGGCATTGATTGAAACAGAAAAAAAGATCACCGTAACCGAAATTTATGTGCGCATGCGCCTGGAGCAATCAGTTGCTTCGCAGCACCTGGCTATCTTAAGAAGGGCAGGCATTGTTACCACGCAACGCGACGGAAAGTTCATTTATTACACAGTGAATTACAAAAGGATTGAGGAGATCAACCAGTTTGTGCAAGACCTGATCGGATAATGTGCATCAAATGACACTGAAGCGGTTGATTATATCAGCCGCTTTTTTATTTTAACTTACATCAAAAAAATACGCAATGTTCATCAAACAATTTTATACCAATTGCCTCAGTGAAGCGGCTTATTATATTGAAAGTGATGGTGAAGTGGCCATCATTGACCCGTTAAGGGATATTGATGCATACCTTGCCCTGGCAGCAGAACGGAAAGCGGTTATCAAATATATTTTTGAAACCCATTTTCATGCCGATTTTGTAAGCGGCCACCTCGACTTAAGTAAACAAACCGGTGCACCCATCATTTATGGCCCCAGTGCAATAACCAATTTCAAGGTTCATAACGCCCATGACGGGGAACAGTTCATGTTGGGAAAACTAAATATAACGGTAATGCATACACCCGGGCATACGCTGGAGAGTTCCTGTTACCTGTTGCATGATGAAACCGGTAAGCCTCATGCGCTTTTTACTGGTGATACCTTGTTTGTGGGAGATGTTGGCCGGCCTGACCTGAGCAGCGGGAACATGAGCAGTGAAGAACTGGCAGGAATCATGTATGATACCATCCAGAAAAAAATTTTACCGCTGGATGATGGCATACTCGTTTACCCGGCTCATGGCCCCGGAAGCAGTTGCGGGAAAAATTTAGGACCCAGCACCCATAGTACTATCGGCGATGAAAAGAAAACCAACTATGCCTTGCAACCCCAAAGCAGGGAAGCGTTTATAGAAGCTGTTACAAAAGGGCTGAACCCGGCGCCACGATATTTTGCCATCAATGCAAAAATTAACCAGCAGGGATATGAAGGCCTTACCGACATAAAAGCGAAAGGAACAAGGGCTTTATCTGTTGAAGCCTTTAAAGAAAAAATGGCAGATGATGTGATCATCCTGGATACCAGGCATGCAACCTTGTTCACACAGGGTTTCATTCCGGGTTCCCTGTTCATAGGGCTGGAAGGAAGGTTTGCCGAATGGGCAGGAAGCCTGCTGCCCTTTGATAAACCGATCCTGCTGGTAACCGAACCCGGTAAGGAAGAAGAAAGTATCATACGGTTAACCAGGGTCGGATTCGATAAGATAGAAGGCCATCTTGAAGCTGGTTTTGCGGCATGGGCAAATGCCGGTGAAAAAATTGACATGATCATTGATATTGAGCCGGATGAATTACTGATGGATATCCCGCACGACCCGAACCTGCTGATTGTGGATGTACGCAAGGAGATGGAGTTTGCAGATGGCCATCTGGCCGATGCGGTTAACCTGCCACTTGATGAAATGACCGACGTGGCGCAAATGGCACAGTTTGAAGACAACCAGAACCTGTATATACATTGTGCCGGCGGTTACCGGAGTGTTATTGCGGCATCGCTGTTGAAAAAAGAAGGGATACACAACCTGCGTAATGTACTCGGTGGATGGAATAAAATTAAAGAGCAGGAGAAAGTGAAGATTGTGAAAGAGGCGAATGTGTTGAATTGAGGGTTTGGGGTTTGAAGTTTGATGTTTGATGTTTGAAGTTTATAGTTCACAGTTTATAGTTAATGCCTGTATTGGCGCAGGTCTCTGTTTTGGCGCAGGTCTCCTGACCTGATGCCTTTACGTCATTAAAAAGAAGAAACACAGGTAAGGAGACCTGCGTCAGAGGAGAAATATGAAAAAGATCAATAAAAATACCTTAATACTAATATTAGCTTTATTATCTTTAAATGTTTTGGGTCAAAATTCTATTAGTTTTACGGCAATTGTAAATAGTGAAATAAAATCAATTGAAGATGAATATGTCACTTTTAAAATTGTAAATAAATCAAAAAATGCATTATTGATACCTAGCATCCTTAAAATTGATAATTTTTTATATAAAGGGCCTGATTTAGATATAGGTGTTGAAACATATTTTTTTGATGCTAATGAATACAAACTAATAGATTCATGTTTTATTCTTTCACAACCAATTATTCCAGAAGAAGGAATTTTAATTCGTAAATATAAAAAGGGAGTAGAATTCATGTATACATCCTCATTACCTATGGCTTGTGTTTTTATGAAGGGTAAATATAAAATTAGATTTTCTTTTGTAGGAAAATTCGATAATGGGAGAACCAAAAGAGTTGTTTCTGGGTGGCACTATTTTTTGAAATTATGATTTTCTATAAATATAGTCTTTTCAAAATCTATTACCTCACTTAGTTTTATGATTTTTGAATCCCAAAATTCTAATCTGTTTTGGCGCAGGTCCTGTATTGGCGCAGGTCTCCTGACCTGATTCCTTTACGTCATTAAAACGAAGAAACACAGGTCAGGAAACCTGCGTCAGAGGGGATTATATATCGCATTTTAGATTTATCAACAATAATTGATACAGAAAACTCTATAAGTGAACTTATTGAGAATAAAATTAATAGTTACCCTTTAGGAGGTAGGAATTCATCTAATTTCCCCACACCTTTTTCAACTTATTATCTAGATTAAACAGTATGAAATTTTTTGAAAGAATTTTTGCTTGCTATTATTTTTTATTTGTTGAATTAAGGAAAAGAGTTAAGAATAGAGATGACGAAGACGTTTCTGCATTATTTTTATTTACCTTGAGTCAAGGTCTGCTATTTTTTGCGTTAGTTATATCATTAAAAAAATTAGGGGTAATTTATCAAATTGACATTTCACATCTCATGGTATTAGCAATAATTTGGGCCCCCTTTTTCTTATGGTATGTTTACTTTATCTCAAATAGGAGCAGAAGAAATAGAATAATTGATGATTATCGTTATCTGTCAAAACAAAAGAAATTAAAATGGAAAATCATAGCCTTTTTACTAATAGTAGTTCCTTTTGTTGTGATAATTAGTCTTTTAACTTGAGCAACTTTATATTCGAATATAATGAGTGTACCCCTTATTTTAGAAAGTTGTTAATTGTATAATTTCATTTGTCACTACCTTTGAATTTCATTCTTCAATTGGCAGATTGCCTTATGGCTTTATTTAAAACATTCAAATATTATACTTTTAAAGAGTACTAAGAATGAGGGGCTTGTAAGTTCCTAAGGTTTGCGTTGATAAAATATTTCCATCTATTAGCGGCTTATATATTTTTCTTATTACGGTTAAAGAAAAGAGATCTATAAAGTATAGTTTTTCTGGTAAAAACAATTTAATATTTCAATATACACTTAATGAATTTGTTTTCAAAGTTGTATAATTGAATCTCTATTTCATATCCTTGGCAACAGAAGACTAAATTAGGCGAAGTAAATCCTTGTATTGGCGCAGGTCTCCAGACCTGATGCCTTTACGTCATTAAAACGAAGAAACACAGGTCGGGAGACCTGCGTAAGAGGGGAAATATCGTTACTTGAATCAACGAACAATTTTAAATTTCCAGCTTACTGGTTTTGGAAATGTAACATCGTAATCCATGTAAGTACATTTTCGTCTGAAGGAATTAAGATAATAAGTTTATTTTGTACCGGTAATCAAAGGCAGTGTAAATCATACCTGCACTATCCCATTCTTAATAGAATACATAACCAGGCCAACTCTGGTTTTCAATTGTAATTTTTCAAACAAATTATCCCTGTAGCCATCAATAGTACGTGGGCTCACGCACATTTTATCAGCAATTTCCTTGTAAGTGAGTTCTGTGCAGGCGTATTTTAAAAACTCAATTTCTCTTTCACTAAGGTTATTCATAGTATGTACATCATTCCCTTCATCTTCCATCTTATTGATAGCATGAATGAGTTTGCCGCTAACCAGGTCTGAATAATAATAACCTTTACTCATGAGCGCTTCAATCGCTGATTTTAATTCAGCCGGTTCGCTATCTTTTAATATATAGCCCTTGGCGCCGCATTTAAGCATGCGGATGATGGCGTTTTCATTGTCGTACATGCTGAGGGCGAGTACTTTTATTTCTGGATAGTTAGATTTTATCCATTGTGCGGTTGCAAAACCATCCATTTCGGGCATATTGATGTCGAGTAAAACGATATCGGGCAATAAAGCCGGGTTTATTTTTTTTGTTAGCTCCAATCCATTATCGGCCTCAAACAATACATCATGTCCAAGGTTTTTTACGAGGGAAGCAAGGCCATTGCGAAGCAAAATATGATCATCTGTTAAAACGATATTTGCCATGTTCAGGAGGTTAAATTATGTCGTTTGAGTTCAATTATTATGGTTGTTCCATTCCCATTTTGAGAATTCAATGTAAATGCTGCGCCTATTAAAGCCGCCCTGTTCTGCATACTTTTCAAGCCAATACCTGTTTCTGCCGATTGAAGAGTTCCAGGGTCAAAACCAGATCCATCATCAGAAATAATCAGTGAAAACAATTCCGGCTGGTAAGATATTCTTATATCTATATTTTTTGCCTTTGCATGTTTGATGGCATTATTCAGGCTTTCCTGAACAATGCGGAACAATACCATTTCTTTTTGTGGTTCCAATTTATAAATATTGCCAATGATATTTAAAGCTGTTTGATACTGCCCGGTATTTTGCAGAATTTTTAATTCATTGGCAACAGATTCCTGTAATCCGAGTTCTGTTATTTTATCGCCATGCAGGCTCCTGCTCAAATCGCGGAGATCATTGATAGCCTTACTAACCAGTTGCTTGGTATCGTTGATCTTAACCTGGTTTGCTTCACTTTCCATTGATTCAAAAGTACCAAGATTTAATTTTGCAAGGCTCAATACCTGGCCTACATTATCGTGTATTTCCTGGCCGATGGTTTTAAGTGTTTGCTCCTGGATTTCTATTTGGGTTTGGAGGATGGCTTGTTGGAATTGGGTTTTCATGAGTTGCTTTTCCTGTAGGAGTTTATTTTTTTTTGTTGTAAAAAGATAAGCCAGCAGTACCACGAAACATACAAATGCAATCAACACAATAGTTCCTATCAGGATCATTGTAGTTAGGTTATTTTCTTCTGTATTCGGGAACATATAATAGCAATTGAAATACAGGTATAAAGAATATAGATCATTTTGTTATTGATAGAGCCAAATAAATTCGCTGTTATATCCCATCCCTTTTCTAGGAATATATCGAAAAAGAAAAGATATGTAAATTCACCTGCATTGAAAAACAAAATGCCTGTACAAATCCAGAAAAGAGGATTTTCCAATAAGGACTTATCATCATCATTCCTAAAAATATCTATCATCCCAATAAAGCTGAATATGATCATACAGGCACTCCCGGCTTTTAAAGTATATGTACAAAGGTTGTTAATACCCTGTAAAAACAAAAGATTGAAAAGAACAATTAAACTCATTCACACAATGACCAGCTGTAGCCACTAAGTAGATCGGAAGAGCACACGTCTGAACTCCAGTCAC
>CALKVC010000148.1 GCA_937996595.1 uncultured Chitinophagaceae bacterium
CCAACTGCCAACTGCCAACTGCCAACTGCCAACTGCCAACTGCCAACTGCCAACTACACCAACTTCCCCCGCAATTCGCTAACTTGCAGCCGCAATTATCATTATTTAAAATACCCACCATGGAATTTCTGAAAAAACTTGGAATTAGTTCCCTCAATCCCGGTGTTTCTACCGGAGCAGTATGGATAAAATCAAAAGGCGGAAAAATCGCTTCCTATTCACCGGTAGATGCAAAACTGATCGGATCGGTTACGGCTGCCGATTGGACATCTTACGAAACAGTTGTAAAAAAAGCTCAATCGGCTTTTGAAGAATGGCGCAACTGGCCAGCCCCCAAAAGAGGTGAAGTGGTAAGGCAGGTTGGTGAAGAACTCCGAAAATATAAAACAGACCTTGGTAAACTGGTTAGTTATGAAATGGGCAAAAGCTTACAGGAAGGCATGGGCGAAGTTCAGGAAATGATAGACATATGCGATTTTGCGGTTGGCCTTTCCCGCCAGCTTCATGGCCTTACCATGCACAGCGAAAGACCCGGGCACAGGATGTATGAACAATATCACCCGCTGGGCCTTGTTGGCATCATTTCCGCTTTCAATTTCCCCGTAGCAGTTTGGAGCTGGAATAGTATGTTGGCATGGGTTTGCGGCGATGTTGCCATTTGGAAACCCAGCGAAAAAGCGCCCTTATGCGGCATTGCCTGCCAGAAGATCATACAGGCCGTATTCAAAAAAAATCATGTACCCGAAGGCGTTAGTAACCTGGTAATCGGCGACCGTGAAGTGGGCGAATGGATGAGCAACGATGAAAGGATACCGCTCATATCTGCCACCGGAAGCACCCGGATGGGAAAATCGGTTGGAGCAGCCGTTGGCCAGCGGCTTGGAAGGAGCCTGCTGGAACTGGGCGGCAACAATGCCATCATCATTTCAAACGAAGCTGACCTGAATATTGCCCTGGTAGCAGCCGTTTTTGGCGCAGTAGGCACTGCAGGCCAGCGTTGCACCAGTACCAGGCGCCTCATCATTCATGAAAAAATTTACAACAGGTTTAAAGAAAGCCTGGTAAACGCTTATAAGCAACTGAAAATAGGCAACCCGCTGAATGAAAAGAACCATGTTGGCCCATTGATTGACAAAGATGCCGTGAACATGTACCTGGCTGCTATTGAAAAATGTAAAGCCGCCGGCGGGCACTTCATCGTGGATGGCGGTGTGCTAAAAGGCAAAGGATACGAAAGCGGCTGTTATGTAAAACCATGCATCGCAGAAGCAAAAAACCATTTTGACATTGTACAGCATGAAACATTCGCCCCTATCCTGTATATCATGAAGTACAAAACGATGGATGAAGCCATTGCCATGCAAAACGGCGTACCCCAGGGGCTGTCTTCAGCCATCATGACCAATAACCTGCGTGAAGCAGAAAAATTCCTCTCGCACAGCGGCAGCGATTGCGGTATTGCCAATGTGAATATCGGCACATCCGGCGCCGAAATCGGCGGTGCTTTCGGCGGGGAAAAAGAAACCGGCGGTGGCAGGGAAAGCGGCAGCGACGCCTGGAAAGTGTATATGCGCAGGCAAACGAATACCATCAATTATACAGATAAACTGCCCCTGGCTCAGGGCATCAAATTCGATTTATAAAATTTAGCCAATACTCTATGAACGGTAGATATGATGTATGTAATATCACTAAATTCGCTGAATATTTAAAAATAACAATATGACAAAATTCTCCAAACTTTTCCTGGCAGCTTTATTAATAGGCGGAACAGCTTTTGCACAAGACGAAGCAGAAAACAAGGAAAAAGTAAAAGTGCCGAATAACTGGCACCACCTGGATGCAACAGAAACAGGCTATAATGGCATCAGCCTCGACAAGGCATACTCGCTTTTAAAATCGAAAAACCTGAAAAGCAAACAGGTTGTGGTTGCCGTAATTGACAGCGGTATAGACACTTTACACGAAGACCTGAAACCGGTACTGTGGATTAACCCGAAAGAAATTCCCGGAAACGGTATTGATGATGACAAGAACGGGTATATAGATGATATTCATGGCTGGAATTTCATCGGCGGTAAAGATGGTCGCAATGTAAAAGAAGACAGTTACGAAGCGGCAAGGGTTTATTACAACCTGAAACCTAAATGGGACGGAAAAACAGTTGATGAAGCAGGATTGAGCAAAGAAGAACTGCTTGAATATACTACTTTCAAAAAAGCGAAACTAAAAGTGATTGGCGAGGAAGGCGGCGATAACGGCGCCCAGTTAGTGATGCTTAAAAGGATCCAGGCAAACCTGATAAAAAGCGATAGCCTGCTGAAAATTGCCATGGGCAAAACAGAATACACCGGAAATGACCTCGATGCCTTCAAACCGGACAATTCAGATGTTACAAAAGCAAAAACCACTTTGCTTAACCTGATGAAAGGCAATGATGCCATGGACCAGAAAAACACCGAATTCCTGGATGGGCTGAAAGGGTATATTGAAGGGGAAATTAAAAAAGATGATGCCAAAAAGAACCCACCGAAAGAATACCGCAAAGACATTGTAGGCGATAATGAAGCTGATATCAACGACCGTAAATACGGCAACAAAGATATCATGGCTGAAACCAGTTTTCACGGCACCCATTGCGCTGGTATCATTGCAGCAGCAAGGAATAATGAAAAAGGGATTGACGGCGTTGCAGATAACGTTCGTATCATGGCTTTACGGGCCGTACCAGATGGCGACGAGCACGATAAAGACATTGCACTTGCCATCCGTTATGCAGTAGATCATGGTGCAAAAATCATCAGTATGAGCTTTGGAAAAGACTTCTCCCCGGAAAAAAACTGGGTAGACGATGCTTTCCGCTATGCAGAATCAAAAGGTGTTTTATTGGTACATGCTGCCGGTAATGATGCCAAAAATGTTGACTCGGCAGATAATTTTCCAAACCCTATTTACAAAGACGGAAAAGGAATGGCTAACAATGTGATTACTGTTGGCGCCAGCGGAAACAAACATAATGGCGGACTTACCGCATCTTTCAGCAATTATGGAAAATCTGAAGTGGATATATTCGCACCGGGCGTAGGTATTTATTCAACCATTCCGGGCGGAACCACCTATGGCAATGCTAGCGGAACCAGCATGGCATGCCCTGTTGTTGCTGGTGTTGCAGCGCTCATATTGGAATATTATCCTACCCTTACAGCCCAGCAACTTAAATATGTTATTGAAAAATCTGCCGTTGCTCCGGATGAAAAAGTAAATCGCCCGGGAACAGATGAAAAAGTGAACCTGAGCGATATCTGCAAAACCGGCGGATTACTCAATGCTTACGAAGCCGTAAAACTGGCTGGCACCCTTAAGACTGAAAAACCAAAAACTACCCTGCCAAAATCGAAAGTGAAAAAAACTAAAATGGGATGATGATAATCTCATAAATATTATCAGCCGCAGGCAGCTATATCATACAGGGCGCCTGCGGCATTTTTTTTAAAGTAAAATATTCAATTATGCCAAAACCGGTTAAGGGAACCTATCTCCCCTATTTTGACAATTATATTAAACTCGTTAAGGAAGATGATCTTTTTGAAGCATTCAAAAACCAGCAGCTACTGGTTTCCGGTTATTTCGAAAGTATACCAGAAACAAAAACGAATACCGGGTATGCCGAAGGGAAATGGTCATTAAAAGAACTGTTACAGCATATTATTGATACGGAAAGGATATTCAATTACAGGTCGCTTTGCTTTGCCAGGAAAGAAACGGCATCTTTGCCGGGTTTTGATGAAAACCTGTATGCTGAAAATTCTCATGCTAATAAACGAACCTGGAAAAGTCTCTGCGATGAGTTTAAAGCTGTGCGCAGATCAACAGAACTCCTCTATGAAGGATTCACTCCGGAAGCATTGTTGCAAACCGGCATTTCCAATAATAATACCAATTCTGTTATTGCATTTGGCTTTACTACAATTGGGCACCTGGCACATCATATAAATATTATTGAAGAAAGGTATGTGTGATGTGAGATGTAAGATTTATGATGTATGATTGTTGATGTATGATTTGTGATGTATGATTGTTGATTTGAGATGTGAGATTTATGATGGATGATGTAGTGCTTCAAGAGAAAATAAATTGTATACCGGAAAATTGGAATTGAAGTCACAATGAAAGTCTATGGTTGTTGCATAGATGGAATATTTTCTGCCTCCCCTTTCATATTCCGCCTTTTTACCAGCGAAATATCAAATTTACCGAACCGCCAGTTGAAATTGAGTTTTACCAGTTGCGGGTCTCTCCTGCGTGAATAATCCTGTATAAAGTAGGGAGATGAAAACCGGCTTTCATATAACCTTGTCCTGAATATGTCCGACACCTGTAAAGTGAGTGACGCTGCCTTGTTTTTCATAAAATCGTACCGTAATGCCAGGTCTGCATAAAACAACGGCCTGCTAAAACCCTGCGAAGTTGGCTGCATACCTGCGCCATACATTCCTCCGCCACCGCCTGCATAACCTCCCCGGGAACCGGTGTTAACAGGCACAATGGACTTTGACTGGTATTCGGCAGTTAACTGTACGGTAAAACCCGCAGGCAACCTGAAATTATTATTTACTTTTGCCACCCAACTGAACTGGCTTGCCCTGGCAGATTCCGGTTCAGTTCCGTCAATAATTACATGAAAGATATTCAGGTTCGTGGCCAGGTTCCACCAGGTTGCCGGTTTACACTGCCCGGTTAACTCTAAACCATAATTAAAGCTCCTGCCAGCATTGGTAAAAGAGGTAAACAATACCGAATCCGTTTTTGCCGGGTTGGGGTTAATGCCTTTATAGAGATACCTGGCAATCATATTGTTGGTATACCTTCCATAAAGGTTTGCCAGGAATGATGCTGAACTGTTAAACTCATACAGGTATGACAGTTCCAGCAGGTTTGTAAACTCAGGCTTCAGGGCAGGGTTACCAGCCACCAGGTTCAGCGAATCTGAGAAATCGATGAACGGTATCAACTGGTTATAAGCCGGCCTGTACACTTTCCGGGAATAATTAAGCTGAAATTCATCCCGCTTACCGGTTTTATGGCTGATACTTAACGATGGAAACAGGCTTACCGGGTAACTGTTTGAAAACCGATTCCCGCCTGTTACCAGCTCCGCATCATACATAGAACTTTCTGCACGCAAGCCGGTTAAAAAGCTTACATGTTTCACCTTCATGGAATAGGTTGCATAGGCGGCATATACAATATCATCGTACCTGAATTTTACATGCAGTGCATCTATATAATCATACCCGCCGGCCTGGTTTTGAAGGAAATTATCGTTATTGCTGCTGTTATACCTGTATGCCACCCTGATGCCGGCTTCCAGCTTCCTGTTATTGTCAAACGGGTTCTCCAGGTCGCTTTGGAATGTGATAAAATTCGTTTTACCGCCACCGGTAGACCTTTCAGCGGGTGCAATATAATCTGAAGTAGAGTTCATAAAACGGTACCGGCTGTTATAGTCGGAAACATTGAAATTGTTATTATAACTGTAATTGATATCCGCAGTAAGTTCCTTCCCCGGGCGGGTGAAATTATGCCTGAAACTTACATTAGCGCCATAATTACAGAAATCATTGATGGCCATGATATACCGGTTGCCGGATGATGAAACGGTTTCCGTGGCCTTAACGGTATCGCCTGACAGGCTGATCATATCTTCACTACGGTAATGCGCACGCATCAAACTACCACTAAGCGTTAACGTTGTTCGGTTACTCATGAAATAATCTGCCCCCAGCCTGCCGAAAACAAAACTTCCCCTGTTAGCGGGATTGTTTTGCTGGTTGATGAAAGCGGTATAAGTATCGCTGAAATCGGTACGCTCCGTATGTACTTCGCTCAACGTTTTCCGCATATTAAACATCCCGGCAGCGAATAGATTGACTTTACCCTGTTTCAGGTTTACATTTCCGCCAAACCCGGGCCGGGCCCTTGAATCTATTCCTGCCCTTATATTGCCATTATACCCTGCACGCCGGTTCTTTTTCAGCACAATGTTCAGTATACCGGCTCCACCGTTACCGGCATCAAACCTGGCAGAAGGGTTGGTTATCACTTCAATGGTTGCAACCTGGTCGGCCGGAATCTGGTCGGCAGTTAGCGTTGTTGGCCTTCCATCTACAAACAATTGGGGGGAAACATTTCTCAGGGATACATTCCCATCAATATCAACCATAACAGAAGGTACATTTTTCAATAAATCTGCTGCCGTTCCTCCTGCTGCCTGTAAATCTTTTTCTGCATTATACACTTTCCTGTCAAGTTCAAGCCCAATCATATTCCTGGAAGCATTTACGGTTATGTTCCGTAACTGGTGTATATCTACGCTCAGTTTGATATTGCCCAAATCCCGGCTCAAACCATCCGGAAAATGAATACCGTTGTTTTCAGCCGTTTTACTGCTGGCCGAATTGGGTTCAAAAGATAATTTCCTTTCATAATGAAGGAAACCCAATGCCGTAACCAACAGGGTGAAACTTCCTGATACCGGCAGGTTATCCATACTGAACTCCCCTTTCCTGTCAGTAACTTTCAAAGCAATCACCTGTTCTTTTTTTAACTTTCCGCTGCTGTCGCCAATGTGCTGAAGTAATTGAACCGATGCGCCGTCAACCGGTTTTCCGTTTGTTTCATCCAGTAGTTTTCCGTAAACCTGCCCCAGATTCAATGAACGGGCAGTATGGTTGCCACCTGCAGGTTTTTGTGCATACAGTTTATCAACTGCCTGCAGGAAGATAAAAAAAAGGAGTGTACAAAGGCAGTTCTTCATATACAGAAGCAAGTACGGATTGTTATTACGGGATTAAAATAAGCATACCTGCTTCCTCATTTCATCAGCCACAGTATCAAAACAGTTATAAAACCCATCAGCAGAGCAGCCATTACACAAAAACATTTCCAAAGAAATATCTTTTTCCCTGCTGCATCAGTTAACATCTTTCTCAACATACTGTCATCAATACTTTCTAACCGCTCTTTCACCATTTCATCTGCCCTTAGTTCATTTTTCAATTCACCGGAAAATTTTTGCATCAAAACCGGGAACAGTTCATCAATTTCGGCCAGCAGGGATGATTTGAACTGGCTGATTGTTTTTTCCCCCATAAATTGGGAAAGCAACGGAAAAACAGCCTTTATCTTCACCTGCAGGAAATGATCCACATGGTTTTCTAACTCGGGCCTTAATTTCTGCAATAACGCAGGATCGGCCATTTTTTCGTCAAAGCCACGGTAATTCATCAATGCAAGCTTCGCCCATTCCCCGGCCTTTTCTGATACGGCGCTTTTTGAAGCCGGAATCAATCCCTGGATTCGCATAATACCCAGGTTTACCGGTTTTACCGGCTTGAATAACAACCAGGTTGTAATTCCGGCAATTAACCACCCAGTAAACGCAAAAAGCAGGAGAATTATTATTGATTCGTACAAAGGTTTTCCTTTAAAGTTGGCACAAAAGTAGGCTTTTCATGCAGGCTGGTAAAATGTTCAGCATTAAGGCGGTATGGCAGCCAGCCAATCTTTTTATAATCCGGGAAAGCTTGATCCGGAAATTTTGAAAATGCATCCTTTTAATTTTGTACAAGCGTTGTTTTTCTATACTTTTGCAACACAAATGACTACGGTGGTTGTAGCTCAGTTGGTTAGAGCATCAGATTGTGATTCTGAGGGTCGCCGGTTCGAGCCCGGTCATCCACCCCAAAAAAAGCCTTCCGCACTTGCAGCTGAAGGCTTCTTTTTTTCCAAAATTAACCGCTCATCCTATTTTTCTGCCGAACTGTTTGTTTAACAAAACATTATTGCGATAATTGCGTTACACTTTTTCCTACACGTACTATTTTACGTTATTTTTACAACATGCAAAAAATTGCAGACTTTATGATGAGTAAGAAATTTATCCCGGTTGCACTGGTACTGGTTGCTACCAGTTTTTTCCTGGCATTTAAATCGCAGGGGAAAAATGATTTTGAAGATAACCCGAAAAGCAGGTATGCCCGTATTTTGCGTAATGTGGGCGTATTGCTGGAAGAAGGCCATTTCAGCCCTAAAAAGATTGATGATGCCTTCAGCAGGGAAGTGCTTAAGAAATTCACCGATGACCTGGATGCTGAAAAGAATATTTTCCTGGCAAGCGATATAGAAAGTTTCAGGAAATTTAAAGACAGGATAGACGATGAGATTCATGGCAGCGACCTGCAGTCTTTCTATGCCATCAACGAAGTTTACCTGAAAAGGCTAAGCGAAGTTTCGGGCTTGTACAAGGAAATTTTAGCCAGGCCCTTTGATTATACCAGGGATGAAAAAGTGCTGATGGATGCAGATAAACTGGATTTTCCAAAAACTGAAAATGAAAGGCTGGAAAACTGGAAGAAACGCCTGAAATTCCTGGCCCTGGGCAAATATGTTGACATGCAGGAAGAAAGGGAGAAGAACAAGGGTAAAGCAGATTATAAAGTGAAAGCCGATTCAACCCTGGAAAGAGAAGCCCGTGAATCAACAGCCAGGCAGATTGAGCGGTATTTTTCAACCAAGAAAAACAGGGAATCTGATGATGAGAATTTCAGCAAATTCGTAAATGCCATCACCGGAACCATGGATCCGCATACCAATTATATGCCCCCGATCGACTTACGTTCTTTCAACGAATCGATGAGCGGCCGGTTTTTCGGCATCGGCGCCCAACTGAAAGAAGATGACGGTAAAATAAAGATTGCCAGCCTGATCAGCGGCGGCCCGGCATGGAAAAGCGGTGAACTGAAAGAAAACGATGAGATCATGAAAGTGGCACAGGGCAAACAGGAACCAGTTGACGTAACCGGCTATGCTGTTACTGATGCGGTAAAACTGATTCGTGGCGCTGAAAAAGGATCTGAAGTAAGCCTCACCATCAGGCGGATTGATGGCAGTATTAAAGTGATTACACTATTAAGGGACGATATCAAACTGGAAGATACGTATGCCAAATCAGCTATCATAAAAGGCGAAAACAGGATCGGGTACATTTACCTTCCCGAGTTTTATGCCGATTTTGAAAACCCCAACGGCGCCAGGTGTGCTGCAGATGTGGCCAAAGAAATTGATAAGCTAAAAAATGAAAAAGTTGACGGCATCATCCTCGACCTACGCGGTAACGGTGGTGGTTCATTATATGATGTTGTTCAGATGGCCGGCCTGTTTATAGAAGACGGGCCAATATGCCAGGTTAAAGGAAGGGATGAAAAAGCCAATGTATTACGCGACAGGGATAGATCAGTTCAATATGACGGGCCGCTGGCAGTTATGGTAGATGAAACGAGCGCCTCTGCATCCGAGATCTTTGCAGCAGCCATACAGGATTATAACCGGGGAATCGTAATTGGCAGCACGTCCACTTATGGCAAAGGAACCGTACAGCGCAATATTCCGCTGAATCCTGAAAATGAAAATACTTTGCTGGCATCAAAAAAATCTGATGATTTGGGTACAGTGAAACTTACCCTGCAGAAATTTTACCGCATCAACGGCGATGCCACCCAGTTAAAAGGCGTTACGCCTGATATCATCTTACCTGACAGGCTCGAACACCTTAAATTCAGGGAAAAAGACAATCCCAATGCACTGCAATGGGATGAGATTGCCAAAGCGGATTACAGAACCTGGACAAGCAATATAAGCAACCCGGCCATTATCAGCTCTGCAAATGATGAAGTGAATAAAAGCACCACATTCGGAAAGATTAAGGCAAATGTGCAATGGCTTGAAAAAAATAATGAAAAGGAATATTCACTCAACATCAGCAAATACAGGGAAGAACAGAAAAAACTGAAAGACATTTACAAGGAAATTGATAACCTGTATAAACTGAGCAAACCTATGACGATGGTAAACCTGCAGGCAGACAGTATCGCTGTAAGCAATGATACCGACAAGGCTGAAAAAAATAAACAATGGCTGAAAGTAAGAAGCGATGATATCTATATTGATGCATCCGTAAAAGTGATCAATAAGATGATTACACAAAACAATACGGCAAAAACAAACTGATCTAATTTCAATAAATGAAAGAGCGGCACATGATATGTGCCGCTCTTTTTCTTTAAAGTATCCTTACAATCGTTAAAGAAAAATATTACCATGCCGGGAAGCTAACAATAATATCATGCACATAATATCGGTAAACCTTTTTCATTCCTGCAATAAAATTTACAGCAAAACACCGTTCACATCAGGATAAACCTTAATTTGCCAACCGGTATTGGATTCCTGTTTCATCGTACCGGGAATCATTAAAGGATTCATACAATTTTATATATAATTTATCTACATGAAGCAATTTAATTTCAAGCGCATTTTACCGCATTTGGTGGCTGTTGCCGTGTTTCTTATAGTTGCTATTATCTTTTGCAGGCCCGCCCTTGAACAAGGTGTTGTAATGAAGCAATCTGATATTGCGGGCTGGCAGGGAATGAGCCACCAGTCGTTTGAATACCAGGAAAAAAACGGCCGGTTCCCTTTATGGCTCACCAGCATGTTCAGCGGAATGCCTGCATACCAGGTGGCTTTGGAAGGGCCCTGGTCGCCGTTAAAACCAATAGACCAGCTTTTTCAGCTTTGGCTTCCCCAGCCAATGAATTTTTTCTTCCTTGCCTGTATATCTTTTTATTTCCTTTGTTTGAGCCTGCGCATAAAGCCATACGCAGCCATATTGGGAGCATTGGGTTTTGCCTATTGCAGCTTCTCTCCCATCATCATCACTGCCGGGCATAATACCCAAATGCTCGCCTTAGGGTATGCACCTGCTGTTATAGGCGCTGCCATACTTATCTTTGATAAGAAGTATCTGACTGGTTTCATACTAACGGCAATGCTTACGGCCTTACAGATATTGCAGAACCACCAGCAGATCAGTTACTACCTGTTCCTTGTACTGGGCATCATGACCATTTCCTATTTCATTCATGCTATCCGCAACAAACAGCTGCCACACTTCATTAAAAGCATCGGATTATTGATGGTTGCCGGTATACTAGGTGTAGCAGTAAATGCCATCACCTTACTGATTACTTATGACTATGCCAAGGAATCAAAACGCGGCGGACAGCTTGTTATGGACAATAACAGCAACAGGAAAGACAAAGTTGCCGATGGAAAAACAAAGGGATTAAGTAAGGATTATGCTTTCCAGTGGAGCTATGGCAAGGCAGAAACCATGAGCCTGATGTTCCCGGGCGTTCAGGGCTATGGAAACCACCAGGCTGAAAGGGATGGCGAATATTACCAGTTTCCGGTGCTGGACGAAAATGCAAACTCGGTAAAATACCTATCCGAAAAATTTGGAGCCGGTGAACAGGCGGTAAGTTATGCCAGTTCTAACCTGTATTGGGGAAAACAGCCTTTTACTAACGGTCCCGTATACCTGGGAGCCATTATCTGTTTCCTGTTCATAGTTGGTATGTTTTACCTCGACAATTCACATAAATGGTGGATACTGGCGGCTTCCGCCTTAGGAATCATGCTGGCCCTGGGTCATAATTTCCCTTCCTTCAATTATTTCATGTTTGATTATTTCCCGTTATACAGTAAGTTCAGGGTACCTACTATGACACTGGTAATTCCCCAGTTATTATTCCCGGTAATAGCTGCGCTTGTTATAAATAACATGTCGGAATCTATCAATGAAACATCCTGGAAGAAATTCAAAACCGGTTTATTGGCAACCGGAGCCGTATTCCTGCTTGCACTGGGTTTTTATGCCAGCAGCGATTTCAGCAATGAAAACAGGTTGCGTACAAATAAATTCAACGAATTGTATAATGCAAAAGATCCCGCCCTGCAGCAAAAACTATATGAAGCCGGTGAAGCCTATAAACCGGAAAGGGATAACCAGGTATATGAAGGAATGGTAACTAACCTGCAGGGTAACCCGGATGCCCAAAAAGTTGCCAGGGATTTTGTACAGGCCATCCAAAAAGACCGTAAATCAATATTGCTGGCTGATATCGGCCGTTCATTCCTGTTCGTACTCCTGGCGGCCATTTGCATCGTTCTGTACCTTAAGAAAAAACTGAACGCCAGCATCATGACCATGGCTGTAACATTACTGATTGCCATAGACCTGCTTGGATTCGGCATGAAATACCTGAATGATAAGAGTTTTGACAGTAAGGATAAATACGAGGCCAGTGAATTCCCGATGACAGATGCAGACAGGACAATCCTTGCTGATAAGGACCCCAATTTCAGGGTATATAATCCTGCCAGCATGGAAGAATCAAAAACATCTTATTACCATAAATCCATTGGCGGATACCATCCAGCCAAACTGGGCATTTACGACGACCTGATTGCTTACCAGCTTAGTGGCTCTCCGAATGTGGGTGTTATCAATATGCTCAATGCAAAATATGTGATACAGCAGCAGGGCAATAATACGATGGCAGTTAAAAACCCCGGTGCATTGGGAAATGTATGGTTTGTAAAAGGCATCAGGTTTGTAAACGGGCCGGTAGAAGAAATGAAAGCGCTTACCGGCTTTGAACCAAAAGACACTGCTATTGCCGATGAGAAATACAGGCAGCTTGTTACCGGTTACCAGGCGCCGGACAGCAGCGCAACCATCAGCATGAAGACTTTTGACAATGATGCCATCACGTATGAATCAAACACGTCAGCCAGCCATATTGCTGTGTTCAGTGAGATATATTATAAAGACTGGAAGGCTTATATTGACGGCAAACCGGCTGATTTCTTTAAGGCCAATTATGTATTACGGGCTATGCTGGTGCCGGCCGGTAAACACACTATAACATTCAAGTTTGAACCTGCAGCTTATTATCTTGGCAAAAATATCACCCTGGTATCAACCTGGTTGCTGATGTTATTGCTGGCAGGGTTTATCGTGTACCAGGCCATACGAAAAAAAGAAGTGAAAGCATGATGCCTGTAAGCGAACTGACTGTTTAACCACTACTGATACATTTGGGTAAAACAATAAAAATAGCTGCGCTTGTGCCTTACCGTATATATCCTGCCAAAATGGGCGGACAAAAAGGTATTGCACTGTTTTATGAATACCTGTCGCAGCTATTACCTGTTACCATGGTTTCCACTACTGCCAATGCGGTGCCAAACGTTGCAGGCATTCAGTTCATACCTGCATTGGGGCAATCAAAGTCAAGGTATTTCAATCCGTTCCTTTTTTTCAGTATCAGGAAGATACTGAAAGATTCGGGTTCCTCTCATCTCATACTGGAACACCCCTATTATGGATGGCTTGGCTTTTTACTGAAAAAATTTTGTGGTATACAGCTTGTCATCCATTCTCATAATATAGAATCAATCAGGTTTAAAAGCACCGGCAAATGGTGGTGGCGCCTGCTGTGGCAGTATGAAAAGTACACACACCGGCAAGCGGATATCAATTTTTTCATCACAGATGAAGACAGGGAATTTGCCGTAAAGCATTTTGGGCTGCTGCCTGAAAAATGCCTTACCATCACATATGGTTTTGAAATGAGTGAAGCCCCTTCTGCATCCGAAAAAGCGGTTGCCAGGTTAAAATTGCAGCAACTGCACCTTATCGGGGCAAATGAAAAAATATTGCTTTTTAACGGCACGCTCGATTATAAACCAAACCTGGATGCTGTTGATGGCATTTTGAATAAAATGAACCCTCTCCTGCTTGCGCAGCCGGAACTGGCATATAAAATCATTATCTGCGGCAAAGGCCTGCCTGCTGAATACAATGAACTGGAGGCATTTAAAAACAAGAACATCATATATGCCGGGTTTGTAGACGATATCAATATATATTTCAAAGGGGCCGACATATTCATTAACCCGGTTACAGATGGTGGCGGTATTAAAACCAAAGTGGTGGAAGCGCTTGGCAATGGGCTATCGGTAATAAGTATGCGCAGCGGGGCAACAGGCATACCGGTTTCAATAACCGGCGATAAAATGAAAATTACCGCAGACGATGATTGGCAGGAATTTGCAGGGCAGGTGAAACAAATAAATGCATTATCTGAAATCCCTGTAAGTTTTTTTGAGCATTTCTACTGGCATAACATTGCAAAAAAAGCAGCCGGCATCATCAGTAAGTAAATAGAAAACAACCAGGCAAACATAACATTCCGCATAAACGATTATACATAAATAAAAGGGTGCCATGTATACTACCATGGCACCCTTTTTATATTAAATCCCTTATTGATAAGTAATAACCAGCTTAGGATGTTTTGTAACATCCGGATGCCTGCTTGATGCGAATATCCTGATATTATATGCAACTTCATTCTGAAGCCGTAACTTAAATCCGTAATTATTGGTTGAAGCCATAACCCCAACCATGCTTGTAACATCAATATCTACGAGGTCAAAAAAAGTTAGACTGGTATGAGGTATAGATAACTGGCTCGCCGCATCAGTACCAGGTTGATTTGCCCAGGTTACTGTTGACGGGTCCCAGCTACTGGTAACACGCTCCAGGAAAAGGCTGTTTGCTGTACCAGAATTAGCATCAACCAAATTGCCATTCCTGGGTGTTGGGTTAGAGTAAAGCGTAAGTTTTGCTGAGAGTATTGTTGCACCGGCGGGAATAGTACTCATATCGAATTTAAAAATACCCCTTGTAATTAATGGTGACCCTCCGTTTGTCCATGCACCACCTGAAAATTCAATGGCACCGGGATCAGTTCCGTTACCTCCGTTCATAAAAGCCAGGTGAACATCATTTGGATTATTAGCAGGTTGCAGGGTTAATGTTTGTACCGGTGATGAAGTAACAAATAAAGAAACGGTGTCAACGCCGGTTAAACCTGCTTCATCTATCACCATAAACTGAAACAAATAAGTACCGGAAACAACATTACTGATTATTGTGCTGGATGCTGCCGGAGTTGCAATTATGGGCAGGTTTGGACCTGAAATGATGCTCCACAGATAACCGCTGATTATCCCATTGGTACTTGTGCCTGTTCCAGTTAATGTAATGGAAGATGATGGTAATTGTATTGTTTGCGAAGGTCCGGCATTGGCTATTGGCGGGCTTGATAATACATTATCAACAACATCTTTCTGGCAGGAAGAAAAAAGCAGGCAAATGACCAGGCTATTTATTAAGAATTTAAAAAAAGAACGCATAAAACAGTTTTGTTTAAAGTGAAAAGTCTGGTGAAACTTGTTTGAGCGGATACAATGTACAGTAATTTATACTGTAAACCTTCATTTTTTTTTACATCAGGCAGCAAAACATCATTAATCAATAAGATGTATGGCTATTTGGCTTAATAAACCGGCCTGCCAACCTTTTTCTTAATAAAATTAGCCAGCAACAGGTAATTTATCTGAAAAAAAACAACTGTTACGATAAGTTTTTTAATTAAGGGATTATATTTTTTATTGACGGTATTGTCATTAAAAATATGTGAAGCGATTACATAAGCAGAATATGTTTCAAAAAAAATGGCTTGCAGTTTGTTAAACCCAAATTTTTTTATCATTTTTTTCTTTGTACCTGAATTGCCATCGGCTGATCTGTGATAACTGCTTTCATTTGTATAAGTGAGTTTACCAAGCAAGGATAATTTTGCCATGAATGACCAGTCACATCCAATATGCAACCCGATCGGCTTTTCAGTAAACAGCCGGTTACGGAATATTCCATAAAAATTGCCATTCTTTCCAACTTTTGAAAAATACGAGAATATGCGGCTTATTGGCTTTTCCTGGTTCAGAGAAAACATATTTTCAGTAAACAGGAACTTTGTACCAGTATAATATTTTGCCACACCGGAGCATAGCACATAATCGGGATGTTGTTCCAGGAAACGAACGCATGCCGAAATATAATTACTGTCAAAATAATCATCATCGCTCATCCACATAAACAAATCGGCTTTGGCCATATTGAATGTGAAATTGAAGTTCTCTTCCAGCCCTATGTTCACTTCCTGGCGGAAAGGGCGAATCCTGCTGTCTGCTGCCGCAAACTCACGGATCACTTCTTGAACCAACGGGTCGGTAGAGCAATTATCGGAAATGACTATATCAAGATTTGGATAATCCTGCAGCAGCAGGTGTTCAAGGGCTTTACGCAACCCGGCCGGCCTGTTATAAGTAGGCAAGCCGACAGATACCAAAGGCACGCTACCGGCTTGCTGATTTTTATTCATTGTGATTAATTATGTAACCCCTATTACCTGATCCTTTTCAAATACCCGCCACCCAATGCTTCGGTAATGAGTAACTTATCTGTGATGGCTTCATCCTTCACAAAATCAGTCGTTGTTTTTAAAAAGGCTTCCATGGCTGTATACGGGTTATTGCCAACATCCCATGGGCGGTTGGTAACGTATCCTTTGGGGAAGAATTCAACAAAAGTATCAGGCAATAAGATATATGAATCAACGCTTACCAATGGCGTATACATTTCCAGTTCACGCAATACATGGTCGTGTGAGTGGTTTGAATCAAGTACAACCATCACTTTTTTGAATCCTTTTGCATAATCTGCAATCTGTGCCACTATGTTCTCATCTATCGAAGACCCTTCCAGCATGGTGATGTTCTTCATCATCGGGTGTTTTTCAATCTCATCCCTGTTGTGTTTACGGATGTCGATGTCAACAGCTATCACTTTCCCGTTATTACCCAGTAATTCCATCATGCTCGATGAAAAGATGATTGACCCGCCATGGGCGATCCCGGTTTCAATGATCAGGTCGGGTTTTACTTCCCAAATCAGTTCCTGCATGATCTGTATATCCTGCGGGTACTTGATGATCGGGCGGCCCATCCAGGTAAAATTGTACGTGTATTTATATTTATCGGAATGCAGCATCCAGTCTACTGATTTCTTTTTCAGTTCTGTATCCTGTTTCATCTGCTGCATGGCTTCCGCCCTTTCCTGTTTAAATTGTTCGATGGGGTTCATGTTGTTAGGTTGATTTACAATAATTAAATATTTGTTCTATGGCTGTTTCCAGGTTATAATCTTCATCTTCTGTAAAACCCAGCCGGTGCAGCTTATCCAGTTTCACATTAAAGAAATTGGTTTCTGCAGGCTGGTTGCCGGTTATATGCAGTGCTACCGGTTTGCCGTATTTCTTTTCAAACACTTCTTTTACTTTGATGGCCACTTCCTGCATGGTATAACCTTGCGAAGACGCGAAATTATAACATTCGTAGCTTACCGGGAAATGTTCTAAAACGGCCTCTGCCGCCCGGCACAGGTTCTGCAGGTTTACAAAGTTGCGCATCTGCTTCCCCGACGACTTGATGGTGATGGTTCCCGAATCGGCAGCCTCCCGGCAAAAACAGCCCGGTACCAGGTTCCAGCGGTTAAATGCATCGGTAATGATATTGCCATACACATTGCTGGGCCTCACCGATACGCAGCGTACTTTACCCAGCCGGCTGTACATTTCTGCATACAATTCAGCATATAAATGATTGAGCCCGTAATCATTCTGGCAATGCAACTGGCTGCTTTCATCTATTTCCCCCAATAACTCGGTGCCATATACCTGGAAGGTGGAAAAGACCATACAGGCGGGAATATGGTTCCGCACGGCAAAATCCAATAAATTCTTTGTACCTACAGCCGACAGTTCAATTCCTTTTAACGTGTCTTTGGAAATGCTGTCATTGGCTGTTGCGGTATGGATGATGATATCCGCGGTTATTTCCAGCTTTTCCATTTCTTCCTTATCCAATACATCCAATTCAATGATGCTGGCCCTGGTAAGCAGTTTGCGGGTAGAAGCATGGAACTGCCTGGAAGTGGCAATAACATCATGTCCTTTTGTGAGCAGATAATCTGCCAGGTATGACCCGATAAAACCATTTGCTCCTGTAATCAATATCTTCATCTGGTAATAAGTTTTACTTTACTATCAAACCCTGCCCTGTTGGTAATGATAAGATCTTTATTCCTTTTTTCTTTGCCCATTCATTGTGTGCTTCATATTGAAGGTTGCAGGTAACATACGCATAATCATCCAGCACTACCATGGCACCCACGGATAATTTATCCCAGAAAAAATCCATCGCGGCAATTTCGGGTGCAACACAATTCATGTCAACCGACAGGAATGCTATTTTATCTGAAGTTACCCGTGATAATGTTTCCGGCACAACACCCTTTATGATGTTTACAAATGGATACGGTGAAAACGTTTTAATTACTTCATCATAACATTCCGAGTAAACCTGTTCTGCATGTTCTTTTTTCCAGTTTTTTTTCTCTGCATCACTTAACAGGGAATCCACCAGGCCTTCAAATGTATCGAGCAGGAAAAAGTTTTTTCCGGCCTTGCCCAAATCTACATATTCCAGGATGGCGCGGGCAAACCCGCCTTTATTGGTACCACATTCTACAAAATCGCCTTCAACCCGCATGCATTGTGTTGCTGCCCATAAAACCGTATGTACACGCCAATGTACATGGCTCCAGGAACCGGTTGCCGCCCCTGCAGCTTCAGCCTTCATGAAATCGGGATCTTTCATGAAACCATTATTATGAAGCGTGGTAAGCCCGTCCTGGTTATAGGTAGGCTTGTGTTTTGGCGGAGCATACAGTGTTTTCTTTATTTTCCTGATGATTTTCAACTGCTATGGTCTTTTAAATTTCTGCAAAAGTTTTTTTACAGGTTTCTTGATAAAAATATAATATAAAATGAAATCTTCGTTAAATATCAGCCCCAGCCCGTTTGAAATGAATAACCCAACCTTACTGAAAAAACCGAGGTGCCTGAACCCGAACTGGTATGTCATGTACTTCAGGTAATAGGCTTCAAAAAAATAGAAACGGCTTGTAATGTTGAATGCTTTTCTCACCCGTTCCATATTGGTTGAGCTTCCGCCCCTGAAGTAGTAAAAACATGACTGCCCCTCCAGGTATAACAGCTTTCCTTTGGTGATTGCTTCATAAACGAACATATGGTCGCCGCCCCAATCGTTATTGAAAGGAATGTCTTTCACAGCTGCAGTACGGTATAGCCCGCAGAAAAAATATTTATTCTCATCCGTGCTTTTTACAAATTGAAAGCAACGTACCAACAACTGCTGCTGCATAAAACCCCGGTTCAGCTTCGACCTGGTTGCATTGCCATCCAAACCAACAATTTTCAGGTCGGTCATACACAATACCACATCCGGGTTTTGCTGCATCCCGTTTACGCAGACTTCAATGAAATTGCTATCCCAGAAATCATCATCAGCCGCCCACATGAAATACTCGCCATTGGCCCTGTTTAGCAGGTATTGAAAATTTGGGACAATGCTGATATTCTTTTCCTGAACATGATATGAAATGCGGTTATCCGCCGCTGCATATTTAGTGAGTAACTCCAATACGGCCGGGTCGGTGGAGCAATTATCTGAAACAATGATCTCCAGGTTCCTGTAGGTTTGGCCGGTTATACATTGCAGGGTGCGTTCTAAACCCTGCGGCCTGTTAAAAGTTGGAATTCCAACTGTAACCAATGCTGGCCGGCTGCCTGTCATCATAATATTACTCCTGTAAATGATTCGGTAACCAATGGTATTTTCATGTCTTTGTCTGACACAAGGCTTACAGGCAATGGCCATACGATACCCGCTGCCGGGTCATCGAATTTAACCCCGCCTTCGCTTTCCTTATTGTAAAAGGCGGAAACCATGTAAGTGATTTCCGAATAATCTGTGAGCGTTTGAAACCCATGTGCAAAGCCCTGTGGCACGTACATCATGCGTTTATTCTCTGCCGATAGTTCGGCACCGTACCACTGCAGGAAAGTGGGTGAACCGGCCCTAACGTCTACGATCACATCAAAGATGGCGCCCTGCACGCATTTCACCAGTTTCACTTCACCATGTGGTGTATGCTGGAAATGCATGCCCCTGATTACTCCCCTTCCATGCGTACCGGAATGGTTGGCCTGTACAAAATGCTGCTGCAACCCTTGTGCTGCAAACTCCTTTTCACAAAAAGTACGGGTAAAGAAACCACGGTTATCCTGAAAGGGCTCTACATCTATGGTAAATGCACCAGCCAGGTTGAGGGGATTGAAAATCATGAATGGTCAGTTAAAAAGTTGAAGGGAAAAATTTAGCATCGGTTTTAGTCAAAATAAGTTTTGGGCTTAGGTCATGCACGATCCTGAAAAGGCCGTTTTCAATCATCGCTGCAGAGGGCACTGCCAGCATATTAAATCCATGATGCGGGGGTGTTTCACAAAATGTTTTTTCCAATGGAAGCAATTCAATGGGCATATCAGCCGTATCTATGTTCTGGTGAAATTCACGCACGGCAAACACCTGGTAACCCAATTCCTTCAAAAGTAAAGCGGAATGCGAATTTTCAAGCCCACTCGACCAGTCGTCGTAAAGGCTGTGGGTTTCAAACACCACCACCGGTTTATGCTTTTTCAGCATGTTAACGGCGCCCTGCAATACTTTTATTTCACTGCCTTCCACATCAATCATCAGCAGGTTAACTTTTCCAACCTGCTGCCTGCTGCAATAATCATCAATGGTAATGGTATGGAGTGCATTTACATCTTTGTCACCGGCCACCACGGTGGAAGCCAGGGCATCTTCGCCTTCAAACACCAGTTTTTCATCACTCCTGTTCCATAAAGCCAGGTTATTGATGAGCACATTGGTTAACCCGTTAAGTGCAGCATTTTCAATGATCAGGTCTGAATTACCCTTATTGGGTTCAAATGTATGGCAAACACCTCCGTTAGCCTTTATGTTATTGGCTACCGGTATCGCCTGGTCGCCGAAGTATGCACCAGCTATAATTACATTTTCGGCATTGGCAGAAAAGTGAATGAGCAGTTTGGTGGTTTGTGGCTCCCACACATGATTGGGAACTGTTGGCTGCGACAGGAGGAATTCGCGTGCGATTTTTGAATTATAGACAAAATTCATTCGCAGCCCGTTATCCAGCATTTTGGAAAATTTGTTGCCGGAAAACAATTCGTCTGCCAATGGGCCGGTAACCTTATCCCTTATATCTGATTTGGGATAACCACATTTGTTTTCATAACTAACAAGGGATTCAATGAAATGATCCCGGTATTGCGGGTTCTCTTTCAAACTTTCCCTGATCTTATTCATATTGCTCATCAAACCTTGTTTAAAAATAAATTATTATCTATTACTGAACTGTCTATCAGTTGTTGTATTTTTTTTAGCCTGATCAGGTGCGATTGCCTGAAATTTGCATCATTGAAATGCATGGATTGCAGTCCGTTCTTAAGGTCCTGCACGGCCATTTCAAGGCTTACTTTTGGTTGATGGCCGGGTGCCATTTTTTCATACATATCAAAATTAACTTTGTATGAACGTTTATCGGGCTGGGCATTTGTATTGATACTTACATCCACATCCGGAAAATATTTCTGAACAGCTTCAGCCAGTTCCTTCACCTGGTAGTTCCATTGTTTGCTTCCTGTATTAATAACGAGTGCATCTGGCCCATCTTCCCGTTGAATGGCCCAGTCCATGGCAAGTGCCATGTCTTTAACATGTATTAAAGGCCTCCAGGGTGTACCGTCACTTAAAATTGAAATTTTCTTATCAGCTATGGCACTGGCTACAAAATCATTCAGTACAAGGTCGAGCCGCAGCCTGTCGCTGTAACCGCATGCTGTTGCAAAACGAAGGCAGGTAACTTTAAAATCATTCCCGGCCAGTGGAGTCAACCCCTGTTCGGCAAATACTTTTGATTTGGCATATGCAGTTAACGGGTTTACCTCTGATTGCTCAGAACGTGGTTCCGTATCTGCAAAACCATATACACTGCAACTGCTGGCAAACACAAAATGCCTTACCCCGTTCTGCTTGGCCGATGTGGCTATCTGTACGGCGGCATGACAATTGATATCCATCGTGGGTTTTTCAAAAGCGTTGCCCATCGGGTCGTTTGAAATGGCTGCCAGGTAAATGACCGCATCCATCCCTTTCAGCAGCGACGCATCAAAATGCCTCACATCACCATAATACTGCTTTTCCAGCAGCGCATCACCGGCAATGCCGTTGTAGGTGTAATTCTGTATAAAATACCCGATATCATAACCGGTAACCTTATACGCCGGATGATTTGACCTGAAATGTTTGGCAACCATCGGGCCTATATACCCCAGGTTACCGACAACTAAAATGTTCATGCAATTGATTTATTTCCAGATTTTCCAGGGAGCTGTTTTAGATTCCCATAATGAATTCAGTTCTATTTTGTCACGCAGGGCATCCATGCATTTCCAGAAGCCGTTGTGCTTATATGCGATCAACTGTTTGTCGGCCGTAAGCCTTTCCAATGGTTCATCCTCCCACATGGTATTACTCATGTCTTTTTCAAGGTAATTGAACACTTCCGGCTTCAATACGAAGAAACCGCCGTTTATCCACTGGGCATCTGCTTTCGCCTTTTCCCGGAAAGAATGAACCAAACCATCTGCCGACAGGTCCATTCCCCCGAAACGTGCATCTGGCTGAACAGCCGTAACCGTAACAAATTTATTGTTCTTTTTATGATAACTCACCAGTTCACTGATATTCACATCTGCCACACCATCGCCATACGTAAGCATAAAATCTTCATTACCTATATATTTTTTCACTTGCTGCAACCGGCCGGCCGTTTTTGTATTCAACCCGGTATCTACCAATGTAACTTTAAAAGATTCTGCACTGGAATCATGTATCTCCATCTTGTTGTTCCCGAGATCGAGCGTAATATCAGCATTATGCAGGAAATAATTCATGAAATACTCTTTAATCACATACCCTTTATATCCCAGGCATATAACAAATTCGTTGAAGCCGTAATGGCTGTATATTTTCATGATATGCCAGATGATCGGCTTTCCCCCTATCTCAACCATTGGCTTTGGCCTTGTATCTGTTTCCTCTGAGATCCTGGTACCCAGACCTCCGGCAAAAATCACTACTTTCATGTTTATTGGGGTATTAAATAGATTTTAACTGAATATCAATAATTTCGCAAAAATAGCCCATAAATTGTTTCCATCCATAACCAGATCATGTCGCAAATAAGAAAAAGAAGCTTAAAGGCCACCACCTGGATATATATAGGTTTTCTTATTGGGGCGCTCAATACATACTTCCTGACACATAAAAACTGGTTTAATACCGACCAGAACGGGCTTACAAGGGCGATGATAGAGATCAGCCAACTGATTTTTGCTTTTTCATCGCTGGGGGTAACATCTTTCCTGTATAAGTTCTTCCCTTATTATCATGATAACCTGTCTCCCAGGAAAAATGATATCCTAGGGCTGGCATTAATGGTTGCAACTGCCGGCTTTATCGTTACCTGTGCCGGCCTTTTTTTACTGGAACCGGTGATTGTGCGGAAATTCAGCGCCAACTCCCTGTTGCTGGTAGAATATTTTTACTGGATACTACCCATGGCTTTTTTCGTGCTGCTGTACAATATACTGGAATCGTATGCATACGGTTTTGACAAGGGAGTTACCACCAGCCTGCTTAAAGAAACCATGCTGCGGCTTATTACGCTGATCATCATTGTCCTCAAAGTATTCGGTTTCATCAGTTTTAAAACCTTCATCATCCTTTTTTCTTTGCAATACCTGGCCATTGTTGTCATCTTAGCCTGGCACCTGCATCGGCATGGCCAGTTTTGGCTGAGTTTCAAACCTAGCCGGGTTACGTATAAGTTCAGGAAAAAGATATTTGCCATGCTGGCGCTGACGTTTATAGTAATCATTGTAACAGTTTTAAGGCAAAGTATCGATGGGCTGGTACTTGCCGCCAAGCAAAACCTGGGGAAAGTAGGCATATTCGGATTAGCTGCCTATATGGTTTCTGTAATGCAGGCGCCATTCAGGAGTATAGTAGCCATTACGGTTCCCGTTTTATCAAGGGCATGGAAAGACAAAAATTATCCCGAAATACAAAGGATCTACCAACGGTCTTCCATCAACCTGCTCAGTTTCTCCCTGTTCATTTTCTTTTGCATCTGGATGAATTTTACCAACGGCATCCATTTTTTTGGTATCAACCCGGATTACCTCGAAGGCAAATGGGTTTTCTTCCTGCTGGGTATGGTAACTATCATAGAACTGGGAACAGGCGTAAACGGACAAATAATCGGCACATCTGTTTACTGGAGGTTTGAATTATGGACCAGCTTATTGCTTACAGCACTGATAATACCGCTCAGCTATTATTTGACGGTACGTTATGGAATCATCGGTCCTGCTATAGCTAACCTCGTTTCTTTCAGCGTGTATAACAGTATACGCATCTGGTTCTTGTGGAACAGGTTCGGCATGCAGCCATTTTCAATCAAAACCATCGAGATCTTACTCATTGCAACCGTAGCCTACCTTGGTACATACCTGGTTGTACAGTATATGCAAGGGCTGCTGTATATCATCACATCACTTGTATTATTCACATCCCTGTTCGGCGGACTGATCTATTGGAGAAATATTACACCCGACCTTAAACCGGTTGTACAAAATTTGCTGCTGCGTTTGAAAATAAAATAATTGTTTACTTATTGAAAACCGTATCCTGCACAGATAAAAGCTCCGCAACCATTTCATCGTATATACATACCCGTATTTCGCATCTTTTCATGAAACAGTTCCATGCCTTTCCGCTTTTGCAGGTCAAATATGTAATCGATATTTCGGGTATAATAAGCATACAGGTCAGCATGCTCAAATACCTGTGAGCGGGCAATCTCCTCCAGGTGTGAAAGTCCTTCACCGGTTGCCCGGTTGAACTGATCGAGGAATGCCGCTGGCAATTGCTTGTTGGCGACCCATGCGGCAAAAACGAATGGCAGACCGGTCATGGTAAGCCATGCTTCAGCCAGGTCATATACATATGTTGATTTCTGTTGCTGGATAAGTGCCCGGTCACCAATCACCAAACCTGCGGTACTGCCACCGATCTGGTGCTGGAAACCGGCTGTTGTGTTAACCAATTCGGGTGATATGCCCCAGTGTTCTGATAACAAAACCTTAAGCAGTGCAACGGAAGTACGGCTTTGGTAATCGAGCAAAACGCGGCGGATTTCGTTTACAGGCACATCGCTGAACAGGCAAACGCTGGCCACGGGCCCCGAAGCGCCGATACAAAAGTCTGATACCAGGTAATATTCTTTCATCCTGGGAAGGATAGCAACCGGTACAAGGCCAATATCTGCCCTGTTATTAAGAAGCATATCAGCCACATTAGCCGGGTAATCAAACACAAGTTCAACCTGGTCCTGCATCATGCCATGTTCAAACCCATAGGTCAGCGGTTTGGTATTTAGGTAACTTACAGCGGCCACCCTTATTTTTTTGTCCAATGGCTTTAGATTAATTTCGGGGCAAAATTACTTCAATCCCCATTAATAATATGCAACTATCGGCACTCAACGCTATTTCGCCCATTGATGGACGTTACTATAACGGCACCAAACAGCTTTCAGCCTATTTTTCAGAGTTCGCACTCATCAGGTACAGGTTGCATGTGGAAGTGGAGTATTTTATTATGCTGGCTGAAAAGAAATTTTTCAAATTCGATGCCAGGCTTAAACAACAGTTAAGGGACCTGGTTTCCAATTTTTCTGAAGATGGCGCCCGGGCCGTTAAAGCTACAGAGTCAGTTACCAACCACGATGTTAAAGCGGTAGAATATTACCTGAAAGAAAAACTGGATGCTTTGGGAGAAGGGAAGCTGAAAGAATGGGTGCATTTCGGGTTAACATCACAGGATATAAATAACACGGCCATCCCGCTAATGTGGAAAGATGCCATTGAACAGGAATACCTGCCGGCAATACTTAACCTGCAGCTACAAATCAGCAACTTCGCCCACCAGTGGGAAAAGGTTCCCATGCTGGCACATACACATGGCCAGCCGGCTTCGCCCACCAGGTTGGGCAAAGAACTGATGGTATTTGTTGAGCGGCTGGAAAACCAGGTACAGTTATTCAGCTATATCCCGTTTTCGGGGAAATTCGGCGGGGCCACAGGCAATTTCAATGCTCACCATATAGCCTACCCGAAATTTAACTGGATAAAATTTGCCGATGAATTTGTGGAAGACAGGCTTGGTTTGCAGCGCCAGCAATACACCACGCAAATTGAGCATTATGATGTACTTGCCGCCCATTTCGATGCCATAAAACGGATAAACAACATCTTCATAGATTTTTGCAGGGATGTATGGACATACATCAGTATGGATTATTTTAAGCAGCAAACCAAAAAGGGAGAAGTTGGCAGCAGCGCCATGCCCCATAAGGTGAACCCGATAGACTTTGAAAATGCTGAAGGAAACCTTGGATTGGCCAATGCCATTTTAGAACACCTTTCGGCCAAATTACCCGTTTCCAGGCTGCAACGCGACTTAACAGACAGTACAGTATTGAGAAATATCGGTGTGCCTATGGCGCATACCCTGATTGCAACAAAATCTATTGAAAAAGGCCTTTCAAAACTCCTGCTGAATGAAGCTAAACTAACATCCGACCTGGAAAATAACTGGGCTGTTGTTGCAGAAGCCATTCAAACCATATTAAGAAGGGAAAACTATCCAAATCCATATGAAGCATTAAAGGAACTGACAAGAGGGAAACACACTATTGATAAAAAGGCCATACACGCTTTTATCAACAAGCTCAAAATTTCACCTGCATTGAAAAAAGAACTAACAGCAATCACCCCCCATAATTACACCGGCATATAAGTGTTTAAAGCACCCGGCTGTTACTGAACAAAAAAAACTACAAACTTCAAACCCCAAACCTCAAACCTCAAACCTCAAACTTCAAACCTCAAACCCCAAACTACTTATGTATCTCACTCGTAAAATGAAACTCAATATCCGGGTTATTGGTTCGCTCTGTATTTAAAAACCATTCGCTTTGGGCCAGGTAAACCAGGTGGGCATCTTTGTCTTCAGCAATATTGGCCTGTTTATATTTCACAAAGTCTTCCAGTTTTTTGGGGTCTTTACTGGTTAGCCAGCATGCCTTATAAAAAGGCAGGCTGTTCATTTGTACCGATGCGCCATACTCCTGCATCAGTCGGTATTGTATTACTTCAAACTGCAGTTCGCCCACGCAACCGATTATCTTTTTAGTGCCACCAAACTGGGTAAACAATTGGGCCACACCTTCGTCCGTCAACTGCATTAATCCTTTTTCCAACTGCTTGGTTTTCATTGGGTCTTTATTGATCACCTCTTTAAATATTTCAGGTGAAAAACTGGGGATCCCGGTAAAATAAAAGTTCTCTCCCTCGGTAAGGGTATCTCCTATTTTAAAGTTCCCGGTATCAAATAAACCAACCACATCGCCGGGATATGCTTCTTCGATAACATCTTTCTGACGGGCTAAAAAACTGTACGGATTGCTGAAACGTACGTCTTTGTCAAGCCGTACATGATGGTAATACGTATTGCGTGAAAATTTCCCGCTGCATACCCGCAGGAAGGCGATCCGGTCACGGTGCTTTGGATCGAGGTTGGCATGTATCTTAAAGATAAAACCGCTAAGTTTCTCTTCTTCGGGTTTTACATCACGGTTGCTGGTATGCCTGGGCCTGGGTGTTGGCGCAATGCGGATGAATGTATCCAGCATTTCTTTCACCCCGAAATTATTCACGGCGCTGCCGAAAAATACAGGGGCGGTATTCCCGGAAAGGTAATTTTCAATGTCCAGTTCGCCGTATACGCCGTCAATCAGTTCCACATCGTCCCGCAAAGTAGCCGCATTCTGTGCTCCTATCCTGTCATCCAGCACATGATCTGCCAGGTTGCTTATTTCAACCACGTCTTCATCATTTGCTTTTGTACCGGCAGTGAATAATACCAGGCTTTTTTTATGCAGGTCGTACACTCCTTTGAATTCCTTGCCGCTATTTATGGGCACCGTCATAGGGTGCAGCTGAATTTTCAATTCCTTTTCAATCTCTTCCAGCAGGTCGAAGCGGTTTTTTCCATCACGGTCCATTTTATTGATGAATACGATCACCGGCGTATTGCGCATGGCTATCACTTCCATCAGCCTGCGGGTCTGGTCTTCTACTCCGTTCACACTGTCAATAACCAGCACCACGCTGTCTACTGCGGTTAAAGTCCTGTATGTATCTTCTGCAAAATCCTTGTGGCCGGGCGTATCCAGCAGGTTAATCAGGTGGCCCTCATATTCAAAAGTCATTACACTGGTAGCCACACTGATACCACGCTGCCTTTCTATTTCCATGAAATCGCTGGTGGCATGTTTCTTTATCTTATTGCTTTTTACGGCACCAGCCGTTTGTATGGCGCCGCCAAATAACAGGAATTTTTCAGTAAGCGTGGTCTTTCCCGCATCCGGGTGAGATATGATAGCAAAGGTTTTGCGTTTGTTTATTTCGTTGATGTACTTCATAAAGGGCGCAAAGATAGGAGGAATGTGGGATTTTGGAGGTATGATTTAGGATGTATGATGTATGATGTATGATGTATGATTTAGGATGTATGATCTGAGATGTTAGATTTGAGATGTGAGATGTATGATTTTTAGCACGTTCTTTAGATCATACATCTCAGATCATAAATCATACATTTTTTACAACTCAATCCCGATCTTCTTCATCAAAATAGACGCATTTAAACTGGTACAAACGCCTTGTTTCAGTTTATAATCAAAATACAGTTCATCCTGGTTTACCTGCACGTCAAAATGATAGTTAAGGATTTTATCCGGATAGTATTTGATCATTTCGGCCAGGCCAAGGTCGTGGGTGGCTATGATGGCGGCAGCTTCGTGACGGATCAGTTGTTTAATTAATGCTTCAGAGCCGGTATGGCGGTCTAGTGAATTGGTTCCACGTAAAATTTCATCCAGCAGGATAAATACCTTTTCCCCTGCATTCACGTGGTCAATAATGGTTTTTAATTTCTTCAGTTCTGCATAAAACGTAGAAGTGCTTTCCTCCAGGTTATCTGTAATACGCATACTGCTTATCAGCTTAACAGGAGAAATTATGAAAGCGGAAGCACAAACCGAAGCCCCGGCCATGGCCAGTACGGTATTAACACCTACACTTCTCAGGTAGGTGCTTTTACCGGCCATATTGCTACCGGTAACTAGCATGGTTTTACCCTTGTTATCAATATCGATATAATTATTAACCCGTTTTATTTCTGGTATCAACGGGTGTCCCAATTCCTTTGCATGGATAAAAAAGTGATTTTCATGCAAGGCAGGGAAACACCAACCCGGGTTATTAAAATGAAGGGTTGCCATGCTATTCAGCGCTTCAAATTCGCCCAGCGTTTTAAACCAGCGTGCTACATCAGCCGCATGTTCCTTTTTCCATTTTTCCAGGTCAAGCGCCTGTTGCAGGTTCCAGAGCAGGAGCAGGTTAAGCGGCAATGATATCACAATATTATAGCGGATATCGAGGCGGTCCAGGATCTTTTTCAGTTTACGGATCTTTACAGATGCCGCTTCATTATCTGAGAAGAATGACTGTTGCAACAGGCTGTTCAAATTGGCAGAAAATGGTTCCTTTTCAATGACTGCGATACTTAATGATAGGGCATCTATTTCTTCCACGATCCTGGTTAGTTTATCATGCATGGGCGCAACCGCCTTGTTAACCCGGTAGGCGATTACAGCATACAGCAGCAACATGGCATACATACTGTTCAATGGAATAAAACCTGCGATACCTGCTATCACAACAGATAAGATTATAACAGGTAACAATATGCGAAGCCATTTCCAGTGGCTGAAGGGAAGAAAGCGTGCCGGTTCGTTTAACCATGCCAGTAACTTCTCAAAGGTGGACTGCCTGATATTTGTTTCCCTGCCTATGGCCTGTATTTCCTGCCGCCAGTGCATTTTTCCCTTCAATTCTTTGATTGCCTGCTGCCTTTCCAGAATTAATTGGGGCGCTGCTGGTTCCAGTAACCAGGAAGCCAGGGTGGCACTACCCATATCGGAGGTTGTACGGTTTATAAACTGGTAAAGGGATGCATGTCCGAATATATCCAGGTCGCCGGCATATTCGTGTACTTTTGGCAAAAATGAAGCACCATCTGCAAATTGATAATATTCTCCCTGCAGTGCTATGAGTTCATCCTGGTTGATACTGATGAGTTGTCTCGTATGTTTTATGGCTGACTGGTTGGCCAGGTCTTTATACAGCAGCCGCACAAAAATGGCCAGTAAGACAGCTGCTGCAGAAAACACATAAACCAGCCCCCATGGCCATAAAAAATAAAAAACGGCTATGATGGCAGCGATGGAACCAAAGCGGAGTAATCCAAAAACGGTTTTCTTTTGCTTTAATTTTATTTCAAGTGCCTGCAATGAGGTTAACCTGTCCCTATAACTTGTTGTTGGCTCCATGAAAATATTTACACAAAAATAGTCAGAATGAATAACCGTTTGAAGGATAAGTAAACATTTATACCTATTTAACTTTAAACATCTTAAACCTTTCAACAAATTTTAACGGTTTAGAAGCATGACTATTTCGTAATTTTGCATTTAACTCCGGGGCTGACCGGTTTTGACAGCATAGATCTTTGTAAGTGTAAGCATGTAGTGCGTTGGATAATTAGCACTTAAATCTGAATATTCAAAACTTTAAATGGCAATACTTCGTATGCCATGGCTGCCTAATCGATAGATTAGCAACCATTCGGGCCGCCGGACTGGTCTTCCTGCTACCGGGCCCGCCGCCGACTCAAAACAAAGCGGGATGCTGTAATGGAATGAAGTGACCATTGCTTAAGATCATTCTTCTAAGGAAAGGGTTGGTTTGTTATGCCCCGGCTCTTTCCCTACAATCAATGCATAAATAAACATGTAGAAAGCTTATGACGAGTATGTTTGGACCAGGGTTCGATTCCCTGCAGCTCCACTTTAGCCGCCATAGCTTCAGCGAAGGCGGCTTTTCTTTGCCCTACTAGCGCAAGTATGCAGCTTAGCCTTGTGCATTAGCGTGCTTGTGCTTTGATTACTCAATAATAAAAAAAAATCAAGATAACTAATGTCAATAAGCCCTGCTAGCGCAAGTATGCAGCCAAGCCTTGTGAATTAGCATACTTGTGCTTTGATTACTTAGTAATAATAAAAGTAACAAGAACACTAATGTCAATAAACTTCTTCCCCCCTTCTGGCCCCTTCTGGCGCCATTGTGGAACAAAGCGTATAATAATTTGTTTTAAATCTCAGCGCTGATTGATTTCTTTAATTCTTTTAAGCCTATTTATACTTAGGAGTATGTTCATCAAAAAACTGGTTAATTGTCTTGTTCCACGTGTTCAGTGATTCTGAACGTTGCTTATTCAGGTCATTCAAAGTTTGATTGTATTTCTGCGACTTGTTATTGATGTCTTTCACCGCATTGTTATATGTATCCACGTCAGCTTTAGAAGGATTACGATTTTTTTCAAACTCTTTTTTAATTTTCTCAAAATTCTCATTGGCAATTGTAAATTCACTAATAGTTGCAGTGGCACCACACTCATTAATGTAAAATTGCAATAGCGATTTACAGGCACCGGTAACAGAATTATCGCCTTCAAAAGATTTTATAGTCTTTAATTTTTCCATTCCGTCTTCCGAATATTTCCTCAGTGCATTTTTTGATTGTTCCACACCCGTAACATTATTCTTACTTATTGCTTCCACCAGGGTTTGCTCTTGAACATATGGTTTAAAGAATATAAGGTAAACTTCATTATAATATTTATTGAGGTCACGCACTTTCCGTAGTTTTTCTGACAGCGCATTCCCTTCTCCTTCTATTAAGTTTACATTGTGCGCCTTTGCAAAAGCAGCTTGTGCTTCTTTTATCCGCTTATTACCTTCTTCCATTTTTTGATCGATTGCATCCTTAATATTAAGTAGCACTTCCATTTCATCATAACTGTTCTCTGCTATTTCTTCGATGTTCAATACCTTAGTGTAATCATCATTTAAAATATTGAAATACAACTTCATAAAACTTACAGATGTATCCCTGTAACTTTTATCGCCTTTATAAGTTGGCATTCCGCTAATGTTCATTCTTGCTTCCTGCACCTCGTTAAGAAGTTTCTGACGGATGTTTTCCACTTTACGGGCTTTTTTACCATGCGCCGAAGCACTGGCATAAGCCATGTATTTTTTGGATATATTTTCGTGTTGCTTTCCTATGTAATCCATATATGCACCCGGGTCTTCGAAATTCTGTGCACATATGTTTTTACTGCATAAAGTAAGAAAAGCAAGGCAAACAAAGCGTAAAATTGCTCTCATAAATTACATTAGTTTTAAAGTTACTGTTTCAAATATAAATGTTCGTCCCGAAAAATTCTTACATGGTTACCTAATTGTTTGAAAATATTCTTTACTTGTAACCATAACGACACAAATGGTTGCCAGGTTACTTTTTCCCGGTCCAGTCCTGCATTATGTTCATCGCCTCCCTGATCACAGGGTCTTTTTTTATGTTATTTATATAGGCTTCATTTAATTCTTTATTATAATTACTCAAAAGTGCAAACCGTTCTTTATCGAATGAATTATTTCTTACGGAAGACTGTTCAGCGTCAGCCAGCATTTCTTCACTGAGTAACTTGTATAATTTTTTTGCTTCCCTGTACTGCTGCTGGTAAACGGCCATTGTTAATGGGATCGATCTCTCCTTTTCATTTCTTTCAGCCAGCCGGATGTATTGGTTTACAGCATTAAAATAGGGATTCGCCGAACTCCTTTGATCACTTTTTGCTTTTAGTGCCGCAACAGGCAATGCAGGTAAAGCCGAATATGAACCTGGTTTACTCCTGTCCGGTTGTAAAGCACTTGTCTGTGACTTTTCTTTGTAGGTATCGCTACTGTAAATATCGGGCAAGGCAATATCTGGTTCCACCCCGGTCCATTGTGTTGTACCCCCGTTTACCCTGTAAAACTTTTCACCCGTAACTTTTACATAATCCTCATATTTTTTATTTGGATCAGGCATTGCAGTATCCATAGGTAAAATTATTTGTGCAGTACCTTTACCATAAGTAGTACCGCCCACTATTATAGCCCTATTGTAATCCTGCAAAACAGCGCCTATAAACTCGCTGGCACTTGCGCTAACACCATTTACCAGTACCATCAGGGGGCCGTCGTAAATGGTTCCCCTGTTGGGGTCTTTTAAAAATCTCACTTTCCCTTCCCGGTCTTTAATAGATGCTACCGGGCCAATGTCAATGAAAATACCGGCTAGTTGCATTGCTTCCCAAATGCTTCCGCCACTGTTAAATCGCAAGTCTAAGATAAGGCCTGCAATATCATCTTTTTTTAGCTTTACAATTTCCTTGCTTACATCGTTTGCACTGCCATCAAAGTTAATGTCGTCCATTTTTTGAACGGATGTATTCTCACGACTGTAAAAGCCAGGCAAGTTAATGTAGCCAATGTTACTGTTACCATTCAAAACATAGCTCTTTACCACTTCTTCTTCATTGGAAATTTTTTCTTTAGCCAGCTTCACAATTTTTGTTTCACCGGTAACTGTACGGACTTTTATTTCTGCTTCTGATTTATCTTTCCCAGTAAAAAAGGCATCTATTTCGTTTTCGGTAAGATCAGAGAAATTTTTAAATTCTTTTCCTATTCTAATTGCAATCAATACATCACCCTTGTGCAACTCTCCGTTACTCCACGCACTACCCCCTGGTTGCAGAAAGGATACTTCAGGTTCTCCTTTGTCATTTTCGTCCACCTCAAAACCTAAACTGTATTCAGATGCACTCATCTGGGTTTCAAAATCATCTTTTGCTGCCATGTTCATATATGTGGTATGCGGATCGTAGCACCAGGCTATACAGTTCAGGTAATTCTCCTGAAGATCCTTTTCAAAATCTTCTGGTGAATTTCCCAGCAATCGTTTGATGTATTTATCCTCACGATTTTTTTGAAGTGCAATTTCTTTTTTCTCTGCCGCTATAAAATCGGAGGGCGAGATAAGCGTAGAATCATTTTCATCAGCAATTCTATGCAGCACCTGCCATTTCAAATATTTTCTCCAACGTTGCTGCAACTCATTATCATTTGTTGCAAATGCAGTAAATGGATATTGCATATTATCATTTGAAGAAAAATCGAGTGGTTTTGCCAATACATTTTTTACAATTGAATCAACACGATGCAACCGGTTACGATATAGAACAACACTTTTTTTAAAGAACTGCCATTGTCCTGCATTCATCTCTTCATCAAGCGTCATTTTAAAAGGTTCAAGCACAGCTATATCAGCTTGAGTAAAAAAAAGCTTTTCATCATCTAAAAATTCCATCCATTTGTTATATAAGCGTATTGAAACTGTGTCGTTCCACGAAAGTGGCTGGTAATGATTTTTTTCCAGGAATCGTTTTAAAATCAGCGCTTTCTGTTTCAGTAAATCAGTTTTTTGCGCACATACCATGCTCGCAAAGCAACAGAAAAGCAGGGTTAATATTTTTCTCATAAAACGTAAATGCTGCTGATAATTATTAGATATATGTCCCGGATATCACAATATTTCGTTTGCACCTGCAGAGCAAGTTATTGTTAATTTTCGATTCCTGCAATCAAGCTTCATGACTTATCTCGCGCTTTTGAGGGTTTTAAGTATAACTGACCTGGGGCAGATAACTATGTGATAGCATTTTTGCAGCAAAAATGAACAATGAATTTTTAGCTTACTTTGTATTTTTAGTTCTAAACCAGTCACAGACCGGCGGCCTTAGAATGACACAAGTGATCCTTCGGAACACTTGAGCCAGTTAGATGCAATTCAGTGGATTGTTAAATCATATTCCCGTATTATTTTGAATAGTTATATTATTTTCCTATTTTACCAACCAATTATTTTAACATAACCCATATGAAAAAAATCATAATTCTTTTATCGTTCTTCCCTGCAATCGTAACTGCCCAAAATGTTGGTATTGGTACAAACACACCGGCAGTAAAACTACATGTTAACTCTACCACCAACGAAGTATCCAGGTTTAATGGCCCGGCCCAAATGTACCTGGGTATTTATGAAAACAATAATTATCGGGGATATCTCGGTTCTTTCAGTGGCAGCACAGAAGACTTAGATTTTGGTACCGGTGCCGGCAATACAACCGGCAAACTGCATTTTACCATACAGGCAGTGCCCAAATTAACCCTGAACTTCGATGGCAAATTTGGCATTGGCACCACCACACCGCAATACCTTGCCCATATCAATGGTGGCGACCTGTATGTTGAAAGCAATACCGGAAAGATCATATTAGGTACCAATGCTAACCAATGGCGTTTTGGCACGGCAAATGCAGGCGCTGATATGCGCTGGTATACATATAACGGCAATATTGAAACACCCATTCATAATTTTATTCAGAACGGGAATATAGGTGTTGCTACAGGCTTAACAAACACAATTGCCAGGTTAGATGTAAAAGGAGCGGGAACCACTTCCTCCACCAATACATTCGCTTTAAGGAACAGCAATGGAGACACTCTGTTTCGTATGCGTGATGACGGCCGTATGGGAATCGGTTATAACGGCACTACATATGGCCGAACGATTAATTTGGGTGGTACCGGTATCAACTTTTATACTTCCAATGAAGCTGCTTTTGGCGGTGCCATTTTCCCAACCGATACGTCGTTGGTATTTTGGTCAAACAGCAACTCCAATAATTACCTTGTTTTTCAACCATCATGGGGTAATACCGGCATTGGCACCTATACCCCCAATGCAAAATTCCATTTAAACGGTGCCCAGTTGATCGGCAATAATTCTGCCCGGATTGCAACCGGGTATTCATTAAGTGTTGACGGGAAAATTATCAGCGAAGAATCTACTGTATTGAACAGTACCTCCTGGCCGGATTATGTATTTGAAGAAACATACAGGTTAACCCCATTGGATGAACTAGAGAAACAAATACAGAAGCAAAAACATTTACCCAATATACCATCTGCAGCAGAAATAGATAAGAAAGGCATTGAACTGGGTGATATGACCAGGCGTCTCCTGGAAAAAGTAGAAGAACTCACCCTGTACATCATAGAACTTAAAAAAGAAAACAAAACATTGGAAGAAAGGTTGAAAAAGATAGAGGAAAATACAACCAAATGATGTTGATTGCTCAAAATTTCCACCTGTTATCTTTTCAATCTGTTCATGTAACCTAAAGGCAGATTTCGGTGACTGAAAGGGTTTTATTGCAGTAAAAACCTATATCATATATTTTTGAGGATGTTTTATCCGGGAATAAGTATTGAAAAATTCATATGCCCTTTATTTAATAACCGGACAACCAATCAATGAAATACACTTCTGTCTTATGCTTCTTAATCTCATGTTTGCTTTGCAAACCCGCTTTTGCCGGAAGCATGCAGGCAAATCCTGCCAAGCCTATTTACACGGCAAAGGAATCCAATAAAAGAATACTTCCTGCCCGTTTCGGCATAAAAAATAATGGTACACTTATCAGCCACTCAAACCTGTATGCCTGGCTGGATGCCTGTAAAAAACAGCGTAGCCAGGTTCATTTTCCTGCAGGGAAATACCTGTTGCCCGCTGATGTTGAATACGATTTTGGCAACAATGATCTCCTCATCACCGGCGACGGTCCGGGAAAAACCATATTAACCACCCATGCCGGACCGGAAACCAATGTTGCCATCCCCGAAAAGATAAACCTTACTGAAAGCAGGATGAAAAAAGACGGTATTTACCAGGTTGATATAACTGCAGCTACCGTTCACCGTGATTATGTATCCGTTGCCAATGCTCCGCCGGATTCCTATATCCGTATAGAAAACGGAAAAGTAAGTGTTGTAACATTGGAAACGGTAAAGGCACTTGGATATGTAACTGAACTGGATACCGAAAAACCCGATCCTGGTATTGACGGCATCTATGTTGTTGCAAAACATGGGTATCATGAATACGGCGGAGGTTTTGCTCATCTTACACTTGGCTTTAGCGGCTCACCGCTATATCTGCAAGGCACTGTATTACAGCGTAAAAATGGGAACTGGAGCCGTTTCAGTCCCGGCGTGGCTTTCACTGCCGCTGGAAATTTCTCAGTAAGGAATATCTGCTTCAGTAATTTCCGACCATACCTGTTCCTGCCTGCTTCTAATAAAAGAAACGCGATATTAAAAACAAGTGATCATTTTGTTGTTGAGAACTGCAGGTTTGAACATACCGCCCGCATCCTTGCTACCATGACTTATGCCGGCATCAGTGAAACGCCCGAATGGTATAAGGCAAGCAGTCATTATCCAGCTACCGGGCCATTCCGTTTCAAACGCTTTATCATAAAAGGAAACGAATTCCGCTATATACATGAATCCATATCCTGGGGAACACCTCCTGCAAACTTCTATTCAATAACCGGTAATAATGTACACGATTGTTATACCATGCTAAACTGTTTCTACCTGTTTCCGCCATCCAATACAGCAAAACGGTCATATGAAAAAAGCAGGTTCAGCATCAGCGGAAATTCGTTTACGCGTATCCGTTCTCTCAATGCCGGTTCAGAAAACACCATACAGCTCATACGAACCTGGCAGGAAGGCAATATCAGCAGCAATGTGTTTACAGATTGTACAGGCATTCACCTGTACCTTAGTGGCAGGACAATAATCCGCCGGAACCGCTTAAAGACATTTATGGCCGATGCTCCCCCAAACCAACCCAGGCCGCCGTTGATACTGGTTAAAATGGCCGGAAACGAGTTCATCACTCTATCCAATAATAATTTCCGCTTCGGTATGATGGGAAACCTGGTAGCCAACGAATCGCTGGCCTCTTTCCAAATACAGAACAATATCCTGTACGGTGCGGGTAACCGTTACCTGGTAAGCGATACCCGAAAAATAGACAGGCTTGATATGTATAAGACCTATATCATCGCAAACATGGCCGTTTTTTCAACCCTGGCAGGCAAAGAAAATATTGATACAACGGTAATGGTATCCGATATGGTTTACTTCAATAAACGCCGGTCCAGGTGGGAAAAACAACAGAACACTTATCCCATGTACCTTTTCAGCGAAGTGAATCATTTAACCGGCAACAAACAGGATATTCGCTTTACCGGCAATGACATTGAAACCGGGTATTTGACAAGGATTCAAAAAACAATACCCGCTGTTTATCATTCGGTCACTTTTTCCAACAACCGGATTGCCTTTTGCACCGGGTTAAACGCCGGTAATAAACACACAACAATAAATAATTACAGGTTTACAGGAAACAGGGTGAATAACGGATCACTCGTTATGACCAGCCTGGGCAATGTATCATCATCTGTAAGGAAAGTACAAATAAGCAATAACAGGTTCACGTATAATATCCCGGTCCATTTTGCATTTGCTGCCTCTGATTCACTGCTGTTCCAATCAAATATTTTCAGCTATACTACAAGCGAACTCCACAATGCTTTTATTCAATCAAATGCTCAAATCCGATTGCCGGAAACAGGTTCCAACAACCTGCTTGAGCTTTCCGGCCATCCCGGCCAGGTAATGAGTATTTATAAAAACAGGTTCACTGCTTTCATGAGCAAAGGGACAACCCTTCATGTAATCAACCCCGTTAGTTTATTTATACAGGAAAACGAGTTTGATATGAATATGCTTTCATGGCAATCAAAGACGGGAAAAACAAGGAATGCCATACTGATTACATCAGACAGTTCCTGTTCATCTATAAATATCACAGGGAACAATTTTCTTCCGGAAAGCAGTAAAGAGAATTACCTGGTAAGGTTTGATGATTCAGCAGGAATGGTGCCTGAAATAACCCTAAAAGGCAATACAGTTAAGGAAAACAATCAATTTGTAGTAAAAACGATTGAAGCTGGCAATAAATCTTTCATTAAATATTACAGAGGTGTAATTCCTGACACCTGTAAGGAAAACATACACCAGGTTGGAGAAACAATCAGTATCAAATAAAATCATTTAAAGGCAACTAAAAAAATATTAACAGGTTAACTTATTGTGCTATTAAAATATCATTCAGTAATTTTAAAGTTGCAGAAAATGTTTAAAGATTCAGCTCTAAGAGTAGAATTACTGAAGATGATGCTACCGAAGAACTAATGTTGATTAAAGCTCCTTCCCGCAATCGGGGCGTATATCGATTGCGGGGGCCCTTTTTGAGTACCTTTTTGGGCAAGCAAAAAGGTACAAAACCAATACTTTACTAGAATACCTTATGATATCGGAAATTTCAATAACACTACACTTTAACTGGTTAAAGTTTATACTTCCCTTTACTCTTCCTGATATTCACCGCCACCACTTTATATTCCGGGCACATGGCTTCACTGTCACTCACACTGGAAGTGAGGTCATTCATCTTCACTTCCGGGAAATGAAATGTGGAAGAGAGCACCCCTGGTCTTACTTCTGTGCTGATCCTCGCTTTTACATCAATTTTTCCCCTGACCGAACTGATACAGACCATATCCCCTTCTTCTATAAGATGGTCAGCAGCATCAGCCGGGTTTATGAGCAACACATCATCCGTAACAATAACGGCATTGCCTGTACGCCGCGTCATGGTGCCGCAATTATAATGCTCCAGTTCCCGGTTGGTTGTAAGTATATATGGATACTCTTTCGCATTGTCAGTAATCTCATCAGATTCCCTGAAACTGGCCGGCTCAAACTTCCCCTTTCCTCTTTTGAAAGTACCCAGGTGCAATATTTCCGTGTCGGTTCCATCAGGCAGCACAGGCCATTGTTTTCCATTATCGCCCAGATCATCCCATTTAACCCCTGCAAAGAATGGCACTATCTGTGATATCTCTTCCAGCATGGTCTTAGGGTCATAAGGCGGTTGCGGGTAGCCCATCCTGTTCATGATATCCACGATGATCTGCCCGTCGGGTTTGGTGCCTTCAATCGGTTCAACCACCTGTTGCACCCGTTGTATCCTGCGCTCCCCGTTTGTAAAAGTTCCGCTTTTTTCCAGGAATGATGCAGCCGGTAAAACCACATGCGCCATTTTTGCTGTTTCTGTCATGAATATTTCCTGAACCACCAGCAGGTCAAGTTTACTTAATGCGTTTTTTACATGTTGGGTATTGGGATCCGTTTGTACATTATCTTCCCCCATCAGCCAAAGGGCTTTCAGTTTGCCATTTAACGCGGCATCATACATCTGTGGTATCTTGTAACCAACATGGCTGGGAATGCTGGCATGATAAAAATCCTCATACAATTGATGATAAGTCTTGTTTGTAACATCCAGGTAACCCGCGCCCTGGTGCGGCTGGCAACCCATATCGGCTGCACCCTGTACATTATTCTGGCCGCGTAACGGGTTCACGCCTACACCACGCCTACCTATATTCCCGGTGATCATGGCTAGGTCAGCAATCAACATTACCGTATAAGTTCCCTGAGAATGTTCGGTTACGCCCAACCCATGAAACGACATGGCATTGGCAGCACTGGCATATGCGATGGCGGCTGATTTAACCAGTTCCTTATCCACGCCACATATTTTTTGCAGTTCATCCATATCCATTTTCATCACATGTGCCCGTATGTCTGCATAACCTTCTGTTCTGGCTTCAATAAACTGCTTATCCTCCAGCCTTTCTTTCATGATATAATACAGCATCATGTTTAAAATAGCCACATTGGTTCCCGGGCGCAATTGTAAATGATAGGTTGCATATTTGGCCAGTTCTGTTTTCCGCGGATCAATAACTATGGATGTGCCCTTCATGGCAAACTGCTTCAGTTTGGCACCGGTTACCGGGTGTGCATCGGTTGGGTTGGCACCAATCACCATGATGCAATCGGTAAATTCAAGGTCGATGATGGAATTGGTGGCAGCACCGGTGCCGAATGTACGCTGCATGCCCAAAGCGGTAGGCGAATGACAAACACGTGCACAACTGTCAATATTATTGGTACCGATTACAGCCCGGATAAATTTTTGCATGAGGTAATTTTCTTCATTCGTGCAACGCGCAGATGATATACCAGCTATATGATCAGGGCCGAAGTTATTTTTGATCTTTGTGAGTTCACTTGCAATATAGTCATAGGCCTCGTCCCATGAAACGGGCTCCAGTTGCCCGTTTTTCCTTATCATGGGTGTCCGCAACCTGTCAGGATGATTGTAGAATGAAAAAGCGAAGCGCCCTTTCAGGCAGGTATGGCCTTCGTTAACTGCTGCATCAAAAGGCGCTTGTATGGATTTCACTTTACCGTTTACAACAGCCACATCCAGGTTACAGCCAACACCGCAATACGTGCAGATGGTCCTTACCTTTTTATCCGCTATCACCGATTTCGATTCAAATATGTCGCTAATGGCCGAGGTTGGGCAAGCCTGGGCGCAGGCTCCGCAGCTCACGCAATCGGAATCAAAAAAGGAATTGTCATAACTCTTCACAATATGGCTGTCGAATCCCCTGCCAGCCATGCTTAACACGAATTCACCCTGCACTTCATCGCAGGCCCGTACACAGCGGAAGCAATTGATACATTTTGAAAAATCGGATGTCATGTACGGGTGACTGTTATCTTTCTCTTTATCCAGGTGGTTTTTACCTGCGGGGTAACGCACATCCCTGATGCCAACCCTGGCAGCAACCGTCTGCAGTTCGCAATTATTGTTCACTTCACAGGTGAGGCAATCGAGCGGATGATCCGTAAGAACCAATTCAATGATATTCCTGCGCAAACGGGTAATCCGTTCACTGTCGGTATATATATAAGAATTTGGAATCACCGGTGTATGACAGGCAGCCTGGGTTTTTGCAGTACCGCCTTTAACCAATGCAACATCAACACTGCAAACACGACAAGACCCAAAGGGATCAAGGTTTGGTGCATCGCAGAGCGTTGGTACCAGTTCTTTTCCCAGGTGATTTCTCACAAACTGCAGAATAGTATCTCCTTCATTAAAAGGATATATATGATCGTTGATAAATGCCGTTTGTGACATAATTCTTATTTATTAAAATATGGCGACAATTCCTTTTCAAAATAGGCAAGTGCATTTTTCACCGGCAATGGAAGACCGCCCCCCAGTGCACAAAGCGATCCGCTTTCCAATGTTTCCAACAGGTCATTTAACAGGTTTCTGTCCAATTTATAATCACTACCCTGCGCCTTTTCCAGCATCTCGTAACCACGGGTAGAGCCGATCCTGCATGGAAAACATTTTCCACAGCTTTCATGTGCTGTAAACCTGAACAAATGTTCTATATACTTTATCAGCGGGAAATTTTCAGGGATACAAACGATGGATGCATGCCCCAGTAAAAATCCGGCGGATGAAAATGAATCAAAATCAACCTGCAGCTCATTCATCTTTGAAACTGGCACCAGGCCACCCAATGGCCCGCCGATATGCATCGCTTTTACCGGAACCCTGAAACCGCCTCCCAGTTCATTGACAACATCGCTTAATGGCGTTCCCATTTCAACTTCGTATATGCCTGGCCGTTTGAAAAAGCCGTCCAGCGATAGAATTTTTGTTCCGGTTGATTTGGCTGTACCAAGGCCGGCAAAAGCTTTTCCGCCATGCTTAAAAATATAAGGCAGGTTGGCCAGGGTTTCCACATTATTAACAACGGTTGGCTTATTGAACAAGCCCTGCTGGGTTGGATAAGGCGGGCGTACACGCACTTCGGGGCGCTGGCCTTCAATAGATGATAGCAAAGCCGTTTCTTCCCCGCAGATATAGGCTCCCTGTGCCTTTATCACTTTAATATGAAAAGAGAAACCGGACCCGTTAATATCATCTCCAAGCAACCGGTGTTGAGTAAGTTCGTCTATGCACCTCGTAATCACATCAACAGACTCGGGGTATTCGCCCCGGATATACACTACAGCCCGCGTTGCGCCGGCTATATAACCTGCCAGCATCATTCCCATCAACAGGGCATGCGGGCGTTGTTCCATGATATAGCGGTCGCTATACGCTCCGGGATCACCTTCATCGGCGTTACATACGATGAACTTTGTATCAGATACCGCTTTCCGGCATGAGTCCAGCTTGAAGGCCATGGAAAAACCTGCACCACCCCTGCCCCGCAGGCCCGAAATGCTCAGTTCTTCCAGTAAACTGGCGGGCGATTTTTTAAGGCAATCGGTAAACACTTTATAATACTCCTGTATTGGTTCAGGTTCTGCAGTAATGACCTGCCTGCCCTTGTGTCCAACAAAATATTGTTCCTTACTGCTGGTAAGCGTATCTTTTATCTGACTGATTTCATTGATATCCGAGCCTGAATAATTTTTTCCGCCTATATGAAAAGCACTGTTCTCATGGCACCTGCCCAGGCAGCACATGTCACCCGTTTCTTCAGCAGTAAAATGCTTCCGCAGTTCAGTTCGCAGATGTTCCTGTGTTCCGGCTGTCATGCATGCACTACCGTTACATATATAAACCTTTTTACCGGCATTGGCAGGTTTTAGGAAATCATAAAAACTGGTGGTACCAAATACATGGGCTTTGCCTACCAGGAATTCCTGCCTTATTCTTTCAAGGTCATGCAAGCCGGGTGTACCGGTATCGGCTGCAGCCTTTCCCAACGCCTCAAAAAGGTTGTTCCCTAACCCTTTCCTGCCCGATAATTCGCTTACATTCTTTGACATAGTTTTTATTTAGCAAACAGGTTTAATCACCTGCCTGTAATTTACAAAAAACATGGGAACTAACATGCATAGTGCCAACCATGAAAACTGCCGGAAAGCATACGGGAACCTGTTTAATATCATCTAAATACCGGAAAATACTGGATTATTTTATCCGTCGGAATAATGGGCAGTTGATTATCCGGAATTACGATGGACAATCCATTAGCCGGCAGGATGTTTTATATCATCAAAATATAACTATATGAATGATTATACGAAATACGACTCCATCAATTCAGCATTTCCCGGAGCGATTCAGGATAATAAATTCCGGCATTTTTGGGAACTGGTTGGCAATACACCCATGCTTGAGATCATGTACCGTTATAAAAAAGAATGCCGCAGGATATTTGTCAAATGTGAGCATTATAACCTTACAGGAAGCATCAAAGACAGGATGGCGCTTTACATTTTAGAAAAGGCTTATCACGATGAACAGATAAAGAAAGCCGATACCATCATTGAAGCAACCAGTGGAAACACCGGCATTTCTTTCAGCGCCATTGGCAGGGCCCTGGGGCATGATGTTAAGATAATTATGCCCGACTGGTTAAGCAAAGAACGGATAGATATCATAAAAAGCCTGGGTGCCGAAGTGATTCTTATTTCTAAAGAAGCAGGCGGATTTTTAGGCAGCATCGCCCTGAGCGAAAAAATAGCCAGTGAAAATAAACATGTATTCCTTCCCCGACAATTTGAAAATATTTATAACGCTGAAGCGCACGAAAAAACGACTGCAAGGGAAATATGGATGCAAATGCAATCTATAGACCTTACACCGGATGCCTTTGTTGCCGGTGTAGGAACCGGCGGCACCATCATGGGAACCGGCAAATACCTTCGTTCCAGGAACCCGTCCGTAAGAATCCACCCGTTAGAACCAGCCGAATCGCCCACATTATCTACCGGGCATAAAATTGGTTCACACAGGATACAGGGCATTTCTGATGAATTTATTCCCGCTATTGTTGAATTAGACAAACTGGATGAAGTATTAAAAGTATCTGATGGCGATTCAATCATCATGGCACAAATGCTGGCCAGGCAACTTGACCTCGGCGTCGGCATCTCTTCGGGCGCCAATGTAATTGGAGCCATTCAGCTACAAAACCAGCCCGGTATGGAAAATATGAATGTGGTGACCATTTTCTGCGACAGCAATAAGAAATACCTGAGTACCGACCTGATGAAAGAAGAACCGGTGAAAGATCATTACCTGTCGAAAGATGTTGAATTTCTAGATTATAAGTCTGTGCACAGGTAATCATACCTCATCACAAGGCTACGAATGATAAATCAATAGTCTGGCCGCTGGCCGGTTGATATTGCCGGCAGATATTATTTTTTTGCGTTTCTGATATTAACCCCTACTTTTATGCAAACGATTGCATAAAATGAGCCTGGCCATAACCATTGCTGATATCGCCAAAAAGCTGAAAACGACCAGCGGCACGGTGTCGAGGGCATTGAACAACCATCCGGCCATCAGTGAAAAGACAAGAAAAAAAGTATTGCGCACAGCGGAAAAGCTCAACTACCGCCGCAATAATGTAGCTTCTTCCCTGCGGCTGAACAAAACCGGGATCATTGGCGTCATCATCCCCAGTGCAGAAATCAATTTCTTCGGTTCAGTGGTACATGGTATTGAAAGCCTGGCCAACCAGTATGGCTATAATGTTCTTATCTACCAGTCAAACGAAAGCATGCAGCATGAAAAGAAAGGCATTGAAACCCTTCTTCATGCAAGGGTTGACGGCATCATGGTTTCGCTGGCAAAAGAAACCACTGAATACAGCCATTTCCTGGATGCCAAAAAAGCAAAAGTGCCAATCGTATTTTTCGACAGGGCTAATGATGACCTCCAAATTGATTCAGTTGTTATCAACGACTTTAAAGGGGCATTCTTAGCTACCACCCACCTGGTTGAAAAAGGTTATTCACGTATCGCCCATATTGCCGGTCCACAGCATATCAGCATCTTTAAAGCCAGGCTGGAAGGTTATAAAGCTGCTCTTAAAGCAAATGGGATCAAATTCAATAAGAACCTCCTGGTTCATGGTGATGTGTCTATTGAATCTGGCAGGAAGGCAACCAGGGAATTATTGAAACTTACCTGCCCACCCGATGCCGTTTTTGCCGTGGAAGATTTTACAGCACTGGGCGTAATGAAAGAACTAAAGAAAAACCATATAAAAATTCCGGATGAATTTGGGGTTATAGGTTTCGCCAATGAACAGTTTGGCGAACATATAACCCCTTCTTTGTCTACCATCGACCAGCAAACTGTAAATATGGGCAAAGAAGCATTTTCACTGATGCATACCCTTATTGAAGGCAAGGGGAAGAGACCGGGGAAGCCGAAAAAAGTAGTGTTGGAACCGGTTCCTGTTTTCAGGGATTCTTCTGATAAGCATACATGCAGCAAAAGCAATGTATAAATAAAAACTAAGTTGAAAAGGCTGCTATAAACAAACTAATAATCATGAAATTGATACCACTGATATTACAAATTTGCATGGCGGTGCTTTTACCCGCCTGTAAAAAAGCAGACCCGGTTCCACCTCCTGTTCCCACAGCCTCATTCTTTGCCAAAGGAGCAGATGTTAGCTGGCTTACTGAAATGGAATCGGCAGGAATTAAATTTTACAACGCCAGCGGTACCCAAACAGAATGTATGCAGTTATTAAAAAGTATTGGCTTAAATACCATCCGGCTAAGGGTTTGGGTAAACCCGGCCGATGGCTGGTGTAATAAGGCTGATGTAGTTGCCAAAGCCCTGAGGGCAAAAGCGCTTGGTATGAAACTGCTCATCAATTTTCATTACAGCGATTCCTGGGCAGATCCGGGCCAGCAGAATAAACCCGCCTCATGGTCAGGCTTAACCATAACAGGTTTGGAATCGGCTGTTTACAACCACACAACAGAAATAATGAATACACTCGCCAATAATGGCATTTCGCCAGAATGGGTGCAGGTTGGCAATGAAACCAATAACGGCATGCTATGGCCGGAAGGAAAAGCCAGTGTGAATATGGATTATTATGCCAGGTTATTCAAGGCAGGCTATAATGCAGTTAAAGCCGTAAACCCAAACACAAAGGTTATGGTGCATATTTCCAACGGTTTCGACAATTCCCTCTTCCGCTGGAACCTGGATGGCCTGAAAAATAACGGAGCCGTATGGGATGTGATTGGCATGTCATTATACCCTACGGCTACCAACTGGCAGGTACTGGCAGACCAGTGCCTGGTTAACATGAACGATATGGTAAGCAGGTATGGCAGCGAGGTAATGATTTGTGAAGTGGGCATGAGCTGGGACCAGCCGGCAGCCTGCAAATCGTTCATAACGGATATCATAACCAAAAACAAATCGCTGCCAAATAATAAGGGCGCGGGTGTATTGTACTGGGAACCGCAGGCTTATAATAACTGGAAAGGATACACGCTGGGGGCGTTTGATAATACGGGGAAGGCTACGGAGGGGTTGAGTGCGTTTAATTGATGTTTGATTTATGATGTATGATGTATGATGTATGATGTGATATGTGAGATGTGAGATGTGAGATGTATGATTTGTAACAGAAAAGACTTAACAAACCATGAAATGCTATTTAACGATGCTGCTGATTTTCGCTGTAACTTTTATACAGGCACAGCGGAAAAAGATAAACTTTGATGACAATTGGAAATTTGCATTCGGACATGCCAATGACCCGCAAAAAGATTTCAATTACAGCTTAGCTACCATTTTTTCCAAAACAGGTGCCGCAACAGGAACCGCCATTGACCCGGCATTCAATGATAGCAACTGGCGGAACCTTTCACTGCCGCACGACTGGGCCGTAGAACTCCCCTTTACCTATTCACCCAATTTTGATGTTCAATCTCATGGATACAAACCGGTAGGCGGTGCTTATCCTGAAACAAGCATCGGCTGGTACAGGAAAAAGTTTACGGTTATGCGGGCAGATTCCGGCCAACGCTTCCAGGTTCAGTTCGACGGCATTTTCAGGGATGCTAGCTGCTGGATAAATGGCTTTTACCTGGGCAATAATAAAAGCGGGTACACAGGCGCTTCCTATGATATAACCGATTACCTGCGCTATGGCAAAGAGAATATACTGGTGGTACGCGTGGATGCAACCCAGTACGAAGGCTGGTTTTATGAAGGCGCCGGCATTTACCGGCATGTTTGGCTAAACCAATACCAGCCGGTTCACCTGGACGAACACCCGGTTTTTATATACAGCAATGTAAAAAAAGATAATGCAGAACTCACCGTTGAAACCACGGTGGTGAATGAATCGCTGAAACAGGCTAACATTACTGTTTCTGCCCGTATAACTAACAGAAACGGACAAACGATCGGTTATGCCCGGGATGAGCCGGTTACGCTTCGTGTAAACGAAAAGAAAACAATCAAACAGAAAATCACCGTGCAAAATCCAAAGCTATGGACACTGGAAGATCCATATTTATACCGGGTGATTCCAGTGGTAAAATCCGGTGGCACTGTTACAGACAGCGATCAGTTCCGTTTTGGCATACGTACCATTGATATTAAACCCAATGGCCTTTTTCTCAACGGAAAACATATAAAGATAAAAGGAACCAATAACCACCAGGACCATGCGGGGGTTGGCAGTGCGCTGCCGGATTACCTGCAGTATTACCGCATCTTCCTGCTGAAACAAATGGGCTCCAATGCATACCGCAGCAGCCACAACCCACCCACTCCCGAACTCCTTGATGCCTGCGACAGCCTGGGCATGCTGGTGATGGATGAAAACCGCCTCCTAAACAGCAGCCCCCAATATATGAAAGATTTTGAATGGCTGATAAAACGCGACCGCAGCCGGGCTTCCGTTTTCATGTGGTCTGTTGGCAATGAAGAAGGATGGGTACAGGGGAACAGTACCGGTAAACTGATAACCCAAACATTACTCGCAAAACAACAGGAACTGGATCCCACACGGGTAAGCACATACGCAGCAGATATGGCCAATGAATTTACAGGCATCAATGAAGTGATACCGGTACGTAGTTTTAATTACAGGCAGTATGCCGTGGCAGATTATCACCGCGACCATCCCCTGCAACCCATCATTGGCACTGAAATGGGCAGCACCGTTACTACCCGTGGCCAATACACGAAAGATACCGTTAAGGCATACCTGCCAGACCAGGATATCACCGCTCCCTGGTGGGCAAGCACGGCGGAAACATGGTGGAAACTGGCCGCACCTAACGATTACTGGCTGGGCGGTTTTGTATGGACCGGCCTCGACTACCGCGGCGAACCTACCCCTTTCAAATGGCCCAATGTAAATTCACATTTCGGTATCATGGATGTTTGCGGCTTCCCGAAAAACATCTACTATTATTACCAGTCGTGGTGGACAGACAAAGACGTACTGCACATTTCCCCGCACTGGAACTGGACAGGAAAAGAAGGCGAACCCATTGATGTATGGGTAAACAGCAATGCCGATCATGTGGAATTATTCCTGAACGGGAAAAGCCTTGGTAAAAAAGACATGCCCCGCAACGGGCACCTGCAGTGGATGGTAAATTACCAACCCGGAACACTGGAAGCTGTTGCCTATAAAAAAGAAAGAAAACTTACATCCAAAGTTGAAACTACCGGGAAACCGTTTGAATTAGTGGTAAGCCCCTACAAAACAACCATGCTGGCAGATGGTAAAGACGCTACTGTAATAAACATCAGTGTGATTGACCGCCAGGGCCGAGAAGTCCCCGATGCAGGAAACCTCATTCAGTTTTCCGTGCAGGGCGATGCAAAAATCATCGGTACCGGCAATGGTGACCCCAGTAGCCATGAACAGGATAAATTCAATGACACAGTTGCCCAAAGGCGTTTATTCAATGGAAAATGCCAGGTCATATTACAGGCAGGTTTATCAGAATCAGTGATTCACTTTGAAGCAACAACCGACAGCATTTGGAAAGCAGCCACTGATATCTTTACAATAAAACCCGGTAAACCTACCCATGTTTCCAAAACAACACAACCCTACCCGGTTATCCCTTTCAAAGAAACAAAGGTTGATAAGATGCTGGGTGCAGATATCTCTTTTCTGCCTGAACTGGAAAACAAGGGAATGAAATTTTATGATACAGACGGAAAAGAAAAAGATGCCATCCGGATATTAAAAGACCATGGCATGAATTATGTACGCCTGCGCATTTTCAATGATCCGGCAAGAGATAGCGGCTATGCGCCCGGTAAAGGGTTCTGCGACCTGCAGCACACGCTTCAAATGGCGAAAAGGGTTAAGGCGGCAGGCATGAAATTATTACTCGATTTTCATTACAGCGATTACTGGGCAGACCCGCAGCACGCACATATGCCGGCAGCCTGGCGCAACAAAACATTTACTGAACTTAAACTGGCCCTGCACAATTATACAAAACAGGTGATGCAGGCTTTACAAGGCCAGGGCACTGCACCGGACATGGTGCAGATAGGAAACGAGATCAATCACGGTATGGTATGGCCGCACGGCAGTATCAATAACCTCGATAGCCTGGCACAATTGATCTATGCAGGCATCAATGCGGTGAAAACGGTTTCTGCCTCAACAAGCATCATGCTGCATATTGCACTGGGCGGACAAAATGACGAAAGCAAATTCTTCTTCGACCAAATGGCTTTACGCGGGATTCCTTATGATGTGATCGGGTTGTCGTATTATCCAAAATGGCATAATACACTGGCAGACCTTGAATACAACCTCGATGACCTGTCACGCAGGTATAACAAGGATGTGATAGTGGTGGAATATTCCCATGTAAAAAAAGAAGTGAACGACCTGGCATTTACGGTGGCCGGAGGCCGGGGCAAAGGGAGCTGCATCTGGGAACCCCTTAATACCTGGGAACAGTTTTTTGATAAAGATGGAAAGGCGAATGAAATGATGTTGTTGTATGATGAGATTAGGAGGAAATATTTGGAATGAAGATTGATTTGGAGATTTGGAGATGAGATGATTTGGAGATGAGATGATGAAAATAAATTTATAGAAAACCTATTTTTAAGAAACATCTAACCCTTTTAAACCAACTAAACAAAACAAACAATCTAAACCATCTAAAATATCTAAACCATCTAATCTATCTAAACATATAAACCATCTAAATTAACTAACCATCTAAACCCCCTAAACCACCTAAACCCCCTTAAAAAAAATGAACCCCCAACTCATCCAAAAAACCAAGTCAAGTTTCATAGAGAAGTTCAACGAACAACCTGTAATCTACCATTCTCCGGGAAGGGTGAACATATTGGGCGAACATACCGATTATAACGAAGGATTTGTATTGCCCGCATCAATAGACAAACATATTTACCTGGCAATAACAAAAAGGGATGACCATGTAATAAAACTATATGCAGCAGATTTCAATGAATATTTTACAGGTGATATCAATGCTGTTCAGAAATCAGGTACACAATGGGCTAATTATATACTGGGCGTGGCTAACCAGTTGCAGAAAAAAGGCCATATACTTTCCGGTTTCAATGCCGTAATAGATGGTGATGTCCCCATTGGGGCAGGCCTATCCTCCTCTGCTGCCCTGGAATGCGCCGGTATTTTTGCATTAAATGAAATATTTGAGTTGGGTTTAACCAGATCAGATATGGTACCGATGGCGCAAAAAGCAGAGCATGAATATGCCGGGGTGCATTGCGGCATCATGGACCAGTTTGCCAGCATGTTCGGCAAACAAGATCATGTGATAAAACTCGACTGCCGGTCGCTGGAATATGAATATGTACCCTTCCGGCTGCAGGGGTATAAAATTGTACTGCTTAATACGAATGTAAAACACAACCTGGCATCATCTGAATACAATACCAGGCGTAAACAATGCGAAAAAGCGGTATCGCTTATTCATCAGCACCACCCCGAAGTGACAAGTTTACGGGATGCCGGCATGCAAATGCTTGAACAATATGTGAAACCGGTTGATATGCTGGTGTTTAACCGTGCCAGTTATGTTGTGCAGGAAAACGAACGCTTACTCGGCGCCTGCGAAGACCTGAAAAAAGGGGATATCATTTCTCTGGGCGCTAAGATGTACCAGACACATGCAGGATTGAAAGATTTATATGAAGTAAGTTGTAAAGAACTGGATTTCCTGGTTGATTTTGTAAAAGACAGGCCGGGCGTTGCGGGCGCCAGGATGATGGGCGGCGGCTTTGGCGGATGCAGCATCAACCTCGTGAAGGAAGATGCCATTGATTCCTTGGTGAATGATATAAGCCTTGCTTATGAAAAAGCGATGAACCTTCCGCTGACAGCATATATCGCATCAATTGAAAACGGAACAGGTATTTGCAGGTAACCCTTTATGTTAGTTTATGGCTTTTACTCTTTTAGATATTCAAAAAATTGAACTATATAATATTAGCGTGTTGTGCTATTAAAAACAGGTAACAAACAATGAGCTGCAAAGATCAAGGAACTGAATTTGAGTTTACAGTAGTGCAA